>JAPPNM010000133.1 GCA_028873825.1 Gemmatimonadota bacterium | reverse complement strand
AGCCGCATGCTCGATTGGGACGCCTCGGCTCGATTGACTCCGCTCCCTGCCTGGCCCCCTACCCGCTGGTCCGTTCCCCCAGCCGACGGTAGACGAATGCGGCGCGGGCCCACATGGAGTGAGCGGAGAACAGGACGAGCACCGACAGAATCGGAACACCCGACACGGGGCCCAGCATACCGAGCAGCATAAGGAGGATCAGCCGGTCGGCCCGCTTGACCAGGCCGACGTTGCAGGCCACACCCTCGACTTCCGACCGTGCCTTGAAATAGCTGGCGATGTTCGACCCCGATACGGCGAGGACGGCGAGCACGGCCCCCGCGTGGCCGACGGGAACGGACAGGTAGTAGTGGAGAAAGAGCCCCAGGAAGAGCACGCTGTCGGCGACGCGGTCCATCGCCGAATCGATGAACCCCCCCAGCTTCGATCCCCTTGGATTGCGTGCCCGGGCCGCAGCCCCGTCAAGAAGGTCGAACATCCCCGATACTGCGATCCCAACTGCAGCCCACCGAAAGGCACCGAGCGCGAACCCCGCCGCAGCCGCCACCGCCGCGGCCAGACCGAGGCTCGACAGAACGTTGGGATGGACGGGAATGCGAGCGCCGACCGGAGCGAGCAATCTCCTCACGATCGGGCGGAGCAGCGTCGTGAGCATCAGTGCCACCCTTCCGCCCATGTCCCCGTCGCGGCCCTCGCCGACTGGCCGGCCGGGACACCCGGCCCGAGTACTCTCTTCTGCTCGACCACCGCGGCGTAGAGCCGTTCGATCTTTCGGATCATCGACGAGAGGCTGAATTCCGAAACCGCCAGCCTGCGGCCCGTCCGGACCACCGCCGAGCGAAGATCGCCGTCCTCGCGGACGCGCCTCACGGCAGCGGCGATTTCGTGACCCGAATCCCCCTGGACGGCCCATCCGGTCTCGCCGTGGACGAAGTATTCGTTGATGCCCTTCGACTCACGGGCGATCAGCGGCACGCCGCAGGCCAGCGCTTCGATCCCCACGAGCCCGAAGCCCTCCGCGTCGGAGAGGAAGAGCACGCAGTCGCTGGCGCGATACACGTCCGGCATGTCGTCCGGAGCGAAGGTGTCGACCAGCAGCGTCACGCGCTCCTTCAGCGGCGAAGCGGCGATTCGGCTGCGCACTTCCTCGAAGAACGCCGGCTCGGAGGTGTTCCTGGTGGTCGTGATGGCCAGATGGACATCCGCCGATGCGAGAAGCGGGCTGGAGAGCGCATCGAGGATCCCCATGATGCCCTTCCGCCGCACCGCCCGCCCCGGCGCAAGCAGCACTGTCTTCCCGGTCCCGGGACAGAGCGCCCGCCGGATCTTCCGCGGGGCGACGCCGGGTGAGAAGCGGTTCACGTCGACACCGTGGCGGATCAGGTGGAGCTTCTCCGGAGGAGCGCCCCGGCGGAGGGCCCAGTCGTAGAAGCGCCGGCTCGGGGCGAGGGCGGCGTCGTATGTCCCGCGCTTGAACATGAACTGACCGAACGCGAGTTCGACCTCGTAGCAGTTCACCCCCGAAATCCAGCGGCGCTGTTCGGGCATGGGTGTGTTGTGGTCGGTGAAGACGATGGCCGGAGGTCCCGGGAGCATGTCCGATATCAGAGTCAGGGCGATTCCCGGCAGCACGCTCTGAACATGGATCACATCGGGACGGAGACTCGCGAGCAGGCGATAGAGGGGGACCAGGGTGCTGAGGGGTGCCCGGGCGGAGTTGAAGTCGGAAAGTCCCTGGACGCGGGCCACTTCGAACGGATAGCCGTGGTCGTCCCTGTAGTGCGGCGGCAGGTCGGAAGTGACGACCACGACCCGGTGGCCCCGGTCGCTCAGGTACTCCCCCAGGTTGTACGCATAGGTCTCGCTCCCCCCGATGACGGGGTAGAGCGCCCTGCTGACGATGCAGATCTTCAAGATTCCATCTCGCTGGAGGGAGTCCCCTTCGGGAACTTGTAGTACATGAGTCGGGACGCGTGCGGCGCCATTCGGCGTACCAGCTCGTCAGCCTCGGAAGGCGACATGGGAGCGAACCGGGAGGCGTAGCGGACGTTCTCTTCAAGCTGCGCAACCGAGTCGCAACCAACCAGCACCGTGGCGACCGGCTGACTCATCGCAAAACGCAGAAACGGCTCTACGGTTTCAAACCAGGCCAGGTCGGAGACAAGGCCCCCCCAGTACGCGTACATCCCGACGACGCCGACTCCGGCGCTTGCCGCCCCGGGCAGTACGGACGTGAGGAACGACCGGTAGTGCCTCTCGGCGGGATTGACCGGGATCATCACGGTGTCGAATTCGAAGGCCTCCAGGCAGCGGCAGAGCACCTGGGGACTCCGATGGCCGGTCACGCCCAGGTGGCGCACCAGCCCCCTCTCCCTGGCCTCGACCAGGGCCTCCGCTGCCCCTCCGGCCCCGAAGATCCGGCGCACTTCCCCGTCGGTCCTGACGTCGTGCAGCTGCCATAGGTCGAGATGGTCGGTCCGAAGCCGCCGCAGGGTCTCGTGCAGCTGCGCCCGGGCCGCCCTGCGGTCTCGGGCGTGGGTCTTGCTCGCCAGGAAGATCTCGTCGCGGCGCCCCTCCAGGCCCTCACCGAGAAAGATCTCACTGTTCGGATAGAGTCGCGCGGTGTCGAAAAACCCCACGCCCAGATCGAGCGCCCGCTTGACCAGGCGCACGGCCTCGCCGCCGCCGTCCGGCTTCGTGAGCAGCCTGTTCCCACCCAGACCCAGAAGGCTGACCGACACCCCGGTGTTCCCGAGGGGCCGCTTTTCGAGCGCCGCGGTCTCAACCATGGACCCGTCTTCGATCCCGACCCCCGCCCCGCCCGAACACCGCCACCCGCCAAACCAGCCCCTCGCGCAGATACCGCCGCCCCAACCCGTGCTCCGCAAGCACCGCCTCCACCTCGCGCGGATCGTGCACGTACACGCGGAACGGGTGGCGCCGCAACCGCTGGAACAGATTCACGATCGCGACGCCGCCCCGAACGAACCGGGTCCCGCGCGGGATCACCAGTCCCAACGTGCGTCGGGTGAGCCGCGCGGCGGCGCCCACCAGCGCGGGCATGTCGGGATAGCAGCAAACCACACGGTCCAGCGTGACTAGGTCGGCCGGGTCGATCTCGCCCGACCGCTCCACAAGATCACCCTCCACGTACCGGATCCGGTCGGCGTGGCCGCGCGCCTCCGCCTCCGCCCGCGCCGCCTCCAGGTACGACGGCGATGCATCGGCGCTCGTACCCCCCGCAGCCCCCCGTTCCATGAGTTCGTGCTGGATGGCCCCCACCCCGCCGCCGATGTCGATGAAGGTGCGGTCCTCCACACCCTCCTCGGCGACCGCGTCGATGAGTTCCCGCGTGCCCTTCCCCGGCCCCTTGCGGCGATAGCGGCGCAACTGTCGCCTCGCCGTCCTCTCGTCGAACATCCGCGCCGCGCCCCGGCAGTGGCAGCAGGTCATGGGAGGACCTGAATGTCAACTATGGTATACATTTGGTCAACTGCACATTACATATCGGGGGCGACATCGTCACTTCCACTCCACCTCCCCAACGCCAATCCCACTCCCAACACCACCGCCGCCCCGATGACGTTGTGCCACAGGAACGACACGTCGGGCGCCCCGAAGCTGACCGCCGCCACCGCCCCCATCCCCACGATCAGCCCGACGAAGGCCCCGACCCCCCGCGCCCGCGGCACCATCGCCAGCAGGAACACACCCAGAATCGACCCGTAGAAGAACGACCCGAACCTGTTCACCACCTCGATCAGCGACCCCAAGCCGACTGCGTACACCGCGACAGTGCAGGCGAACACCCCCCAGAACGCCGTCGCGACCTTCGACACGGTCAGGTAGTGGGCGTCGGTCGCCCCGGGACGGAACCGGCGCCGGTAGAAGTCGATCACGCTGGCCGTCGAGAGAGAGTTCAGCTCCGACGAGATGCTCGACATGGCCGCCGCGATCACCGCCGCGATGAAGAGTCCCGCAAGGCCGATCGGCAGTTCGCCCAGCACGAAGCGCGGAATGATGTAGTTGACGTCGCGCGAGGGCTCGCCCGTGACCTCTTCGGCCATCGCCAGGGCTTCGGCGCGGATGTCCTGGACGGCGGCCTCGCGGGAGAGGAACTCGTCCAGTGCGGCTTGGCGAACTGCGTCCTGGACGGAAGCCGCGTCCGGCGAAGGGGCCGCACCCCGGGCAGCGGCCGCGGTAGCGCCCGGGACCCGACCCGGCGCCGGCGCCCCGGGCGCCGCAGCCGCTCCGTCCCCGCCTGAGGCCTCGCCGTCCATTGTAGCCAAACCCGCCGCGCGGCGAGCGGCGCCCTCCCTCAACTCAAACGCCTCCCCGTACCGGCTCTGCAGATCCGCGTACTCCGCCCCCCGCGCCTCCGCCACCGCGCTCTCGTGCGCCGGGTTGTAGAGCAGCGGGGCCGGACGGAACTGGTAGTACGCGAAGACCATCACCCCGACCAGCAGCACCAGCGCCTGCAGCGGGATCTTCCAGTAGGCGCTCATGAGCAGCGAGGTGCGCGCCGCCCCGACCGACTTCGCGGCCAGGTACCGCTGCACCTGGCTCTGATCGGTGCCGAAGTACGACAGCATCAGGAAGGTCCCGCCGATCAGCCCCGACCAAAAGGTGTACGTCTCGTTGATCTCGAAGGAGAAGTCGAAGACCTTGAGCCGGCCGGTCGCGCCGGCGATCCGGAGCGCGTCGTCCGGCGAGACGGGCATCTTCACGAGGAGGACCGCGACCACCGCCACCAGCGCGACCACGATCAGAATCATCTGCTTGACGTCGGTCCAGGTGACCGCCCGGATCCCGCCCAGCATGGTGTACGCCACGGCCGGGACGCCGATCAGCGTCACGCACCACGCGAGCGGCCATCCGAAGAGCGCCGAGAACACCACCGCGGGCGCGGCGACGATCACCCCGCACGACATCCCGCGCGAGAGCAGGAAGAGGAAGGCGGTCAGCGTGCGGGTGCGCGCGTCGAAGCGCCGCTCCAGGTACTCGTACGCCGTGTAGACCCCGGCGCCGCGCAGGAGCGGGACGATCGTCACGCCCAGGATCACCATCGCGAGCGGCAGCCCGAAGTAGAACTGGACGAAGCGGAGCCCGTCGGTGGCGCCCTGCCCGGTCGTGCCGATCATCGTGACGGCGGAGAGCTGCGTAGCCATGACCGAGAGTCCCACCGCCCACCACGGGAGCGTTCGGCCGGCGAGGAAGTAGCCTTCGATCTCCTTCGTGCCGCGCGCGCGGCGGATGCCGTCGACGAGGACGTACGCGACGTACAGGCCGACGATCAGCCAGTTTACGGGGTGCACGGGCCGCTACCGGGTTGGCATGCGCCGGCGAGAGGACGGCGGGCCGGGTTCGTGGCGCATGCCGGTCACGGGACCGTCAACCGTGGTAGACGGCTTGCAGGAGCCATAGCAGGACCAGGGTGAGGACCTGCACCGCGAGCACCCGCGTCAGCGTCGCGCGGAAGCGGTCGCCCTCGTCGAGGTTGTCGGGGACGGGTTGGTCGTTCATGACGGGCAAGATAAGCCCCGCCGTAACGGCGGGAGGTCGCGGATTCTCATCGCGTTGCGATGGTTGGGGTTACGGGATTGGAGGTCAGGATTCCCGCCGATTCGTTCCCGCTAAACGGGATCAAGCGGGCCGTTGCGACGGCTCCCGAGCGCCTTGCGAAGCCGGTCCTCGTCGGCCCTCTGGTAGCGCAGATTGCCAACGCCCCGAATCAAGGCGAGAGATCATGTAAGTCAAACTGGGACTGCACGATCCGCCGCTCTCGCCGACGATAAGGATCGGGTTCGATCAAGCCCCGATAGCGGGGAATCCCGCATCGAATGGCGGGAATCGAGTTCCGCATCGAGCTGCCCTGGGAAGCCGCCCGTCCAAGATACCAAACGGGCCACCCTACCGTTCCTCCAGACTGACCGTAGGTATCCTGAGTACGCGGGAACCGCAGCCCCACCACTCACGACTCCCAACGGACCCATCAGCCGTCGCCGGTCCAATCGAATCGAACGTTCAGCGCACGAAGCATAGCGAAGGTGTTGTCGCGCGGAACTCCGAACTGATCGCAGAGGTCGGGCAGCTTGACATCCTTCTTGGACTGCGGCGCGCTCTGCTCGTTGGTCACGACGGTAGCGCCGTGGACCTGCGCGTAGGCCACCAGCCATCCGTCCGCGCCGGTCGCAAACTTCGCCTTCGCGTGGTCGAAGAACCTCGATTGGCGCTGGACCCACATCATGATGTCCGTGTAGGCGTCCGACACGTCGGCGGTGTCCACGGGGAGGAAGAAGCCATCCGGGACTTCGTTCCTCACCCAACGCACGAGATCTTCCGTCCTGCTGGCCGCGAGGAGTTCGCCGCGTACTCGGTCTATGCTGTAGATCCGGCCCGCCCGGTGGTGATAAAGCAGGCTATTCCAGAAGCCGGGGCAGATGTCGAACGGGTAGTACAGGTTCTTCGCCGTGATGAAGACATCCGAATCCACGAGGTAGGGCCGACCGGCGTTCATGGCAGGTCCATCCCGAGCCGTCTAGCGTACTTCTGGAATGTTCCGCCACGCAGCCCGGTCAGGTCGTAGGCTTCCTTGAAACCGATTCGGCCCTCCATGGCCGCGTGTAGGACATGGGTCGCGAACAGTTCGCCGACGCGCGTGTTCTGGTTGTTGAAGAAATCTCCCCCGGTCGCCTTGGTGCCGCTCCTGCGTTCGCGCTTCACATAGCCCTCGTAGAATTCGAAGAAGGTGCTGTGTTCGATGAGCGTCAGGTCCAGAGCGCGGCGAGCCGCGACCACCGGGCTCACCTTGAATGCGCGAGCGAGCGAATCGAAGGGATCCGGCCACCGCTTGACTCGCATCCAGCGTGCTCTGACTTCCTGGGCGGGCACGAGCATTTCAGCCGCCGCCCGGTTGCACCAGTCCTCCACCTCGGTACCGCCGGGGAGCAGCGTATCGAAGCCGGAAACCCCCTCCGTTCCAAGCCAGACGTGTGCCAGTTCGTGGGCGAGGGTGAACATCTGTGCCGACTTGGCGTCGGCGCCGTTCACGAAGATCAGCGGCGCGTAGGGGTCCGTCAGAGCGAAGCCGCGGAACTCGTCGACCCTGAGTCGGCGATGGGTGTTATTGCCCACCACGCCGTTGATCACGGCCATCACACCAAGGTGCTCGATCGCACGGCGCAATTCGCCCACGGCGTCCTGCCACGTTCGGACTCGGCCCGCCCACCCTTCGCCTAGGTCCAGGGTGCGCCGCATCTCGCGACCCGCCCCGTCCGGGTCGTCGGCGAGGTGGGCGCTTCCCACGAAGGCCAGTGGTTCCGCCTCGTGCTCGACGAGTGAGTCCCGCAGCCACGCTTGGCGGCGCTGCATCGTGTACAGCGTGTCCAAAAGGTTGGGACTCGGTTTGGCTGTCGCTGTGCCCGACACCGTGCGGTAGTCGGGCACCGGGAGATCCTCGTCGGGCGGCTCCGGGAGGAACAGGTAGCCGAGCGGCGTATGGGTGACCTTGGCCAGCTTCTCCAGTTGCTTCAGCGTCGGCTGCCGCTCGCTCCGGACCCAAGCCCACAGCTGCGGGACGCGCTCAGCGACATCGGCCACGTCGTGGCCCGCACGCTCGCAGGCCCAGAGAAGCATCTCGGGCGGTACGGGAACGCGGATCATGCTTCGATTCTCCGGACTCTACAAATGGACTTGATCACTTGGCACCCTCCCTTCGCTCCACCAGTCAGCGGCTACATGCCTCACTTCAGGCAGGGGATCGTCCCTCCCGAGTTCCATCCATCTCCGAACGACATCGGGCGTATCTGAGCGCTCCGCCGCAATAGCGCGCGCGATACGAATGCACCGCCATCGCATGAGTGGGATGTCCAGACCATTCGCGTCCGCTGTTTCCCGGTCGTACCGCAATTGCTCAAGCAGGTATCCCATTCCCGCAACAACGAGACCGCGAATCACATCCCTGTGATCGGTGCGGCCCTGCTCAAAAATCCACTTGGCCACATCAAGGGCTGTCCCCGCCGCCTGCCGCCTGACGGCAATCGCGACCCCCACTTCGCGCACCCATTGTTCCATAGGAGGAGGCGGCGGCTCGTCCGATTGCCGTTCAAGCCAGAAACGCAAAGCGCCGAACGCGCTGCTGGCCATCTGGGCATCGTCAGACGCGAGGCCCTTCTTCATGGTCACGTCGATGTCGTCGAGCAGTTCCGGGGCGGACCTCCAGATCCCGGGGAGCATTCCAAAGGCCGGGACTCCCTCCGCGCCCAATTGCGCGTCGTGCAGATCTTTTACTTTCCGGTTCAAAGCCTGGGCAAGTGAAGTCGGCACGCGCACCTCGGACAGCAGCAACCCGAGACCGCGAATCGCACCCGCTAAGGATTGTCGGACGGGCAGAAGGAATAAGTCAGGTATGTCCTTCGGGAAACGTAAGTTCGTCTCCGTCCATCGATCCGCTATTTCCGTGACAAAATCCCTCTCGGAAGACGACAACTCTAGACTGCGTGTGTGATGGCGTAGAAGGGCGAAAGCATGCCCTGCTTGGTAAAGAACGTCGTCAGCCCGATCCGGGTTTCCATGAGCCACGGAAAGACCCACCTCACCGCCGCCGTGCAAGCCGGTCAATACCGCCCGCGAACTATCCCCTTCTAGCCATTTTCGCCCGAACGCGCGCCTTCCCATGCCCTGACGTGGTTCAGGCAATACGATGAACGCATAATCATGCAGGCCGGTCCCGCCCGGGAGGGGACTGTCGTCAGGTGCATTGGCACCCCACCAGCCAACCGCCGCTTGGGCAGCCTCCTGCGGAGTCAAGAGCCCCCAGCTCCCGATCCGGCCCAGTCTCCGGGAAGCGCGTTCGCGCGTGACGCCACCTTCCGCGGAAGCCCTAACGAGTGTCTCGATCACCTGCAACCAACGTGTCTCATTCTCGGGTGTTCGCTCTGGCGGCTGTTCTAGGTCCGACAGAAGGTCCGCCGGTTCAGGATACTTGAAGACCACTCCCGTCTCGTCGTCTTGCGGCATCCTCGTCTCGAGGATATCCAATACCAACTCTTCTCCATTGCGTGATCGCATGGTCTCCCATGATCGCCGCAACAGGTTGCCCAACGCATCGTGCAGCCAAAAGTGCATCGAGCGTCCGTATAACTTGAGCCCGTCTCGGAGGGCTCCCTCAGCCGTTTCGTGGTCTGCCCGCAGTATCAGGCGAGACCATCCTTCCAACGCGACTCGCGCCCGTTCGAGCCATGGCATGCGCTCGACGTGCGTGTCCGCTTCGCCTCTCCCGATAGCATGAAGGGCCAACCTCTGCGCCGCGTCGCACAACCGTCGCGCTTCCTCACGTGGCAACGCCGCCACGCCTTCGCGCGACAAGACGCGCTGAAGCGACTGGTCGGTGTCAATCTGCGCAGTGCAAAGGACAAGGCGAATCGCCAGTTGCGGATCAACGACTGCCAATCGCTCGGCAGACAGCCTTAGCAACGAGCCTGCGATATCGATCGAGTCAACAGCATTGGGGAGACCGGCGACCTCGGTCAATCGCACACTCTCATAGGTGACGGCGTATCTTTCGCTGTTGGAGCGGTACCAGCGCCAGCCAGTCCGCTGAACACCCAGGTCGAAGTGGGGTGTGGCCTTCTCGTTCTTGTCGCCGTGCTCCAATGCGTTCCGGAGATCCCAAACGTCCAGAGCATCGCACAGCATGGGAGCGAGAGGGCGCCACCGCTCCCGCATGCCCGTCAAGTTCTCCAAGGAAATCGTGCTCCAGAGAGCCCACCCCTCCCGAGCGGCTGCCGTGAAGTCCCGTCCCGACCGCGGCGCCACCCTGATCTCCGCCATGGCCTCTTCAACCAGAGCGGCCGCTTCTTGGCTTCTCCCAACGTTTCTCAGAAGAGCGCTCTTGCGCAGCTTCCACATAGGGTCAACGTCGCTTGGATTCCATCCGTCGAGATGTTGCTCTAGCGACTTGTAGTCCAGTTCCCAAAGTGACCACAAGCAACGCTCGTGGTGAATCCGCTGAACGACATCGGGATCGTCGTCTATATAGTTCTTGAGCCGTTCAAGACGAGCTTCCAGTCCGTCCGCATCAAGCCGATAACGCGCAGGCGTCAGAAGGGACAGGGCCACCTCGCGCCACTTGGCGCGAACCATCGTCCAGTCGACCGCGGGCATGCACGCGCCGCCAACCGTACGCATCTCACAATCGATGGCATCCAAGACCTCGTCGGCAGCTGCCTCCAAAGCCTCCGGTGGTCGCGCTAGAGATTTCTCGAATCGCCAGACGACCTCGCAAATGACATCCAGACGCTCCAGCCACTCAAGGTTGGGGAGCACACGGAGAATAAACGGAGTCCAGTGTTCGATGGCTCTCCGCTGTGTGGATCGCTTGCCTTGGGGGAAAACAATCCATCCGGGATAGCACTTGCGGTTCTGCCGCCATGAACCCACTGCCTTGGCAACTGCACGCTTGTCGGCGTCGATTGATTCTTCTTCGGGAGGATTCGCTTTGGGCTCTGCAACTGGGCAGGTCGAGCGTCGCATCGCCACGGGATGGATCATCGGATTGATCGTCCTTGGCTTCGGTGGCGGCTCTGGCCACCGTGTCTGGTCGTAAGGCTTACCGCATTCCAAGGAAGTCAGGATCCATTCCGTCGCCAACTGATGGCGTTGGTGATCTGGCCACTGACCGATCTTCGGGTGTTCTGCAAGATCAATCGGCACCACGTTGCGTACCGATTCGAGCATCTGTCGGCGGGAACGTGACATGCCTAGGTAGCCAGCGAGATAGATCTTGGGAGCGGCCTCGCGAAGGTTGTCGCGTACCCATCCCGACCAATGCAGGAAGTTCGGGTCGTCACCGGAAAACCCTAACAGAAGAACCACGGATTCCATCATTGCTTGCTGCACCGTGTTCACGAAGGGTGCATGCGTGCGCGGGTATCTGCGATACGACTCCTCCGTGAGAACAAGAGGCGGGTCCGGCAGAGATCCGTGCAACTTGACGATGCGCGGACGACTATTCGACGGAAGATCACTTCGGGCTCGGACGACGGTATATGGGCGCTCTGGGACCTTCCTGCGCGCCCGTTCCAAAAGGGTGTCCCAGTTCGTGGTGAAAATGTCCCGCCATGGCATCCGGAGAAGACGCCCGTGAAATGGACCGGGACGGTAATCGGGATCAGCGATCATACTCTGGAGGACTTGATGCAGCTTGGTCTCTCCACACTCTACCTCGTACTCCTGAGCCAGTCGTTCGGGAACCGGAAGATGTCCCCGATCATCAGGGTAGAGCTCCCGATGAAGCCGCGCTGCGATACCTTCAAGCATGGGCATCGGCGACCCGCTGGGTCGTTTGGGTCGGGCGTTCCTGCTGAACCCGCTGCCCACCATGACCGATGCGCCTCCACCGCTAGGATCCCACAGCGCCTGGGTGACGAGATCCATACGGAGTTGGTCGGGGAACGTCATGTGTCGCGCCCCCGTGAAACGCTCTCGCCCTCCAAGTGCAAAATCCAGTAGCTCGGACGCCTTCGAGGTCGTGGATTCGCCGGCAATTCGAGGCTCACTGGCATCATCGTCATGCTCGAACCCTCGCACTGCCGCCGACCGCTCCATTGGTGCTGGCTTCCTGGGAGGCTAGAGACTCCTGCAGAAGGGAGTCGAGTAGCCTACTGCGCATGCCATCCGCATCGCCGATCTCGGCCTCCAACTGGTCGCACAGCGCCATGAGTGCATCGACCTTGGCAACGATCCGGTGCTGCTCGGCGAGTGGAGGAAGGGCGACGGCTATCCGATCCATTCTGTTCTTCGGAAGGCCACCACGGCCTGCGCCCGTCTGCTCGCGGAAGATGAACGCTTGGAAGTAGGGCGATAGCACAAGCTTATGAAGGTAGTCGGCCATCTCGGATACCGCCGGTCGGATTATTGCAACATGCTGGCTGACGTTGGCCTCGGCAAAATGGTCCGGAACGCGACAGCACCGACCCATCGAACCGCCTGTGATATTCAGGAGCAGATCTCTGGCTGCTACCGAAGTCCCCGCCATTCGAGCGTGAACGTCGGCTCCGACGAAGGCTACATCGCCGAGCCGGAGTCCATCGTCGTAGACATTCTGCGAGCGGAGGAAAGGAACCCCGGTTTTCCTATATACGCTCTTCCCGCCTCGGGGAGTACTTCCCGAGCCGGTCTTGGTGCAAAGCGCACCAAGCCTGCTCCAGTGCCAACCCACGGGAAGACTAAACGGAGGTTCGTCCGCGCTAGGCGATCTCCCGCCCCGCTTGATTCCTAGTTGTGCCCTGACTCCGGCAATCTGCTTCAGCAACTCCGACGCCGGTTCATCCGCCGGATCCTGCTCGACCAGCTTGCCCCGCACGGCGAGGCTGAGGATCGTCTGGCGC
>JAPPNM010000066.1 GCA_028873825.1 Gemmatimonadota bacterium | reverse complement strand
GGCCCGGCGCCTCGCCGCTCTCGGTGCTCGGGCGGCTTTATCCACGGACTGCTGAGGGGGTTCCTTGGACGAGGCCGAACTCGTGCGGCGCCTGGTCGCCATCGGGTGGAAGGGGAGCCGGGCGGTGAGGCTGGGTCCGGGCGACGACGCCGCGTGGGTTCGCGGCGGCGTGGTCATTTCCACCGACCTGGCCGTCGAGGGCGTACACTTCCGGTTCGACTGGATCTCTCCCGCGGAGGCCGGGTTCCGGGCCGGGGCGGCCGCCCTCAGCGACCTGGCCGCCATGGGGGCGGCCCCCGAGGCGCTCCTCGTGTCGCTGGCGGTGCCGCACGATCCGTCTCTCGCACAGGCCTTGCAGCGAGGGGTGCGCGGCGCCGGAGACCGCGTCGGAGTTGCGATCGTCGGAGGTGACGTCAGCCGTTCGCCGGGCCCCGTCGTGGCGGATGTGGTCGCGGTGGGGCGGGCCGGGACCGTGGTGACGCGCGCCGGGGCGGAGGCGGGGCAGGGGGTGTGGGTCTCCGGCTCGCTGGGCGGGGCCGCGGCCGCGGTGGCCGCCTGGTCGGAGGACGGGGAGCCGCACCCGGGGGCGCGCGACCGTTTTGCCGCTCCGCCCGACCGCCTGCCGCTGGGAGCGGCGTTGTCCGGAGAGGGGCTCGCCCGCGCAATGATCGACATTTCGGACGGTCTCGTCGCCGACGCCGGACGCGTCGGCCGGGCCTCCGGCGTGGGGATCGTCATCCGGGGCCGCGAGGTTCCGGTGCATCCGGGCGCGGGGGGGGACTTGAACCTCGCCCTCTATGGGGGCGAAGATTATGAACTGATGTTTACGGCCCCCGCCCGGGCCGAAGCCCGCATTCTGGCCCTCGGAGAGGAGGTGTCGGTGCCCCTGACACGGATCGGCAGGGTGGAGGAGGGGGCGGGCGTCGTCCTCGAGGACTCCCGCGGGCGGCGCGCTGCCCCAGCCCGCGGGGGGTACGACCACTTCGCCGCCCCCGCGGAGCGATAGCTACCGATGATCCGCACGATCGGGGCCTACGCCGTGATGATAGCGGCGACGATCTACTCCGGAGGGCGTGCGATTCTCTACTACTTCCTGTGGCCGCGGCACTTCCGCCGCCGGGCGGACCGGCTCACAGGCGAGTGGACCTCCCTCTGCCTCCGGGGCGCCGGCGCGGAACTGGTCGTGAAGCACGGGGAACGCCTTGGCGCGGGCAGGGGTCGGATCCTGGTGTCGAACCATCAGAGCTGGTTCGACATATTCGCCCTCGGCACCGCACTGCGCCGGAGGTTCAGCTTCGTCGGCAAGAAGGAGATCTCCCGGATTCCCGTGGTGGGCGGTGCGTGGGAGAGGGTCGGCAATATCGCCATCGACCGATCCGACCGCGAGGCGGCCATCGCGTCTCTCGAGAGGGCCGACGCGTTGCTGCGTGAGGGAAGGACCATCATCATGTTCCCGGAAGGCACGCGTTCGCCCACCGGGGAACTGGGCCGCTTCAAGAAGGGGGCCTTCGTGATGGCGATCAAGTCGCAGGTGCCGGTCGTGCCGGTGGCGGTTCTGGGCACCGGCCGGATCATGAAGAAGGGCGACTGGAGAGTGTTTCCGGGAACCGCGACCGTCGTGGTGGGCAACCCCGTCGACACCGAGGGCCTTACCCTGAAGGACCGCAACCGCCTTGCTCGGAAGTGCCGGGACGAGGTCTTCCGCCTCATGAACGGGGAGGGATAGCAGCCCGTGGCGGCCATCGTGGACGTCCGCGGTCGTGAGATCCTGGATTCGCGGGGCAACCCGACCGTGGAGGCGGAGGTCACCCTCGAGTCGGGTCATCGCGGCCGCGCGGCCGTCCCGAGCGGGGCGTCCACGGGCCGCTACGAGGCAGTGGAGCTGCGCGACGGCGATCCGGGACGCTACGGGGGCCGGGGCGTCCTGAACGCGGTCCGCAACATCACGACCGAGATTCGCGGCGCGGTCGCCGGGAGGGACGGTTCCGACCAGCGCGACGTCGATCGCGCGATGATCGAGCTGGACGGGACCCCGGGGAAGGGACGGCTGGGCGCCAACGCCGTGCTGGCCGTCTCGCTGGCGGTGTCCCGCGCGGCGGCCTCGGAGCGGGGGCTGCCGCTCCACCGCCATCTGGGCGGGGAGGACGCCCGGATCCTGCCCGTGCCGATGATGAACATCGTGAACGGCGGCGCGCACGCCTCGAACAACGTGGACATCCAGGAGTTCATGATCATGCCCGTGGGCGCCGCCACCTTCGCGGAGGGGCTGCGCATGGGCGTGGAGGTCTTTCACGCGCTGGGGAGGGTGCTGGAGGGGGCGGGGAAGAGCACCGCGGTGGGCGACGAGGGCGGGTTCGCGCCCGACCTCGGCTCCGATTCGGAGGCGGCGGAGCTGGTGATCCGGGCGATCGAGGCGGCCGGATACCGTCCGGGCGAGGACCTCGTGCTGTCGGTCGACGCCGCCGCGTCCGAGTTGTTCGCCGGCGGCGCCTACACCTTCCGCAAGTCGTCGGGCGCGACCATGGGCACGGCCGGCATGATCGCCTTCTGGGAGGCGATGATCTCCCGTTTCCACCTGGGCAGCCTCGAGGACCCGCTGGACGAGGACGACTGGGACGGATGGGCTGCGCTCACCGAACGGGCGGGGGGCCGCTGCCAGATCGTGGGAGACGACCTCTTCGCCACCAACGTGGCCCGGCTGGAGCGCGGCATCCGCGGCGGCGCCGCCAACGCCATCCTGGTCAAGGTCAACCAGATCGGCACGCTGAGCGAGGCGATGGACGCCGTGCGCGCCGCCCGGGAGGCCGGGTTCGGGACCGTGATCTCGCATCGTTCGGGCGAGACCGAGGACACCTTCATCGCCGACTTGGCGGTCGCCACGGGAGCGGGCCAGATCAAGACGGGCGCGCCCAGCCGCACCGACCGGGTCGCGAAGTACAACCAGCTTCTCCGGATCGAGGAGTCGCTCGGGGTCCGGGCCGCGTACGCCGCGGGGAGGCTGTGGCGATGAGGCGGTGGAGCCGGTTTTTCTTCCCGGGAGTCGCCGTCCTGGCGGTCTACGTCGGAATCGAGGGCGGCGAGTACTCGCTGCTGGAGGCCCGCCGGGCCCGCGCGGAGCTCGCGGACAAGCGCGCCGAGCTGCTGGTCGCCCGTCAGATAATCGATTCGCTCAGCGCCCGCATCGATTCCCTGCGACACCACGACGAGACCCTGGAGCGCTTCGCGCGAGAACGCTACGGGTTCATCCGCGACGGAGAATACCTGTACCGCATCTCCGAGGGTCCGGAAACCGAAGAAGCCGAGGATCCGGCCGCGACTTCAGTCCTCGACCGCCTCTGGCGGGGCCTGGGCTCCGACCGCTTCCGCTGATTCTCCGGCGGGGGACCCCATTCCCAGCGCCCGCTTCGCTTCCTCGAGAATGAGCTCCGCGTCTCCCGCCCCGATCGCCGCCTTCGCCTCCTCGGATCCCGCCCCGAGCGTCTCGGCCGCGGCCGCCGCCAGCGCCTTGGCCTCCTCCTTGCCCAGCGCGGCCGGGAATCCGCCCCCCGGTACGCCCGTGGCCTTTTCCACGAACGGAGCGAACAGATCCACCGGAATCGGGAAGAGGGTCGTCGAGTTGTTCTCGGCGGCCACCTCCACCACGGTCTGCAGGAAGCGCAGCTGCAGCGCCACCGGGTGCCGCGAGATGATCCGGGCGGCTGCGGACAGCTTCTGCGACGCCTGGAACTCCCCCTCGGCCGCGATGACCTTGCCCCGTCTTTCGCGCTCGGCCTCGGCCTGCTTGGCCATCGCGCGCTTCATCTCCTTGGGGAGGTCGATGTCCTTGATCTCGACGGACGTCACCTCGATCCCCCACGGATCCGTCTCCATGTCGATGATCCGCCGCACGATCTCGTTGATCCGTTCCCGCTGGGCCAGCAGCTCGTCGAGCTCGGACTGCCCGACGACGCTGCGCAGCGTGGTCTGCGCGATCTGGCTTGTGGCGAAGTAGTAGTCCTCGACCTCGACCACCGCCTTGGAGGGGTCCACGACCCGGAAGTAGACCACCGCGTTCACCGTGCAGCTCACGTTGTCCTTCGTGATCGTGTCCTGGGGCGCGATGTCGAGCGCGATGATCCGCAGGTCCATCTTCTTCATGCGCTCGATGCCGTACGGGACCAGGAAGACCAGTCCCGGCCCCTTGGCCCGCGTGAGCTTGCCCAAACGGAAGACCACGCCGCGCTCGTACTCCCACAGGATGCGCAGCGAGCTCAGAAGACCGATCACGCCGAAAGCCGTGACCGCCGGGATCAGGAAGAAGCCCAAGTCCATGTGTCCTCCTCAGAAGGTCGAGGGATGCCGCCGGAAATAGGGGCCGCGCCCCGCCGTTTGGCAAGGACCGCCGCGAGGCCCGGCGCCGGAGGCCCGGCGCCAGCTTGACAACCTTCCCGGGGATTTGGAGCTTTCGTGCTCTTCGCCGGAGTAGCTCAGTCGGTCAGAGCAGCGGAATCATAATCCGCGTGTCGGGGGTTCGAGTCCCTCCTCCGGCATAGGCGGCCCGCGGCGCCGTCCCGCCGGAATCTCGGCGAGGAGTGCGGTGGCGGGTCGCCCCAGAACGTCATGAACCGCCCCTCCCCGCCGAAATCCCTGCACCGCCGGGTGGCGGTGGACACCCCCGAGCACGTGCGGCTGGACTACGTGCTCGCCGACCTCGGTTCGCGAGCGGCGGCCCTGGCCCTCGATCTGGCCATAATCGTGGCGGCCCTGCTGCTGCTGGGCATCGGGCTCCACCAAGCCGGCCGCCTGGGCGGGGTGCTCGCGTCCGCGGGCGCGTCGATCCTCATCTTCGCGGCCTTCCTCGCCCAATGGGGCTATTTCCTGCTCTTCGAGGCGTTCTGGGGGGGCCGCACGCCGGGCAAGCGGGCGCTGGGCGTGCGAGTCCTCCACGTGGGCGGAGAGCCCCTGTCCCTTCAGGGATCGGTGCTCCGCAATCTGATCCGCGCGGTGGACCTGCAGCCCGCGATCACGGGAATGGCCGGGGCCGTTTGCATCCTCGCCAACAGGCGCGCCCAGCGCCTGGGAGACCTGGTCGCCGGGACGATGGTCGTGCACGACGAGGGCGGGAGCAAGCTTCTCGCCACCGACGCGCTTCCTCCGGGGCGGGCGGGGCGCCCCCTCCTGTCGGTCGAGCAGTTCGAGCTTCTCGCCGGCTGGGCGGCGCGGCGGGGCGGGCTGGAACCGCAGGTGCGCCGCCGCGTGGCGGAGTCGGTGCTGCGCGCCCTCGGTTCTGCAGCCGACCGGCCGGCGCGACCAGGATCCGGCGCGGAATACGCGCTCGCCCGGCTATACGAGGAGGAGGCGCCCCGGCACGCCGCCCGCGGCGGGGGCGCGGGCCTTCAGGCGGCTGCGATGGCGCGGGAGCGGCGTGCGGAGTGGGCAGCCTACTCGGATCTGGTGAAGAAGGGCCGCAAACGCGGTCTGGACAGCCTCACCGAGAAGGAGGTGCGCAGGTTCGGCCGGCTCTACCGCGGAATTGCCGCCGACCTGGAGCGCGCCCGCACCTACGGCGCGTCGCCCGGACTGCTGGGGGCGGTGCGGCGGTGGGCGGGGGCGGGGCACAACCTGCTCTACCGCGCCCGGGGCCGCGCGGCGGTCTCGCTGGGCCGCTGGGCGACGGCGGAGTTTCCGCGGGCGGTGCGGCGCTTCCACCGGCACGTCCTCCTGGCGGCTCTGCTTCTCTTCGGCTCCATGCTGGCCACCTTCGCCGCGGTGCACGACGACCCCGGCCTGGCGCGCTCCCTGGTCGGGCCCGGGATGCTGACGCGCGCCGAGAACACGGTCAAGGGCGACATCGACGCGCGGTACCTGGAATCGCCGGTCGGCGCGACCGACATGCCCGTATTCTCCTCCTCGGTGACAACCAACAACGTGGGCGTCACCCTGATGGCATTCGCGGGAGGTCTTCTGGCGGGCGCGGGCACCCTGTTCGTCTTGGTGCTCAACGGCATCATGATCGGCGGCGCTCTGGGCGCGTACGCCAACGAGGGGGTGCTCGGGGTCATCCTCGCCTTCGTCTTCCCGCACGGATTCCTGGAGCTGGGCGCGATCTGCATCGGCGCGGGCGCGGGGTTCGGACTGGGGTCGGCTCTGCTCATGCCGGGACGGCGGACCCGCGCGGAGGCCCTCAGGGAGCGGGGCCGCTCCTTCCTCTCCCTCGTGGCCGGGGCGTCGCTGATGCTAGTGGCGGCGGGGGCGATCGAGGGCTTCTACTCGCCGTCGGGGCTGCCGGCGGCGGCCAAGTTCGCCTTCGGGGGCGCAACCGCGGCTCTCATGGTGTTGTACTTCGGTCTGGCGGGACGGAAAATGTAAACCTTACATTACATAATGTAATGTTGTCATTACATTTCGTTTAGTTGGGCGGGTGCGGCGACCGGTCGCAGCCGCTACAGCAGCCCCCGCTCCTTTATCTCGACGTACTTGTCGAGGGTGCGCACCAGGGTGTCGCCGGGAAGGGTGTCGACCACCAGGATGCCGGACCGGCGCATCGCCTGAAGGGCGGTCGCCCGAGCCTGAACCAGCTCCTCGGCCGCGGCGCGGTGCCAGGCGTCCTCCGGCCTCGCCACCTCGCCCGCGGCGGCCGCCTCCAGCGCCGGGTTGCGAATGGCGACCGCCAGCGGCAGATGCGCCCGCCCGATGCGGCTCAGCGAACTCGCCAGCGCCCGCGACACCGATCCGTCGACGACGTCGCAGAAGAGGATCACCAGCGACCGCTTGCGGAAGGTCCGGCCCAGGCTGGCCAGGGCGAGCGGGTAGTTGGGCTCGACGAGCCGCGTCTCCACGCCCGCCAGCACGCCGGCCAGCGCCGGCGGGTCGGCGCGACGCGGGGGCGACATGTGGCGGATCCGGTCGTCGAAGACCACCACCCCGATCCGGTCCCCGAACTTCTGCGCCCGGCCGGCCAGCATCATGCAGGCCCCGAGAGCGTAGTCGATCCGTTCGCGCACCGCCGAAAGCCGTTCGCGCATGTGGCGTCCGGCGTCTATCGCCAGCACGATGTTCTGGCTGCGCTCGGCCTCGTAGTTCCGCACCACGTACCTTCGCCGCTTCGCCGACGCCTTCCAGTCGATGGTGCGGGGGTCGTCCCCCCGGGCGTAGTCGCGCAGGCTCTCGAACTCGCGGCCCTCGCCCCACAGCCGGTTGCGGCGGAGCCCCGGCGCGCGCAGACGGCGGCGGATCGCGTAGCCGCTCCGGTCGCGCAGCAGGTCCCGCACGCCGGGCTGCACCTGCAGGGTGTGGGAGACGGCAACTCGGGACCGGCGCCAGGCCAGCCCCCACGGCGAACGCGTGCGCATGTGGATCGCCCCCAGCTCCAGGAACCCTCTGGTACGCGGAGTCACCCGGTACGAACAGCGCACCGACGCGCGCGCCGGGACCGCCGCCGCGAAACCCGCTTCCCACTCGTCCGCCCCGCCCTCCCCGGGAACGCGCCGCAGGCACGGGTCGAGATCGTCGGTGACCTTGACCAGAACCGCCCGCGCGGCCGGGTTGCTCACGGTGATCGCCACCTCGGTGACCGCCGCCAGCGCCGAGATGCGCGGCACCTCGCGCTTCGCCCCGGGAAGCCGAACCCGTCTTGCGTCCGCCCACATCGCGGACAGTATCAGGGCGTCCGCCGCGAGCGCCAGCTCCACGCCGGCGAGCATCAGGAACGAAGCGCCCAGGAGCAGCGCGAGCGTGAGCCCGCTCGGGACTACCGCTGGACGAGGCACTACCGGGGAGCCTCCAGCGTCTCCAGTAGCGACTGCAACTCGTCGTCCGAGGAGCGCCCCTCGACCTCCGCCTCCGCCGTGAGCACCACCCGGTGCCTCAGAACCGGAAAGGAGAGGGACTTGACGTCGTCGGGGGCGACGAAGTCGCGGCCGCGCAGGTACGCTTCGGCGCGGGCGGCCTGGAAGAGCGCCACCCCGGCGCGGGGGCCGGCCCCCAGCACGAAGGCGGCGTCGTCGCGGGTGGCGCGCACGATGTCGGTTACGTAGCGGCGCACCCGCTCGTCCATGTGCACCCGCTCGACCTCGGCGCGCATCGCGAGGAGCTCCTCGCGGGTGGCGGGGTCGCCCATCGGGTAGGTGAGCTCGTCGTCGGCCCGGAACCCGCCTTGGTGCCGCGCGAGGATCTCCCGCTCGGCCTCCTCGGGCGGGTAGTCCAGCACGATCTTCATCAGGAAACGGTCGACCTGCGCCTCGGGCAGCGGATAGGTCCCCTCGTACTCGACCGGGTTCTGCGTCGCGAAGACGGTGAACGGGGCGGGCAGCGGCCGCGTCGTCCCGTCCACCGTGACCTGCCGCTCCTCCATCGACTCCAGGAGCGCGGCCTGCGTCTTGGGCGGCGCGCGGTTGATCTCGTCGGCGAGAAGGAGGTCGGCGAAGACGGGCCCGGCCCGGTAGACGAAGCCCGAATCGCCGAGGACGTTGACGCCGACCAGGTCGGTGGGCATCAGGTCCGGGGTGAACTGCACCCTGCCGAACTCGAGGCCGAGTCCCTTCGCCAGCGCGCGTACCGCGAGCGTCTTGGCGGTTCCCGGAACGCCCTCCAGCAGGGCGTGTCCCCGCGCGAGAAGGGTGATCATGATGTGTCTGAGCACGACCTGCTGGCCGAGCACCACCTGTTCGAGGTCGCCGAGCAGCCGCAGGGCAGCGTCGGGTGGCGTCATGGACCGAGTCTCCTTGTGGGGCGACGACGCGAACGGGATCCGCGGGCCGCGAGGTGTTCGTCGACTCCGGCGACGATCGCCGCGAGGTCCGGCGGGATCGCCCGCAGACCCTTGCGCGCCCGCGCCAGGGGGGTGTCGGGGCCCTCGCCGGCGTCGAGCTTCCGCAACAGGGCGACGGCTTCCCCGGCGGTGCGCGGCGGTGGGCGGCGCGCGCTTCTTGCGAGCCGCGCCAGGAGCAGGAGTGCGGCGGTGTTCGGGGCCCCGGCCTTCCGGTACAGGTCTCCCAGCGCCGACACGTGTTCGAGCGGCGACCGGCGCTCCAGGTCGGGTGGCGCGACGGCAGGCGCGGGCGCGCCGAAGCGGATTCCGGCGCAGGCGAGGACGAGAAGGCACGCGGCCGCCAGGTGCAGCAGGGTCATGCCCCCCCGGCTGCCGAGAAAGAAGTCCCCCAGCACCTCGGCGCGGCTCCGTTCGCCCCGGATCCCCTGGTGGAACTCGTCGAAGAAGACCGTGTCGGCCGCGCCGGTGTAGGCCAGGGCGGCGCGAACCGCCAGGACCGCCAGAGGGTCGTCCCCGGCGCGTTCGTTGGAGAGAGGCGCCGCTTCGGAGAATACCACAACGCGCCCTTCGCCGAGGGACAGTTCCGCCGCGGCGATCCACTCGACGCCTTCGCCGTCCTCCGCCGTGAGCAGGCGCTCGACGCCGTCCACGCCCGACGAATCGGGGTCCGCGTCGCCCCGCACGCGAAGGCCGTGGACCGGGGGGAGCGGCGCGGGCAGTCCCGCGGTGAGCGCGTGCTCGTGCCAGCGGGGCCTCAGCAGGAGCTCGTCCGACGCCTCCTCCCTCGCGGAACGCTCGCGTAGCGCGACCCCCAGCGAATCCATGAGCGGAGTGGCGCCGACTCGGCCAAATCGGTTCGCACGGTACTTCGGAGCGTAGAGAAGCGTGCCGCCCGCCCGCACCCTGTCCAGAAGAGCCCGCACCTCGCGCGGGCTCGGAAACAGCGGCGGCTCGAGAACGACGACGGTGCCGCGAACCGGGTCCGCCCCCGCCATGGGCGTGATCCGTTTCCCGGCGGGTCGTCCGAGACGCCCGATGCCGCGGGCCAGCGCCGCAACGCCGTCCGGAGTCGTCCGGAAGGAGCTGCGAAGGACGTTCCCGCTGCGCCGTCCCTCCGGCCGGAACAGGTAGCCCACCGAGAGCGCGGCCGCGACGACCAGCACGATCCACGCCGCCGGCCGGCCCGCGAACCCGGGGTTCCCGCGTCCGGCGCTCATCCCGCCCCGCCCTCCCGCTCGGGAGTTCCGATCGCGCGGTGTCCGTTTCCGGTGTCCCCGGCGGTGTCGTCGATCCCGCCGGCCGCTCCCGCTTGCGCGGTTCTTTCCGCCCCCTCGGCCCGGCACCCCGCGTCGCCCGCCAGGCGCGCCAGCCCGGCGTAGCCCGCGGTCGTGGGTCCGTCCCGTCCGAAGGAGAAGTCCTGAAAGGAGTCCAGGAACCTCCCGCCCGCCGGCGCCGTTACGGGGTCGGCGCGGGCGATCTCCGCGGCGTAGTCGCCCGGCGTCTTGGAGCTGTGGAAGGAGAGGGCGCCCCGCTTCTCGAGGGTGAGCAGGAATCCCTGGTAGAGCGCCGTCGCCGCGGGGCGGAACTCGCCCCGGCCGGCCAGGTCGGTTGCCAGCTTCAGCCACTCGCGGGCGCTCGCGGGGGTCTCGGGCGGCGCTTCCCCGTCGTCGTCCCCTCCTCCCCGCCGCAGCCACGCCGGCGCGTGCCGGGCGGTCACGCGCACCAAGACCGCCGCGGCGGCCGCCACGATCAGAACCGTCGCGATTTCGGCGGCCCAAGTCCGCTCGCCGAGCTGCAGCAGCATCCATCGCCACAAGTCCGCCAGCAGCTCGCCCAGCCGTCGCAGCAGCAGCCACCTGGCACCCTCGTCGAAGGCGGCGAAGTCCGGCCCTGCCAGAATCTCGCGCAGAACCCGGGAGACCTCTTCCGGCCCCGGCATCCTCCCCACGCCGGGATCCTGCATCAGCCCGCGTCCATCTCGCCGGCCCGCGCCTCGAGGTCGTAGGCCTCGGTGCGCACCCTGCGATCGTGGAAGAGGATCATGATGGCCCCCACCATGAAGGGCGCGGTCAGCGGCCCGACCAGCAGGTCGGCCGTGTTCAGCAGCCACTGCCGTCCCGGGCCGACGGTTCCCAGCGCTTCCGGCGAAGTGAACAGGTCGTGCATCCCGAAGAGCGCGACGACCGCATACGACGGCGCGAGGTTGACGATCAGCGCGACGACCATGATCCCGGTCACGCGCGCCCAGCCTCCCCGGCAGAGCTGCAGCGAACGTCTCAGGGCGCCGGTCGCCCCCCGGCCCTCGATGACGACCGCGGGGAAGATGGCGAAGGTCGCCGCGAGCCAGAAGCCGATCATGCACACCATCGCCAGGAGAAAGACCAGAGCTCCGAGCAGGGGGAGCAGGAGACCCTCGCTCCGCATCGCGAGCGCCATGGGAGCCATCGCCGCCGTCGCGACGAGGAACGCGACCGCCAGAAAGAGCAGCAGCGCGAGAACGGTCGCGCCCCCGGCGGCGGGAAGGTGACGCAACGCGTCCCGGTACGCCCGTCCCGCCGAAACTCCCCGTTCGTCGATCCGCGCTGCCATCGCCACCGCCACCGCCAGCATCCCCACCCAGGATATCGCCGCGTCGATCGCGATCACGCCCAACGCGGCCCCCATCCGGCCGAGCCGCTCCACGGGCTCGCCGGCATTGTCGAGGGCCAGCGCGGAGAAGTCGACTCCGGAAGCGAGGGTGATGACGTAACCCGGAACCGCCCCCAGCAGGGCGATCAGGTAGTAGACGCCGAAGTCGCGACGGTAGATCTGGACGGCGCCGTCTACGACTTCGCCGAATCCGAGGGGCCGAAGGGGTATGGCCGACATGGGTGGAAAGCTAGCCCGAGAGGGACGAAAGGCGCCACGTTCGTGCCGAGGGCCCGCCCACGCCGTCATTCTACGGCTTGCCGGTCCGCAGCTAAACCGCTAACGCGGCGGGTGGCCGCCGACTACCGGGCGCCGTTCTGATCCGTGTAGTAGATCTGCTGCATCAGCGCCCGTGCGAACATCTCTTCGAAGGGGCCTGTGAACCGGGTCGGTTCGCCTCTGGAACGCTGGTATTCGAAGCCGATCAGCATCAGGTCGCTCGGCGTGAGGTTGACGTCGACGAGGGTCGCCAAACCGGCCTCAGCCCAGAGATCCCCGGCCTGGACGGACCAGTCGTAGTACCGAGTGCAGCAGTCACCGAACCCGTCCCGGTGGAACGCGGAGTCGTCCTTGAACGCCTGAAGTTCCCGGTCTGCCCCGTCCGTGGGCTGTGGTATTCAGCAGGTGACCCGACATGGGGGCCTGCTCGGTCCGTTGACGGGGAACAGGGTAGCGAACCGGCGGCAAATGCCGCAAGGGGGGACCGAATCCGTGCGTCAATCCCCGAGCTGCTTGGCGCACCTCGCCGCGTCCATTTGCCGCACCGGAAGGAGGACGTAGAATGAAGCATGGGAAAGAAGCTCGGACGTGTGAGGCGCTGGCTTCCATGGGCCGACCGGGCCGTGGGAGCCCCCGGCGCGTTAAGCGAAAGGTCTCCAGGTACGCTACGAATCTCGAAGAGCTGGATGTCTCGGCCGAGCGCTGGGACTCGGCCGTGGAACGATGGCATAACCTCAACGACCTGTCGGACCTCTCGCCGCTCGCGGGTCTGACCAAGCTCGAAATCCTCGATCTTTCCGGTAGCAACAGCAGGATCACCGACATTTCTCCACTGTCGGTTTTGACCGGTCTGCGCCGGCGGGATCTGTGGAACGCCCGGATAACGGACCTTGAATTCAATCTCCTTTCCCTTCCGGGGTGTCCTCCAGCACCACTGTCACCGTCCTCGTAGAGCGGGTGGGGTGGTTG
>JAPPNM010000011.1 GCA_028873825.1 Gemmatimonadota bacterium | reverse complement strand
CGCGCAAGGTCGCCCTGACGGCCGTGATGCGGAAGCTCCTCGTCCTCGCCAACGCTCTGGTGCAGCAGGACCGCACGTGGACGGCGCAGCCGCCGCGCGAGTACTCCTGCCCGGCCTTCCCGACGCCCAGCCCGGCGGGGAGCGTTCACGGATGATCGAACCGGGCAAGAACGGGCGCCGAAGCGGAAGCGTCGCAAAGGGGCGCTGCGAGACAGGTTGCTCCGCGAAAAACGGGCGTCCGCTTGTGAGATGGATACTTCACGACATAAGCCGCGTCCGGTCCGCCCTTGGGCGCGGCGTCCAAGACACGGCGACCGCCGCCGCCGACGCGGTGCAGGAGCACCTCGGCAAGCACTCCGGGGAAGCCGTTCAGACGCACCTTGCGAGGCGCGTCTGGCGGTCGGACGAAGGCCAGCGGTGCTGGACCGTCCATGCGCTCCGGAAGCCGGAGCGGCGAACGATCTCGCCAGTGCCCATGTCGCTGGGCATGGGCACCGGTTCCGCCTTGGGGTGGATCAACCTGACTACTTGCGACTCCTCCGGTTCCTCGACTCGTTCGCTCGGGCCGTCCTTCACGCTTCGGTGACCCGAAGGGCCGCGCATTACGGATTCCATCCGCAGTTGGTTTCAATCCGCTTGGCGAGCGGTTCGGACAATGCAACCACCGAGGGACGCCGAAGACGGGCTCACGGTCAGGTCGGAGGACCGGAGCGCCCCTTCGGATCCTCCGCACGGGGGCGATCATGGTGCGTTCTTCCGCGAGCTTCATTCCCGAACGTTGGAGGACCGTTCGCGGTGCAGTCAACTGGTCGGAAGGATCCTACAGTCCAAGGCGTTCCAAAGCGTTCCAGGGAGGGATCGGGGCCTTCTGACGCCGCCGCCAGTGGCTGGTCGAAACGCCCCCGCAGGGATTCTTTTGCGCCGCGCTGGGCGCGATCCGACAACCGTGCGGGTTGGCCAATCGGGCCACAGTCTCGTGTGGCTATCGGCCGGGGGCACTGCCTTCGGACGATGAGCCCGAGGAATCGCGCTTGACGATACGAACCCGGCCACTCAGATCCAGATCCCGGAGGGCTTGAATCAGTTCGGTCTCCAGACTCGAAAGCCTCTCGGATTCGACGGTCGCCGACAGATCGATGCCGACCGTCAGGTCGTCCAGGGGCCGGAGCTTGGGCAGAATCCTGATGCCGAGCCGATTCCAGACTTCGGCGGGGATCGTGCCGGTCACTTGCAGGATCGCCCGCGACTCCTCGATGGTGGTCGAGTATGGCGGATCCGGCTCGGGTTCAGCCACCGCGCCGCTGGGCACGAGCGTTTCGCCAGGGGGCGGATCCGGCTCGGGCGGGGTTCTCAGTGCCTCGGATTCTGTCTTGGTCAGCAGGAACACATCCGAATCGAACGCGATCTCCTCCTGCCGAATCGGCTCCCCGTACCATACCCGCCCGTAGCCACCCTCGGGCCGGGCACCCGACGCCAAACCGAACTCGCCCGCGACCACGAGCGCGGCGATCTGCCGCCGAAGGACTCTCTCCGGGTCGCTCAGCCGCGTCAGCGATCCGTCGAGGAAGCTCTGGCGCAGACTCCTGAGCGGCCATGCCCCGGAATCCGCGAACGCGGGCGGCCAATGCCGGTCGATGTAGCCTGCCCCCACCGACTCGTTGAGAAGCGCCTCGGCCTTCATGGCGTTTGTAATGCGACCTGAAAGGGTCTGGCTGCCGCTGGAATGGCCCGCGCCCAGATCAATGACCCTGAGGCCCGCTTCCTCGCGGTTGTCTGACAGGGCGGCGAAACGGTAGCTCGCCCAAACCTCGTCCTTGGCGGCCTCCTCCGAGTCCCTGACCATGGCGCTCACCCCGGCGCGATCCGCGCGGTCGAAGTCCGCGCCCAACACGCCCTGCGCCACCTCGGTGGCGACTCGCTGCCACGCCAGCCAAATCTCCACCTTTTCGATCAGCGCCCGTCCGGGCTTTCTGACGCACCACACGAGCGAGGCCGGATAGAGGCGATCCGAATAGCCGCGCCTTCTGGTCCATTCGGCGACTTGTCCGACCGCCGGCCCGGCGTCCGTCCACTCCGTTTCCGGATCGCACACCACGAGCGAGAGGCGCGGCGTGTCGGGAATGTCCATCGCAGTGCCGGGGAAGGGGATAAGGGGCAACGTGGCTCCTCGCGCGAATTCCGCCTCGACGAGCTTGCGGACGGCCGGTCTGATTTCCGTCTCCTCGTCGAGCGAGGCGCGCCGGTCGCTCACCACCTTCCTCAGAGTTGCTTGGTAATGGATGCGGTATCCGTCCGTCCCCACGCTGCGGATAAAGAACCCGGCCGCCTCCAACGCGGCTGCCGCGTTGTCCACGGTCGTCGTGTCGATCTCGGGCTCGCCGAGCGCGAACCGCAATTCCGGCAGGTGCGCGACCTTGTCCACCTGACCGCCGGACGACTCGAAGAGGATGGCCGTGCCCGTGCGGCGGTGAATGTCGCGCAGCGCACCCCTTGCGTCGGCGTCCAAAGCGCGCGCGTGGGCCTGTTGCCCGGCCAAGTCGGCCTCGATGGCCGCGTCGAGGCGAGGCTCGCCCAACTGACCCAGCACCACCGCGCGGAACTCCGGCACATGCACCGGCGCGGATCCCAGCGTAATCAGCGGCTCCGTGCGCGCCTTGCGAAAGTGCTCGCGCGCGGCCCACGACACCCATTGGGCGAGCATCGCGAGCGCGCCCCGCGTCTGCTGAAACTGCGGTAGCGCCTGCCACTTCCGCTGAAAAACGGAAAGCGTCGCCGGGTGGAACGGATAGCACGCCTCGAATCGTGTCCGCAGGAACGCCCGTGCCTTCGCCTCGGTCGTCGTGGTGTCCACCGCCAGCCATTCGCGGGGGAGACGCGCGGTCCGCTCGAAGCACCAGTTGGCATAGGTGTTGGCCACCCTCCTGCGGATCCGAACCCCGCCGAGATCCTCGAAGAGCCGCCGCCGGACGACCTCGCTGATCTCCGCCTCGTCGTTCGCGATCAGTTTGCGCGCGACCCGACCGACCACCTTTTCGATCTTGGCCTGCCATTCCCGGTCCCAGTCCGTCATTTCGACCTGGCTGCGCGGCAGGCTGATGACTGCGGCAGCGCGGGTGGTCCCGGTCACGGCGACCGTGAGGTTCTGGATGAAGGCGTGAAAGCTGTCGGCCATGCCGCGGTGGCGGTTCACGAAGTTGAGCACCTCGTCGAACAGGAGCAGCACGGGAGCCCCTGCGGCGGCGAAGACCTTGCCCAGCGTCTCGGTCCCCGGGGGCGTGGTTCGTGCAGCCGTCCCCAGCGCCGCGACGCCGGGCTCGCCTGCCACTTGGCGGGCCAAGTCGATCCATGGAGTCTCCCGGCCCTCGACGGGGTCCCAGGCGTTGCCAACGAAGACGCCGACCCGGGCCGAAGGCACGGCTCCGAGCCCCTCCGCGTCGAGGAGGTCCTCCACGCCGGGGAATCCGGCGGCCGCCTCGCCCGTACCCGCGAGGTGATACAGAGAGGTCAGGGTGTGTGTCTTCCCGCCGCCGAACTGGGTGATAAGTGTGAGGACCGGAGCGGTGTTCTCCGTCTTGCCCGCGAGTCGGCGCAGGGCCATGCCGGTGTGCTCCGTGAGCGCCCGCGTGAAGCAGGTGCGCGCGAAGAACTGCGCCGGGTCGCTGTAGTCGGGTGGCGCGGTGCCGGCGACCACCTGTTCGAGCGCGATCGCGAACTCGTCAGGACTGAATGAGCGGCCTTCCCGCACCTCCCGGCGCAACGCCGCGACTCTGTACCAAGGATCCATTTTCGATTGCTCTCAAGGCTCGCGCATGTCCGTGCTACCCATCACGGCCGGATAGCTTCGGCGCTGCGGTTCGGGGGGAAGGGGGTTGGGCGGCGTGGCTTCCGGCCACCCGCCAGTAAGCTCGACGGCCCGTCTCCGGCGTGTCAACGCGGGACAGCCAGAATCATCGCGTCCAGAAGGCGCTTCTCGTGGCTCCAGCGCGGATAGAGGGCGGAGAGCGCGTTGGCCAGCCGCAAGAAGTCGGGTCCGCGATCCTGCTCGGCCGTGATCAGCTTCCTGAGCGCGTTCGCGTGGCCGCTTGCCTGGAGGAGCATGCCCGCATGGATGCGGTCGAGCGTGGTCGCGTCTGGTCCCTGCAACGCGTCTTCGGGATCGAGAATCGACCTCGCTCCCCGACGACGGCGCGCGCGCGGCGTCGGTGTCGTCTCCCAATCGGGGAATAGGGCCGGTTGCACATCGGCCTGCGGATCCCGCTCGATCCATTCGGCTGCCGCAGCCGCACCGTCCCGACCGAACAGTTCGTCGGCTCGCTCCTGCACGGGCAGCAAGCGCACCATACCCTTCGCTTGGCCGATCACTCTGCCGGTCCATCGGTCGAGCCCGATGCCCATCGGCTGCGAGAACCGGCGCACCACGTCGTAAGGAAGACTGAGCCCTTGCGCGGCCGCCTTGGCTGCGGCTTGCTCCTCCTTGACGCTCTTGGCCGGTTCCGCGTCCGCGGCTTCCGTGCTCTGGTACGTCCAGAGAAACAGCGCGGTAAGCCGGGCATCCTCTTCCAGCATGCCCGCGTCGGCCGTGCCAAGCACCTGCTCCAGTGCGGAACGTCCGACGACCTGCCAGACCCTCTCCAAGTATTCGGGCAACCCGACCTCGCGCCCCTCGGCTGTCTCGACGGTCCGGTAGCGGCTGAAAACCTCGAGCGCCGGACCGACACAAGCGAACACCAGATCGGCTCCGCGTATTCCCTCCTCCTGAAGCCGCTTCATCCATGCCGCCACACGCGCCGGAAGCTCCTGAAGGACCGACGCCCAGTCGCCGACCGGAGCAGCGTGTGGACGAGGACGGCAGATCAGATGGATGCTGGTGGCGAGCGCGGCGGAGTCCCGAGCGCGAAGCCGAGACCCCATTTCCGTGGCGATCGGCCACGAGCCGGTGATCGTCCATCCGCCTCGAATCATGCCGGAGAGCAGCGCCTCCCAACCCTCGGTCGTCTTGTGCGCGAAGACCACGGAGCCCACGCCATCGTCACGTAGCACACGCCGACCCTCCGCGAAGGCCTTGGCCATCGTGTCCTCGAACCACTCGCGGTTTTTCGGGCGGCCCTCGGCCTGCTTCGTTTCGTCTTGGACCGCCTCGCCTGTCTTCGGCGACAGCGGATTGTCGGGATCGAAAGGATCGCGGAGAAGCGGGTGGCCCGGCAGCGTTCGCTTGAGCCAGACAAGGAAGAAATCCGACAGGTCCGCATACGGGACGGCGTCGTAGTAGGGCGGATCGGTGAACCACGCATCGGCGACCGAGTCGGGTAAGGGATGGCCAGTCGCGTCCGCGTTCTGCACTTGCCCGAATGAAGGCGTAACGAACTGGCACTCAAGAACCTTGGCTACTGACTTGATCGCGCTCGCCCAACTTCTCGATGCCTCCGCCAAGTAGTTGGATTCCCCGAAGTCCCAGACAATCGGCAGTGCCTGCCGTGCGAACACATGCTTGACCTCCTCGCCCGAAGCCAGCCAACTCGAAATCGACGCGCTCCCATCGGCGGTTCGGTCGAGGGCAATCGCCAGAAGTTCTCGGGGTATCGCCTCGGTATTGTCGGCCAGCGCCCCCAACTCCACCAGCGCCACCTTCTGCCGGGCGGTAAACAGGTCGCCCCATTCGAGCATGCCGTAACGCTGGACGCTGAACGCTCGCCCAGCACCCGACCCGCCCCCGGCTGGAGTAGCCTCATCCGGGATCGGGCAGAGCCCCTGCTTCCCTCCCGCCTCCCAATCCTCCAGCAAGCGGCGGACCCGAACCTGCGCCTCGCGGACAGCCGCGTAGTCATCATCCGTCGGTAGCCTGTAGTGCCGTCCGCGCTCGCCCGGCCGTAGCGTCACCACCGCCGTCATGCGCGCACCGCCGATCCGATACCCGTCCTCATCGAAGATCACGTCCGCCCCGCCGCGCTCCGCGGCCAGTTGCGACCGGACGCGTTCCGGCGGCAGGACCGTGCGACAGCACGGGCACGTTGCCTTCGCACGGGACACCGTGCCCGGATGCACCTCGTTCGCCGCCTCCGGCTCGAACACCTCGAAGGCAACGTTCGGCGGCGCGCCATCGGGCCGCTCGACCGAAAGCCGGAGCGCCCATTTGCGATTTGCCTTCTTGCACAGCCAGAAGGACCGCATCAGCGGGATTTCGGCACCGCATTTCGGGGACTCGCAGCGCAACGTGCGCGCCCACAGGTACGCGATGGGAGTAGCGCCATCGGGGTCGGTAGGGTAGAGATCGGCGAGTTCCCGCCGGGCTTTCAGCCTTATGGTCGCCCCGGCCTCACGCAGTTCCTCTGCCAACCCAGGGCCGTGTCGCGGAATGTCCTCCAACATGACTTTGAGGATCAGGCACGCCACCGGATTGAGATCGCTGGCGAACGCCTCGCATCCCAGCCGGAGCGCTTCCAGCGGAATCGAACCGCCGCCCGCGAACGGGTCCGCCACCAGCGGGGCCTCGTCTCCGTGGGCGGCCCTCACAAGCGCCCGGGCCGTGGCGAGCCACGGTTGCTTCGCCGAATGATCCCAGTTCGCGAAGTCTGCGATGAACTTCAGGATGATCCGCCGAAGGCCCTCGTCCGTCTTGATCTCATCTGTCCACCCGGAGGGTCGTCCGCCCATGCCAAGCAGAACCTGCCGCGCCTCCTTCCTGAACGCGGGCGGGCAGTGCGGATCGCACGGATCCGGCAGCAAGAGAGCCATCAGCACCCCGCGCGACGACGCGAGCGGACGACGCGCCCACCAGAGGTGGAGCGTGGACGGATGACCGTGCCGGATCGACTTCTCCCGAACCGCGTGGCGCGAGACTTCGGCGATCGGAAAATCGACCTCGGCCAGCCGCTTGCACTCGCGCGGGATCATGGGGGAGTGCCTCCTTGGGGCGCGGAGGGTCCGCCATCCGGAGCGTTGGACCCGGTCCGCTCGACGAGCATCGTCCGCGTCCGTTCGATCTCCGAAGCGAGGAGCGCCTCGTCCGGCAGCGTGGTCCGGTACTCGGCCGCCATGACCTTGTTCGGCAGGCCTTCCAGCGCGTACCGCGCGACGGCCTCATCCTTCTGGGCGCAAAGGATCAACCCGACCGGCGGGTTCTCGTCCCGGCGAACCCAGTGCTCGCGGGCGTAGTTGAGGTAGAGGTGCATCTGCCCGGCGTCCGCGTGCGTGAACTTGCCGATCTTCAGGTCGATGACCACGAGGCACCGAAGGCGGCGATGAAAGAAGAGAAGATCGACGCGATACCATTCGTCGCCGACTCGCAGCCGCCTTTGCCGGGCGATGAAGCAGAAGTCCCCTCCCAACTCCAGAAGGAAGGTTTCGAGGTGGCGGGTCAGCGCCTCCTCAAGATCGCTCTCGGAGTACTCGTCCTTCAGGTCGAGGAATTCGAGAACGAACGGGTCCTTGATCTCCTCCTCGGGAACAACGGCGCGTCCGGACTCCCTGCCCCCCTCGGCTAGAAGGGCGGCCTTATTCCTCGATAGCGCGGTCCGCTCGTAGAACTGGGTGTTGATCTGGCGGTCCAGTTGGCGGACGGTCCAGCCTCCGCGAAGCGCTTCGGCCTCGTAGAAGGCGCGGGCGCGTTCGTTCCGCACCGACAGCAGTCGAACATAGGCGGACCACGGAAGCGGGAACCGTGACCGGAGTGCCTCCAGCAGAGATTCGGCAGACGGTGTCTGCCAATTCTGTTCGTCTCCCAATTCGGCAGACGGTGTCTGCACAATTGGCCATGAGCGGTAGAACGCGCGCATGAGCCGGATGTTGCGGACCGAGAAGCCCCGGCCGTAGCGAGCCGTGAGGTCGGCGGCGAGTCGCCCAACGGTCTCCTGGCCGTACTCCGCCCGGCTCCTTCCCTTCTGTTCGAGTTCGACAACGTGTTTTCCGATCAGCCAGTACGCGGCGGTCATCACCGCGTTGACGGAACGGACCGCCGACCGCCGGGCGGCTTCAACGATCTCGGAGACCTCGCCGAAGACCGCCTCGTACCGTGCGGTCTCTCCGGTGGATGGCACGGGCTTCTTCATGCCGTCGAGCCGCCGCCCGGATCGTCCCGGCCCGCAGCCGACATCGGCCCGGTCATCGCCTTCACGTCCATCCAGTAGTGCTGGACCTTGCTCACCTCGTGCCACGGGAAACGGGCGGGATCCGGGATCGGCTCCTGCAACTCGGGAGAGCTCGCGCAGTTCGTCACCACGTACAGCCAATAGCAGTCGCGGCGGTCCTCCGCCACGCGCCGCTCGTTCGGCGTCAGCAGGATGCTGCCGCTTGGCGCGGCAAGCCCCTTCACCTCGATGAGCCGCGACTCACCGGTGTGGAGATCCCGGCTGGTCACGTCGTAGCCGAGATTCTCCTTGTGGACATCTTCGACCTTTCGTCCCTGCGCGGCCTCGTACTCCATCACCACCCGCATGGCCGTCATTTCGGTCTCGGGGTGCGGCCGGAGTCGGCGGTGATCGAGCACATGGCCCTCGGGGTGCGGCAGCACCAGTGCGCTCGCCAGTCTCTCGACGCCTTGGAGCGTGACCGCCCGCTGGCGCTCAAGCTCCTCGCGCCGCCGCTCGCGCCGCGTCAGCACCTCCGCGTGCCGCCTCTCGGCCAGCGCCAAGCGGCCTTCGGCCCCGCCAGCCCCGCCAGCCACTTCGTCGGCGGCCCGGCCGATGTCCTCGTCGAGCCGCTGTAGAATCTCGGTCAGCGAAAGCTCGACGTGTTCGGCGACCTGGCCCACCTCGGCTTGCCGGTCGGACCGAACCTCCTCCACGAAGGGGACAAGCGCGTTCTCGTTGAGCCAAGCGGTCTCTTCGGGCAGCCGCGCCACCGCAGGCAGCCCGTTCGGCGCGGGTGCAGGCGTCATGTCGGCGAGCACGCCCCGGCCGCGAAGGCGCGGCGTGCCTCCGGCCCGCAACTCCACGGCGAACAGGCGTTCGTGAATGACTTGGCCAAGGCCATCCACCGCGCGCGCACGGTAGAAGTCCACCCGAGCCGGTTCGTCGTGGGCGAGCGAGTGGAAGCAGGCGCCTTTCGTGAAGGCGTCCTGTCCCAAGTCGTAGCCGTGCCGGCGCAGGGCCTCGAAAAGGGGGTGGCCCGGCGTCACCCATTCCAGGTTGTTGGCTTCCGCCGTCTTACGGTCGGTGGACAGCCGGGGATACCGGACGGCGAGTTCGGCGAGTCCCCAGTCCTCGTCGCGCTCGTATCGCTTCAGCCCGATGGGCGTCCTCCCCGGCTGGAAGGTGTGGGGGAGCCTCCGCACCGGCTTGAGGGCAAGGGCCGCATCCTTGGCTGCCTCGCCCATGAACCGCGAAATCGTCTCCGGGACAACCCGGCGCTCCTTCGCGCGGGCGTGGCGCTCGACGAGCAGGTCGAGGTTCAGCTTCTTGGCCGCCAGCCCCTCAAGCGCCGTCTGGCAGATCGCCCGGAAGTGGCCCTCGTCCACGTCCCTGAGGATCCGCTCCTCAAGATCGGACTCGCCCAGCCGTCCAGCGTAGTAGTCCCGGAGCACCCGTTCGACCCGCGCGGAGGGCAGGACCTCTCCCACCACGTTGAACACGGCGTCGTCGTCGAGCGCGTCGCGGATCTCCTGGAGCTTGTCCAACAGCCGTTGCAGCACCCGGCCTTCGATCGTGTTCGTCGCCACGAAGTTGAAGATCAGGCAGTCGCGCTGCTGACCGTAGCGGTGGATGCGCCCCATCCGCTGCTCCAAGCGGTTGGGGTTCCACGGTATGTCGTAGTTGAAGAGGATGTGGCAGCACTGGAGGTTGATCCCCTCGCCAGCCGCCTCGGTCGCCACCAGAACCTGAATCCCGCCCTCGCGGAACTGCTGTTCGGCATGGAGCCGGGTGCCGGGTTCGTCCCTGGAACCGGGCTTCATCCCTCCGTGGATGCAGCCCACGCGGAAGCCCCACTCCGCCAGCCGCTCCATCAGGTAGTCGAGCGTGTCCTTGAACTCCGTGAACAGAAGGAGCCGCTGATCCGGTCGGTCGAAGAACCCTTCGGCCTCCATGATCCGCCGCAGCCGCTTGAGCTTCGCCTCGGTGCCCGAGCGCTCGACGGCCTTGGCCTGCTCGGCGAATTGCCGCAGTTCGGCGACCTCCTCGCGCACGTGCTCGGCGTTGCCCGCCAGCGTCACCGCCTCCAGCATGCGCTCCAGACGCTCGCGCTCGGCGTCCTCGAACTCGTCGAGTTCGTCCCAGTCGGGTAGATCGGGCGGGATCGTACGAACAAGCTCCCGGGCCTGCTTGAGGCCCTCCTCAAGCCGCCTGGCCCGGTTCTCCAGCGACCGCCTCATGGCATGGGTGCTCGAAGCGAGCCGCCGCTGGTACAGGGACATCAGGAACCCGACCGCCCGCGCACGAGGGTTGTCGCTCTCATCGGCGGCGCGTTGGCTCTGCCGCTTCACGAACCGCGTGATCTCCCGGTAGAGCTCGAACTCCGCTCCGTCGATGGCGAATTCGGCCGTCTGCGCGATGCGCTTCGTGAAGACAGGCTGCGCGGTCCATGTGCCGTCCGCCTCCCGCTTGGGGAAGTAGACCATCGCCTCCTTGGTGCGTCTCAGGTAGAACGGCGCACGCTGTTGATCCATCGCCTCCCGTATCGACTTCACGTCGCCGTAGGCGTCCGGGTCGAGCAACTGAAGGAAGAGCGTGAAGTTGTGAGGATCGCCCTTGTGCGGGGTGGCCGTGAGGAAGAGCATGTGGTCCGAAGTGTCCCGGAGCAGTTCCCCGAGCCGGTAGCGCTGGCTCTTGTGGCTCTCGTCCCGCGCCGACATCCGGTGCGCCTCGTCCACGACGACCAGATCCCAATGCGCCTGACGCAAGCCCGGCAGGATCTCCTCGCGCTTCGCGAGGTCGAGCGACGTGATGACCCGCTTCCGCTCCATCCACTGGTTGACGCCGAACTGGTCGCGGATGTCGCCGCCCTTCAGGACCAGAAACCGCTCGTCGAACTTCTCCCTCAGTTCCCGCTGCCACTGGAACGACAGGTTCGCCGGACAGACCACGAGAATCCGCTCGACCAATCCACGTAGCTTCAGTTCGCGGATCAGCAGCCCCGCCATGATCGTCTTCCCCGCGCCGGCATCGTCAGCGAGCAGAAAGCGCACGCTCGGGAGCTTGAGCAGATGGTCGTAGACCGCCTCAAGCTGGTGGGGCAGCGGATCCACCCGCGAGATCGAGAGCCCGAAGTAGGGATCGAACTCGTATGCGATGCCCAGCGCGTAGGCCTGCAAGGCCAAGCGCAGGCGCTGCCCGTCTCCCGAATACGAGAGCATCGAGTCGGCGATCTTCAGTGCCGCGATGTCGTCACCCGTCAACGTCACCCGGCGGAACCGCTCGGAACGCTGGCCGACCATTCCGACCACCCAGACGCCGCTCCCGTTCTCCCGAACCGTCTCCACCAGCATCGGCTCGCTGAACGAGGGACCGGTCAGGACCTGGCCTTCGCGGAGTTGAGTATCGTCTGACACCAGCGGATCTCCCGGTTGCTGACCGGAGGTCTGGGTTCATCCATGACTTCGAGGGCGCGCCGGTAACTCCACGCGCCCGGACTCAACGTAGTCTAACGTCGCACGCCTGACACGGATCGCGGGTTGGTCGGTCGAGGCCGAGCCCGAGCGGGTTGGGGACGGACGATGCCGATTCGCCACGCCCGGGGTGGCGCAATCCCCTCATCGGCTAGTCGGAATCGGGGCCCGGGATCGTTGGAAGGGTGCGCCCTCGGATGGCCCAGTGCAGCCATGCCTGTGTCGAACCGTCCCTGGGCTGCTACGTTTTGGGGTGACGCGGAAGGGGCACCCACGCGCAGGCGCGGCTGTTGGAAGAACCGCCGAATGATCGGGAGGCACACAGCATGAAACACAACATCGGACGGATCTGGATGTCCCTCTGCGGTTTGGCGCTGGCCGTCCTCGTCGTCTTCCACCGGGACTCCCTGACACCGGTCGAAGCAACTGGTGAGGATCTGTTCCTGAGGGCACTCGGCCAGTTGGGCATCCTCTACGTCATCGCCCTGTTCGTGGAGCGTTCGCTTGAGGTTCTCATCAAGGCGTGGCGGCAAGGCGGAAAATCGCGCATCAAGGAGAAAGTGCGAACGGCGGCAGAGAGTGACAGGGCGGCGGTCGAGACCGAGTTGCAGGAATACAGGGCAGGCACCCAGAAGCGTGCACTTCTCCTCGGTTTGACGCTCGGGATCATGGTGTCTCTGTCCGGAGTGCGGCTTCTTGGAGTGCTCTTCGATCCCGGCGGCGCGACCGCGCCGTTCCAGCAAGCCGTGTTCCACTTCACCGATGTCGTGTTGACGGCGGGGTTGATCGGCGGCGGATCGGCGACGATCCACGAGTTGATGGCGCTCATAGACGATTTCCTGAAGGCCAGCCGAAGAAGCGCAAAGGGGTCGTGAGCCTGTGGGTACGGCTTACGTCAATTGGCCTTCTCTGGTGCCCGAAAACGGTCTCGGGCAATACTTGGGATTTCCCGCCATTCGATTCGGGATTACCCGCCAACGCGGCCCGATAGAACCTGCTTCCTCGCAACGGCAAGAATGGCGAATCGTGCAGTCCCAGTGTGACTTACGTGATTTCTTGCCGTGATTCGAGGCGTTGGCAGTCTGCGCTACCAG
>JAPPNM010000044.1 GCA_028873825.1 Gemmatimonadota bacterium | reverse complement strand
GCCTTCACCCCCGACTCTCCCTGAAAGTCAACGTGCCCTAGCCGCACCGCTTACCAACTCTCGAACATCATTAGGAAGTTCAACGACCTCTTCGGCGGCATTCAATGGGAGGACGCCGACCGCGTTGCAGTGCTCATCACGGAAACGATTCCAGCGCGCGTGGCCGCGGACACCGCCTACAGGAACGCCCGGCGCAACTCGGACACGGACAACGCCCGCATAGAGCATGACCGGGCTCTGCTGCGCGTGATGACCTCAATGATGAAGGACGACAATCAGCTCTTCAAGCAGTTCATGGACAACGACGGGTTCAAGCGCTGGATGACCGACACGGTGTTCGATTTGACGTCGGATCACGTCACAACGGTTTGACCGGCGAATACACTGCCGCATCCAACTCGGAGTCAGTCATTGTTGAGATGTTTCCGATTCCTTGGACACGATGGCGGCCGGTACGGGCAAGCCGGAGTCTGCTGCAAAGTGTCCTGCTTCGAGCGTCAGCGCGCTGGCGCGCAAGCCTGCGCAAGACCACGAACGAACCTCTACTTGTTCCGCGAAACCTTGGGTCTACTCCGGAAGTGAGGTGGGATATTGTCGTCCCCACACGCCGCGCTCTCACTCACTCCGTACTAACCCACTCATTGGAGGTAGTGGTAGTATTTGCCGCGCGGGGTGTACCCGGCCGCGATCCCTGGATGCAAGCATGCCACGCAATCACCAAGTCACGCGCCAGTGGCTGCTATTGAAGAGGCTGGAGGATGTCCGGGGCGCCACTCTGTCGGAGTTGGCGGAATCCCTGCCCGAGGACTATTCGCGTCATCCTCGCACCATTCGCCGCGACCTGGAGGCCCTCGAAGCCGCCCACATTCCCCTCATCACCGATCGCCGGAACGGTCAGACCGTGTGGCGCCTGATGGACGGCTACCGCCAGACCCTGCCGCTGGCGCTATCGCCGACGGAACTCATGGCTCTGGTGTTCAGCCGCGATCTCCTGAAGCCTCTGGACGGTACGGAGATCAAGGCGTCCCTCGATTCGGCACTGACCAAGGCCGCCGCGGCGTTGCCTGCCGAAGGCGCCACGTACGTGGAGAACCTTCGAGGACATTTCGCCGTTGGCCTCGGCTCGCACAAAGCCTACCGCGAGCACCGCCACACCATCGACCAACTCTCACGCGCCATCTCGCGCACCCGCACGGTGCAGATGCGCTACTACACCGCATCGCGCAACCAGACACGGCGCCGGGAGGTCGATCCGTACCGCCTGTGGTACTCGGACGGCGGTCTTTTCCTCATCGGCTACTGCCACCTCCGAAGGGACGTGCGCACCTTCGCCGTGGATCGCATCCGCTCCCTGTCTCTCACCAACCGCCCGTGCCAGATGCCCCTGTGTTTCGACCTCGACGCCTACGTCAAGGACTCCCTCGTGGTGATGCGCGGCAAGCCCATCGAGCTGGAACTGCTGTTCGACAAGGCCACGACCGCATGGGTGAAGGGCCGTATCTGGCACCACAGCCAGCAGGTCCACAAAACCCGAGACGGGCGCTTGGCCCTTTCGCTCCGGGTCGCCGATACTCCCGAGCTGGTGGGCTGGGTGCTTCACTTCGGCGGGGGAGTTCAGGTCATCGGCCCCGCCACCTTCCGCGACAAGGTTCGCGACGAAGCTCGAAAGATTCTCGAACAGGGTGACCTCGCCGCGCGCACTGTGCCTCGGGCGCTGCGGAGGAATCGAGACGCGCCCACAAGTCTTTTGCGGGCGTGACCCCGGATGTCACTCAGGTTTGCTATCCTGCTGCGGTGAAACATTGGTTGAACCATGAAGCACCGACGATATTTGGCGGTGAACCGCTTGGGCGTTGCTTGCTGGTTATTGTGGTCGCTATATCCATGCCGACGGGCCATGACTTCCTGATGGGGTGACGATGTTCAAGATGATTGTCGCGTTCGAGGCGGAACGCGGTTACAAAGTTGCAGGCAAAGAGTGGCTGCTGGCGGAACGCAGAGGTATCATCTCATGATTTCAGAAAGCAAGGGCGTGGACGGAGAGGAAATCTACCGTATAGCGCTGGGTTCGCGTCCTGATCCTTGGCAGCGGACGCTCATGGAGCGTCGGTGGCCAAGTGTCCTGATCGCGCCCACTGGATCGGGCAAGACCGCGGCGGTCACCCTCGGGTGGGCGGCGCGCCGCCTGCAAGCTGCGGCAGTGGCGCCACGACGGCTGGTTTGGTGTCTACCCATGCGTACTTTGGTCGAGCAGACAGCAAATTCGGTCCGGGAATGGATGGACAAGCTGTCGAGTGAAATCCGTTCGCAAGGGGTCTTGCCGGAACGGAACGATGTGCATGTCCTGATGGGCGGTGTGGATGGCGGTAAATGGCTGGAACGACCGGAGCGACCGGCGGTGATCGTTGGCACTCAGGACATGCTGCTCAGCAGGGCGCTCATGCGCGGGTACGCCTCGTCCCGAGCCAACTGGCCCATGGAGTTCGCCATACTTCACGACGACACACAGTGGGTTTTCGACGAAGTGCAACTCATGGGTGCCGGACGTGCCACCTCGACGCAGATCGAAGCATTTCGCTGTAGCGAGGAGGCTCGTGCCGAGCCGGGTTGGCGCACGCCCGGACGCCGAGTTCACAGCCTGTGGATTTCCGCTACCCTCGAACCAGAATGGCTCGTAACCGTAGATCACCCGAAACCTGCGGAATCTGAGGTCATGCGCGTGACACCGGACCAGAACGCCGGTGATCGGCTTGGGCGTCTTGTACGAGCAAAGAAGGCGGTGCGGTGTTCAGACGTCCCCCCGCCACGCTCCGCGAAGGCCGGCGACATCGAATCGTACATCAAGGATCTCGCAAAGGCGGTTCGTGCGGCGCATCGTTCGGGGCACAAGACGTTGGTCATAGTCAATCGCGTAAAGCGCGCTCAGGATTTATACCGCTGTCTCCAGAAATCGGATGCGCCGGCGGATCTCGCGCTTGTCCACTCACGCTTTCGCGCGGTCGATCGGACGAGAGAGATGGCCAAGCTCACCGATCCTCGAACGCGGGACATGATCGTCGTGACGACCCAGGCCGTGGAGGCCGGTATCGACATCTCTTCGGCTGTACTGTTCACTGAACTTGCGCCTTGGTCATCCATGGTTCAACGGTTCGGTCGAGCCAACCGTTACGCAGAATACGACGATGGCGCCGAAGTTCACTGGGTTGACCTGCTCGACGACTCGAACAACGAAACGGACGAGAAGACGAAACGTGAACTTGCGCTCCCCTACCGGATTGAGGAATTGCAGGCAGCACGGGAGCGACTCGTGTCCTTGACGGATGCCGCTCCCGTTCACCTTCCTCCAGCGGATCCGATCGACCCGCCGCTACACGTCATCCGGAGAAAGGACCTTGACGATCTGTTTGACACCGACCCCGATCTGACCGGCTTTGATGTCGATGTATCGCCCTACGTGCGCGATGCCGACGATACGGACGTGCGGGTCTTCTGGCGGGATCTTTCCGACGCTGTTGATGAACCACCGCGTCCGCCTCGCGCGGAAGAGTTGTGCACCGCACCCATTGGCCTTGCGAAGGACTGGTTGACGAAGGTCCGCAAGGACAAGAGTAACAAGACGAAAGGCGTTTTGGTGTACGTTCGTGATCCGCAGGCGCGCCATGTCGATGCGACGACCGGGCGCCCTAATCTGAACGGTTGGCAGCCGTTCCGGGACGACCCCTGGCCTGGGGTGACCCTTCTGGTCGATTTGCGCGCTGGCGGTTATTCCGCCGACGTTGGCTTCACCGGTGATCCGGGATCGCGGGTCGAAGGCATTTCGGTCATGATGGATTCGGCTCGGGTGACAAGTGATCCGGCAGAGGACGAAGAAGGTCACGGTGACGATCCGCGAAGCGCCGTCGGGGTGGCGGTCCCACTCACCGATCATCTCGGCCATGTCGCGACAGAGGCCGCGGCGCTCTGCGACGCCCTCGCTGTTGAGCCCCAGACACGTGACGCTATTGTCCGCGCGGCTCGCTGGCACGATCTGGGCAAGGCCCACGCGGTCTTTCAGGACACCATGCGCCGGGGCCTCGGGCCGCAAGGGGCGCCCCGAGAGCAGCTTCTTGCCAAGACAGTGAAGGGAAACGTGCGCCACACGCGGCCCTACTTCCGCCACGAACTTGCGTCCGCCCTGGCGTTTTTCGAGCAAGAAGAATGGTCACGCGACGCCGATCTCGTCGCCTATTTGGTGGCCGCGCACCACGGGAAGGTCCGCATGAATCTTCGCGCGTTGCCGCGCGAGCGGCCTCCCCAAGGTGAACGCGACACTATACGGTTCGCTCGCGGCGTGTGGGAAGGCGACGAGATACCGCCGGTCGATTTGGGGACAGGGGAACGTTGGGGCGGCGGACCCTTGCGTCTCTCGGTGATGGAGATTGGCTGGGACGAAACGACCGGCGAAAGCTGGATCGAGCGGACCCGAGAACTGTTGGCCCGTTTTGGGCCATTCCGTCTTGCCTGGATGGAGACCGTTGTCCGACTCGCTGACTGGCGTGCGTCAGCCAAGGAACGGGAGGGGCGCTATGGACAGGCCTGAGTCGTTCGATCACCGCCTCGACGGCTGCACATCGACCCCGCTCGCCTCGTACCTGAAGGCGCTCGGCATTCTCCGGCTGATTTCCTCGCCGGATAACAACGTTACCGACCGGGCCGCCGACCCTCACGCACGAGGCTGGTGGGAGAACGAGTGCTTCCACCTGCGGACGGTGCTCTCTCGCGAGGCGTTGCAACGATTCTTTTTGGAGGAATATGCACCGAGCCCGATCATTGCGCCCTGGAATAGCGGAAGCGGTTTCTATCCGAAAGACAACCGGGACGGATTCGGTCCGCTGATCGGCGAGACGGTAGCGAAGCGGTTCAGCGCAATCTCCGAGGCGATTCGGTCCGCAGCCAAAACCATCGAACAACAGGGACTCAAGGAGAAGCCGACCGGCGACGCCAAGATGACTCTCGTAGCCGTGCTCCGGGCGGAGCTTCCCGACAGGGCTCTTCACTGGCTTGACGCGACACTCGCATTGTCCGGTCGAAGTCTTGCATACCCTCAGTTGCTGGGAACAGGCGGCAACGATGGGAGGCTTGATTTCACCAACAACTTCATGCGTCGGCTCGTTGCGCTTGGCTCGGCCGCACTGTTCGATCCCGTAAGCGGCTCGCCATCCGAAACCGCGCGATCGCTCTTCCCGAATGCGCTGTTCGCAGCGGCGTCGTTTGGCCTGAGCGGCGGGAGCCCCGGACAATTCGCGCCGGGAACGGCGGGGGGACCGAATGCGAGCACAGGCTACGAGGCCGGCGGCGAGGTGAACCCTTGGGATTTCGTCATGATGCTGGAGGGCGCTAGTGCGTTCGCAGGAGCTGCGAGTCGCCGTCACCAAGGCAGCACGGCTTCGGGCGCAAGCTTTCCATTCACGGTACGGGCAGTCGGAGCGGGTTGGGGGGGTGTCGATGCGGCCGATGAGGCTGATGCGCGCGCAGAGTTCTGGGCGCCGTTGTGGGGCCGGCCCGCGCGTTTCTGCGAGATCGACAGGTTACTCACGGAGGGACGTGCGGTTCTGAACGGACGAACGGCGCGTGACGGCGTCGACTTCGCGAGAGCGGCCGCCAGCTTGGGAGTCAGCCGGGGCTTCTCGGAATTCGAACGTTTCGGTTTCCTCCAGCGTTTCGGCAAGGCCTATCTCGCCACACCGCTCGGGCGCCGGTCATCCGCGTCATCGTCAGGCGCCATGCTCATTGCAGATTTGGACACAGGCGGATGGCTTGAGCGCGTACGACGGATCGGACGCAAACAGGAAGAGCCGGCCGCCGCCAGACGTGCCATCAAGCAGCTTGAAGACGCGATGTTCGGGCTCACCACACCTGCGCCTTCACCGGATCGGGTGCAGACGGCTCTCGTGGCGCTCGGGAGATGCGTCGAATGGCTGGCGATCAGCCCGAGGGGACGGGAGGGCGTCAACGCGCCACCGCCCCGGCTTTCGTCGTACTGGATACAGCGGGCTGATGACGGCACCCCCGAATTTCGGGTCGCGGCCGCAGTCGCCGGGCTCGGGCTGCCGGCGCCGATGCCGGTCGCGCGGGTCGCACCTGCCGGGGGGTCGACAGACACACCGGCACTGGTTCCAACAACGGACGCATACGACGATTCTACTACGGCTTCGAACTCACCGGATTACATGGGGATTGAATTGCCGATGGCTGCCCACTTCGCGCCGGTAGACGAAGCAAGATTCTTCCAGGGCATGCGTCTCTCTAGGCGCCGCGCATGGGTGGCCGAGGACGCCCCATCGACCGTCGTCTGGACCGCGGGAGGTCTTGTATCGAACCTGCTTGCGGCGATGGAGCGGAGAATGGTTGAGGCGACAATGCGCGGATTCCAAGACAAGCCATTCGCCGGAGCCGCTTGGGCACATGCCGAGGACATAGCAATATTCATTGATGGCGACTTTGAAGACGACCGCTGTGCTGCCCTGCTTCGTGGCTTGGTCTGGGCCGCGCCGGCAAGATTGCCGCGCAGGACATCATCCGCAACGGCACCGCCTCGGTTGCCGCCCTTTGCGTATGCCGCACTGAAACCGATTTTCTCGACCAATGCTGCGTTGCGTCGCGTCGGTGCTCTTGACGGCGCGGCTCGTGTGCCGGTGCCGCCAGGGCTGTTGACAAGGCTCCGTGCCGCCGGTCGCAGCATGGATGGGAGTATGATCGACGAAGCGGTCCGCACCGCGCTTAACCGTGCTCGGAGTTCGGGCCTTATGTCGCCATTCGATCGGGCGACCGCACACCGTGGGGCAGCGATCGGCGCCGGTACTCGCGCCGATCGCTTGGCGGCCTCACTGCTGATCCCAATAGATGATCGAGACTTGTCTGCGTTGCTCTCACGAGCCTATTCCTCGGCCTTACGCGATGAAACCCCTATGGAGGACACCAACGATGTCGCTTGATCTGACCCCGCTTGATGGAGCGCCGCGGCTTCTCGTCGAGGCGGCGCTGAAGCCCGTTCAGGGTAGCCGATTTCAGCCGACCGGGTTCCCCAATCTCGGTCACGCCGAGTACGCGTCACCAGATGGTCAAGGACGGATCGTGCTCGTCGAGAGTGCGCAGTCGATGGCGAACCGCCTGGAGGCGGTTTGCTGGGATGAGCGTGTGGACGACTGGGTTTCGCCGCTTGCGGGACTTCCTGTTGTCAAGGTAACGGACGAGCAGGGTAGACCACTCACGAACTCGCTGCTGGAGGCGCATCGCCTCAACTCGCCGTATATCCTGGAGGGTAAGGACACATCCGTACTCGACCTGTTGAAGCAGCGCCTCGCCTCAATGGAAGTAGGCCGTGTAGACCTGCGGGAGCTTGCAAGAGTGCTGCTGGAGTTCGACACCAACGCCCTCCTTCACGGGATTTTCCTGGCCAAGGGGACCCTCGCGGGCGGGCGATTGCGACTTCCGAGATCGCTCTCGGCCTTCATCGAAGCCACGAACGCGGCCGTGGCGGCGAGTGGGGGGGTCAAGAACGACAGCGTCAATCCGAGCGGCGATACAGCGAAGGGCTTCGGCAACGTTCCCTTCGCGCGCGACGAGTGGGTGGCAGAACGAATCACAGCGTACTTCAGCCTGGATCTTCGCCAGATTCGAGCCTTTGGCCTTGGGGATGAGGTTGCGCGAATGCTCGTGGCGATGGCCCTGTTCAAGATCCAGCGACTGCTCCGCGAGGGCCTGCGTCTACGTACCGCCTGCGATTTGGATGTCGTCGAGATAACCGTGACGCGCCCCGATCATTTTGAGCTACCGACTCTCGATGACCTCGAAGCGGAGCTTCCCGGCCTTATCGAAGCGGTTGGAGCGCAAGGGCTCTTCGGAGACAGCCGGGTTCTGACCGTCACTTACAGGAAGTAGCCGCGTGTTCGCTCTGATATTCAATTTCCCTGCCGGGCGCTATCATGCCACCCCGTGGGGACGCAACGTCAACGAGGCGGACGTGGCCTGGCCCCCCGAACCTTGGCGACTGCTGCGCGCGCTGATTGCCGGTTGGCGGCGGAAGGGAGACGCTGAGCGTTGGTCCGAGACCGATCTTGCTGACCTGATCGATTCACTTGCCGAGACACTGCCCGTATACCGACTGCCGCCGGGAACAATTCACACTCATACGCGCCACTACATGCCACAAGGCAAACTTGAGAAGGGTAAGGAGAAGACCGCGCTCGTATTCGACGCGTTCATTCATCTGCCAAAGGATGCCGAGATCGTTGCGGCATGGCCGGACGTGACGCTTTCTCCTCATCTGTTCGGCTTCGCATCCGACGTAGCCGCGTCACTCGCCTATCTCGGTCGCGCCGAGAGTTGGACAGAATGCCGGGCTACGGACGCATGGGACGGTGAACCGAACTGTCGAGCCACCGGTTCCAGAGAAGGCGACGGAATGCCGGTTCGTGTTCTCGCATCGTGCTCACCACAGGAGTATGCCGCAGAACGAGAGCGACTTCTCACCGACTCGCCCCGCGCACCGGTCGGGCAGAGACAGTCTTCAAGAGCCCGCGGCAGGACGGCCGAGGCGGCGTTTCGCAGCAAGCGGAGCGGCGCGGATACTCTGCCCCAACGATTGGTGGACGCTCTGACACTTGACACCGCGGACTACCAGGATCGGCGTTGGAGCCGCCCCCCAGCGGCCCGTGAGGTTATCTATGTTCGATCCGCAGAGGCGGCACCCGGGGTGATTCCCAGTATCCGTACTCGCCCCCGGCGTGCCGCACGGAAGGACCTGCCTACTGTCGCGCGCTTTCTCATGGCGGGTCGCCCCCTGCCTCGCGTGGAAGACGCTGTACGGATCGGAGAGTTGATGCGCCGCGCCGCGCTCGCGCAATTCGGCTGGGACTGGAAAGAGGCGACGAGGCGCTCCGTTCCCCGCGCACCATGGCCGATCTCCGGGAGAAACCCGGATGGGAGACCTCTTGCGGAACCGTCCCATGCCCACGCGTTCTGGTTACCAGAGGACGCCGACCTGGACGGGTGGATCGACCATATCTCGGTATACATTGCGAGCGGCATCGACGATGATATTCACGTCAAGCTCGATCAAATCACGCGCCTCTGGCTGCCGCCGAGGCAAAGCCCGGACAGCGACGAGACCGGACCAGCCGCGGTCAAGGAATGGCGGCTTGCCCTGGAGGGATTCGGAAATCCCACCGATTTCGCGCACGGCGCGCGGATCTTCGGCACCTCAAGGCAGTGGCGGAGTGTGACGCCGTTTCTTGCCGCCGGGCACCTGAAGCGAACGGGTTATTCAGGCGAAGCGCTACGACTGCTCAAGCGTCGTGGACGGGACGTCGAGGCAATCGAGATCGAGGTACTCAATAGCATCCCGGTTGGTGGTAGCCAGCGCCGCGCCAACCACTTCCACAGATTCCGTTCACGTGGTGGCGAGAAACAGCCCGATGCCGCGGGTGCGCTGCTGCGAATCACCTTCCCTGGACCGGTTTCCGGTCCGCTTGCCTTGGGATTCGGCAGCCATTTCGGGCTCGGACTCTTTACCGCCATGGACTGAAGTGGCAGCCATGCCCCCCGAACAACAACTCACCCTCGGCCTTCCGCCCCCTCCCGTCACTGGCGACGCGCCCCTCGTCCCGGTCCGGATGATCAATGAGTGGGTCTATTGCCCGCGTCTCGCCTACCTCGAATGGGTCGAGGGCGAATGGGCGGACAGCGTGGATACGGCCGAGGGACGGCGCGCGCACGCGCGGGTGGATGAGGGCGGCGGACAGTTGCCCGCGCCGGAAGATCTTGACGAGGACCTGGCCCGGGCCAAGTCGGTCACCATGTCCTCGGAGCGCTTGGGCATCATCGCCAAGATGGATGTCGTGGAGGCGGACGAGGAGTCGGTGACGCCGGTGGACTTCAAGAAGGGCAAGCGGCCACACGTGGCCGCGGGGGCCTATGAGCCGGAGCGCGTGCAGGTATGCGCCCAGGCACTGATCCTGGAGGACAACGGCTACCGCGTGGAGAAGGGGGCACTGTGGTACGCTGGCTCGCGGGAGCGCGTCGGGGTGACGCTGGACCCGGAGCTTCGGGCGCGCACCCTGGACGCCATTTCGGGCCTGCGCGCGGCGGCCGCGTCTGGACGCAGGCCCCCTCCCTTGCAGAACAGCCCCAAGTGCCCGCGTTGCTCCCTTGCCGGGATCTGCTTGCCGGACGAGACCAATCTCTTCCGCAACGGTCATCCTCCGCGTCCGCTCAACCCTTCGGACAACCCGGCGCTGCCGCTGTACGTGCAGACGCCGGGGGCGAGGGTGCGCAAGAGCGGCGAACAATTGATCGTCGAGGTGGAGGAAGAGAAAGTGGAAGTGCCGATGATCAATGTGTCCCAGGTGGCGCTGTTCGGTCCCGTCTCGGTCACCACGCCGGCACTGCACGCGCTGATGCGCGCAGAGGTTTCCGTCTCCTGGTTCACCACCGGAGGGTGGTTTCTCGGCCACACGGTGGGAAGCGGCAACGGCAATGTGGCCGTGCGCGAGGCCCAATACCGGTTCGCCTTCGATGAAGGCCGCAGTCTCGCCTTCTCGCGTGATCTGGTCGTAGCCAAGGTGCGCAACTCGCGGACCCTGTTGCGGCGCAACTGGCGCGACGACCGGGAGGCCGGCGACAAGTCGGAAACGCTGGAGCGAATGAGACGGATGATACAACGCGTGCCCTTTGCGGAAAGCCCTCAACAGTTGTTGGGAATGGAGGGTGAAGCCGCGGCAACGTACTTCGCGCATTTCGAGAATATGCTCGCGCCCAATGCGGACGAAGGCGTGGCAGCGTTTTCCTTTTCGACCCGCAACCGGCGTCCGCCTACAGATCCAGTCAACGCCATGCTGTCGCTGGCCTATGCGCTACTGACACGGACTTTCGTCACCGCGATCTCGGCGACGGGGCTCGACCCTTACATGGGGCTTTACCACCGGCCGCGCCACGGCCGCCCGGCTCTCGCCCTCGACGTCATGGAACCATTTCGGCCCATCGTCGCCGACTCATGCGTGATCCAGGTCATCAACAACGGCGAAGTCAGACCGGGCGACTTCGTCTTCAACGGGCCGAGTTGCGCCCTCCGGCCGGGAGGCCGCAAGGCTTTCATGGCAGCGTTCGAGCGCCGCATGGAGCAGGAAACCACCCATCCCGTGTTCGGTTACCGCGTCTCCATGAGACGGTTGATCGATGTGCAGGCACGGCTGCTGGCCCGGCATTTCCAGGGCGAAATCCGCACGTATCCCCACTACCTTCCGCGGTGAACCATCATGGCCAACGAGCGTCTCTACATCGTGACCTACGACATCGCCAACCCGAAGCGCTGGCAACAAGTCTTCAAGACCATGAAGGGCTACGGCCATTGGCTCCAGTTGTCGGTGTTTCAGTGTCGGCTCACGGCCCGGCAGCGCGCCGACTTGGCGACGCGCCTGGAGAGCCTGATCCGCCCCTCGGAGGACCACATCCTGATCGTGGACCTGGGTCCCGCCGACGCCGTAGACCCGCGCGTCGAAAGCCTGGGCAAGACCTATGAAGCGCCGGATCGGCGTGCCACAATCGTGTAAGTAGATCTACGGAGGCGGGTCGAATACATGCCGCGGACATTGCGAGAGCTGACGAAGGATGCCAAACCCGGTCAGCGCTCGCACAGGGTTTCTTGTTGTGTGGAAAGGAGATATCAAGGCTAGTGCGCAATATCGGACCGCCCATACGGTACGCCAAGAGCCCGAGCCAAGCAGCGCTCGCATCTGGCCGAAATTTTCGAGATCCCGAGTCAAGTTGGGAAGGGACAGATTCCGGGGCAACGTTGCCCCGGCCTCATTGAAGCGATCCGGATGCGAATGTGGCGGATTCGGTGCCGGATGTGGATTCCGGGGCAACGTTGCCCCGGCCTCATTGAAGCCAGTCGTGCCGGCTTGAGACTGAGGGCCCTGGTACTGATTCCGGGGCAACGTTGCCCCGGCCTCATTGAAGCAGCATGCCGGCGAGCGCCTGGTCACGGAAGTACGCGGCGATTCCGGGGCAACGTTGCCCCGGCCTCATTGAAGCCGGGCACAAAACCCAACATACAGACAACGTGAAAACGATTCCGGGGCAACGTTGCCCCGGCCTCATTGAAGCGAAACTTCGCCCGGCGGCGACCGCCAAAGCCAACAACAGATTCCGGGGCAACGTTGCCCCGGCCTCATTGAAGCCAGCGGAACCGGATCGAGCGGGAGAACCGGATGCACGGCGATTCCGGGGCAACGTTGCCCCGGCCTCATTGAAGCAATCGCCCCGCCCACGACGCCCCGGGGCAAGTCCTCGATTCCGGGGCAACGTTGCCCCGGCCTCATTGAAGCTAGGACAGGTCCACGATGTTCAGTGCCGCGTCCCGAGGATTCCGGGGCAACGTTGCCCCGGCCTCATTGAAGCGAGATATCCGGCCTCATGCGCCTCGCGGCGAGCGTTGATTCCGGGGCAACGTTGCCCCGGCCTCATTGAAGCCCCACCCGCGCGCCGGCGATGTCCGTGGTGCTGCCCGATTCCGGGGCAACGTTGCCCCGGCCTCATTGAAGCGGACGATGACGGCCCTGCTGAACCGGGCGGGGCGGAGATTCCGGGGCAACGTTGCCCCGGCCTCATTGAAGCTCGGGGGGGGTTTGATGTTCCGTGAGTTGGCGCCCGGGATTCCGGGGCAACGTTGCCCCGGCCTCATTGAAGCGAGAGTATGCGTCCATCAA
>JAPPNM010000179.1 GCA_028873825.1 Gemmatimonadota bacterium | reverse complement strand
TAGCGATGCCGTCGCCGAAGAAGACCGCTCCGGAGACCCTGCCCAGCGGGAGAGAGTCGTCCGATCCCACCACTAGGCTAGGTTCCGCAGCGATCCGGAACGACTCGTCACCAGGCCACTCGGAGAACAGGTCCGCAGCCGCCGGGCGACCCGTGGCACCCGGATCCGGTGGCTCGTCCCGGCAGACGGCGCAGAGCACCACGCAGGAAACGGCGAGCATCGCTTTCCCCAGCGGTCTGCGTAGGGCGTCCGTCATGGCCATCTCTAGCGCGAACGTTCGATCAGTTCGAGGAGCTGTTCCTCGTTCGCGTACCCGACATGCCCCCCGAACTGATAGAAGAACGTTGGGGTTGCGGTGACTCCCAGCGCGTCTCCGAGGCCCCAAAGGGGCGAACAGTATAGTAACCATGACATCATGTAAACCAGAGTTTACAGTTTGGAGATGTGAGCGGAGCGTCCACGGGCTGCTACCCGGGCGGCGGCTGGTCGAAGGTGACGAACGGGAACGGGAGATCGGTGGTGCCCTCCCCGCGCTCCGCCAGCGCCGAGGGGATCGCCTCCACCGCGTCCGAAGGCGTGAGCGCCGCCCCCAGACCGGCGCGCGACGCCGCCCGGCCCGTCGTATGAAGCGCCAGACCGGCGGCCCGGAAGGGCTCGACGCCCTGAGCCAGGAACGACCCGACGGCTCCGGTGAGCACGTCGCCCATGCCCGCCACCGCCAGCTCCGAAGGGTTCTCGTGCAAGCTGACCATCAGCCCGCCCCCGGGCTCGGCCACCAGGGAGGGCGCTCCCTTGAGAAGGGTCACCACGCCCCGCGACGCCGCGAACCGCCGGGCCGTCCCGACACGGTCGTCCTGCACCTCCGCCACGGAGCACGCCGCCAGACGGGCCATCTCGCCGGGGTGGGGCGTGACCACGATCCCGGCCTCCCCGGAGTCGTCGAATTCGGCGCACGCCCCCGCGGCCAGAAGAGTGAGCGCATCCGCGTCGACCACCGCGGGCCGCGACCCTCGCGCTTCCATGGCGACCTCCAGCTGCCGGCGCGCCGCGTCCCCGGTTCCCATGCCCGGTCCGACGGCGACGGCGCGGCTCCGCTCCACCGCCGCACTCAGCGCCTGCTCGTCCCCGGCGTCCACGAACACCGTCTCGGGAACTTCGGCAACCACCTCCCGAACCGGCCCGGAAGAGCAGGTCCGCACCAGCCCGGCACCGCACCGGAAGGCGGACCGGGCAGCCAGGATCGCAGCCCCGGGCATCGCCGATCCCGCCACGACGGCCAGCGCCCCGACATCGTTCTTGTGCGTCGCGACGGGTCGGCGGGGGAGCTCTTTCGACGCCCATCCGGGAGTGATCGGCCGGGCCCAGTCCTCCGTTCCGTCCGGAGGGAACCCGATCTCCACCGCCACGATCCTTCCGCTCAGTTCCCGCCCGGGGTAGAGGAGGGTGCCCAGCTTCGGCCATCCGAAGGCCACGGTGACGTCCGCCCGCACGGCCGCGCCCGGCGCACGCCCGCCGGTGCCGTCGACGCCCGAGGGCGCGTCGAGCGACACGACCGCCGCCGACGCTCGGTTGGCGGCCCGAATCGCCGCTGCATGCCCGGCCCGGGGCTCTCCGCGGATTCCCGTGCCCAGCAAGCCGTCGACCACGACCTGCGCGCCCTCCAGAATCCGCGCCAGTCCCTCGGTAGCGCCGGGCCGGGCCGGATCGAAGTCCACCCGCGGCAGCGCCCAGCCGTGCAGCACCGGATCGGCGGAAGGACGCCTTCCGACGACGACCGCGGTCACGGCCCGGCCCCACGCGGCCAGGGCCCTCAGACACACGAGCGCGTCGCCCCCGTTGTTCCCCGAACCCACCAGACCGACCACCCGGCCTCCGGGCATCAGATGCTCGACGATCAGCGCCGCCTGCCGCCCGGCGTTCTCCATGAGCGCCGGCTCGGGAACGCCGCGCTCGGCGATGGCGCCACGGTCGAACCGGGCCGCCTGTTCCGCCGTCGGCGCTCGTACGCCGGATTTCCCGAACGGCCCGGTCAGGCTGCCCGGGGCCACGGCTACTTGTAGCTCTGCCCGATCGACCGACCGAAGGTGATCTCGCCGTTGTCGATGCGGATGTTGAATCCACAGTCCGGGCTCGAACAGACCCACGCCTTGTAGCGGATCGGAGCCCCGTCCCGCCCGTAGTCGGACATGGGCAGAAGAACGCCGTCGTTACACTTCCCGCAACGGGCAAATCCGTTCTCGTCCACTGTGTTCATCAAACCCTCGTCACTAGCCGGTCAGGCCGACCCTCGCAAGGGCGCCTGCACGGGTGGTTTGCGATCCGCCGCTCGCACCTCGAACCGGCCGTCTCGCAAGTTTCATCCGGGGCGGAAGCTATCGGGAAATCGGCTCGCATGCCAATCCCTCGGCACCGGAACCGGCGCGAAGACGGCCGCTCGAACCCTCATTCGGCCGATGCGGCCACGGTCCAGGGGCACACCGCGGCCACCTTCCAGGGGTACACGGCCCAGGGATAGTCGCGGTCGAAGACCTCCTCGAAGTCGAAGACGGCGGCGAAATCCTCGGGCCGGTCGGCCGCGTCCTTCACGAGGATTCCCATGTCGACGAGGGCGAAGACCATCTCGCCCACGTCCTCGGTGGAGCGGATTCCCCAGTATTCGAGAACCGTGCGCGCCATAGGGCCGAAGCGTTCCAGCGCGAGCCGGCGAACGCCGTCCGCCAGCTCCCTTCCCGAGATGTGCCGGCGCTCGTGCAGTCGCGAAATCACCGCGTGGAGCGCGTCCAGCAGAAATTGATACGCACGCCTGTCGAAGCGGAGGTCCGGCGGCCGGAGTGCCGCGGGACGGTCGGAGGGATCGCAGGCGCTCATACCGTGGCAATCTCACACGGTCAGGCCGGCGCCGCCAGCTCGGCGTAGAGCGGATAGGCGGCGCACAGCTCGCCCACCCGCCGCCGGATCCGGTTCGCGGCGTCTTCGTCGGCGGGCCGTTCGAGGATGGCGGCGATCCAGCCGCCGATCGTCCGGATAGCATCCGGGCCCATCCCCCGGGTCGTGATGGCCGGCGTTCCGATCCGCAGTCCCGAGGTGACGAAGGGCGACCGCGTCTCTCCCGGCACCGTGTTCTTGTTGACGGTGATGCCCGCACGCTCCAGCGCCCCTTCCGCGTCCTTTCCGCTCAGTTCCCGGTCCCTGAGATCGACCAGCACCAGGTGGTTGTCGGTCCCCCCCGAAACCAGGCGAACGCCGCGCTCCGCCAGCGTTTCCGCCAGGATGCGCGTGTTCTCGACCACCCGTCTCCCGTACTCCGCGAAGCCGGGGGAGAGCGCCTCGCCCAGCACGACCGCCTTGGCCGCGATCACGTGCATCAGCGGGCCGCCCTGAATGAAGGGGAAGACCGTTCGGTCCATGACCTTGGCGTGTTCCTCGCGGCAAAGGACCAGCCCCCCGCGGGGACCCCGCAACGTCTTGTGCGTGGTCGTGGTCACGACGTCGGCGTGGGGCACCGGGCTGGGGTGGTGTCCGCCGGCCACCAGCCCGGCGATGTGCGCCAGATCGCACAGGTGAAATGCGCCGATCTCCCGGGCGATCGTACCGAAGGCCTCGAAGTCGATGACGCGGGGATAGGCGGACGCTCCCGTCACAATCATCTTCGGGCGCGTTCGCAAGGCGATGTCGCGAACCGCGTCGTAGTCGATCCGGCCGTCCGACTCGCGCACGCCGTAGGCCACGACATCGAAGAAGCGCCCGCTGAAGTTGACGGGCGATCCGTGCGTGAGGTGGCCGCCGTGGCTAAGGTTCATGCCCAGGATCCGGTCGCCGGGCTCGAGGAGGGCGAAGTACCCGGCCATGTTGGCCTGGGACCCGGAATGGGGCTGCACGTTGGCGTGGCCGGCCCCGAAGAGCCGGGTGGCTCGGGAGCGCGCCAAGTCCTCGACCTCGTCGGCGAATTCGCACCCGCCGTAGTAGCGCTTCCCGGGCAGCCCCTCGGCGTACTTGTGGGTGAACACCGTGCCGAGCGCCTCCAGCACCGCGGGAGACACGAAGTTCTCGCTCGCGATCATCTCGAGCTGCCCCTTCTGGCGGGACAGCTCCCCCGCCACGGCGCGGTGCACCCGCTCGTCGGCCCGCTTCAGGTGTTCCATCCGGTTTCCCGTTTCCCCACCCCCGTGAGCGCCCGGCCGATCACAAGCCGCAGTATTTCGCTGGTTCCCTCGTAGATCTCCGTTCCCTTGGCGTCCCGCATGAGCTTCTCGACAGGGAACTCCCGCATGAAACCATAACCGCCGAATATGCGAACCGCCTCCTCCGTCACCCGCATCGCGGTCTCGCTGGCCAGCAGCTTGGCCATCGCCGAGCGGGCCGTGACCGGGAGATCGTCGCCGGTGCTCGAAGCGCGCGCCTCCCAGGCCAAGGCGCCCTCCCTCACCAGCGCCCGGGAGGCGGCGACCTTCGTGGCCATGACGGCGAGCTTGCTCCGAATGGCCCCGAAGGCCGCTATCGGACGCCCGAACTGGCGCCGCTCGCGAGCGTAGCGCGTGGCGTGCTCCAGCGCGGCGCGGGCGATCCCCACGGCCTGGGCCCCGATCCCCAACCTCCCGAGATCCAGCGCGCCGAGGGCGTAGCCAAGTCCGCTCGCCCCGTCGCCCACGAGCCGGTCCGCGTGCAACCGGACCCCGTCGAGGTCCACCGACACCGTCTCCGACGCGCGGAGGCCCATCGTCTTCTCCCGCCTTCCGACCCGGTATCCGTCGGCCCCGGTGTCCACGAGGAAGGCTCCGACCGGGGCGCGGACCCCGGCCGAGCCCGTCCTGGCGAAGACGATCACCAAGTCGGCGCGGGAACCGTTGGTCACCCACTTCTTCGATCCCCGAACGGTCCAGACCGCATCGTGCAGGCGCGCGCGCGTGCTCAGGCCCGACGGGTCGCTTCCCGCCTCGGCCTCGGACAGGGCGAAGCCGGCGATCTTCTCGCCGGCGGCCAGCGCGGGCAGCCAGCGGGACTTCTGCGCCTCGCTGCCGTGCTCCAGGAGGACGTGGGGAACGGGCCCGTTCTGGATCGCCACCGTGAGGGCCAGCGCGGCGTCGCCCCGGGCGATCTCCTCCAGCGCCACCAGGTAGGTGGGGACGTCGAAGCCCAGCCCCCCGTACTCCTCAGGGACGAGCATCCCCAGGAAACCCAGTTCGCCAAGCCCGTCCAGCACTTCGCGGTCGAAGGAGCCCCGCTGATCCCAGGCGGCCGCGCGAGGCGCGATCTCCCTCTCGGCGAAGTCCCGGGCCAGCTCCCGGATCTCGCGCTGTTCCGGTGTCAGCATGGCCGGCGACCCCGGTCGTAGGCGTGGAAACCCCGCCCCGTCTTGCGTCCCAGCCACCCCGCCGCCACGTACTGGCGCAGCAGCGGGCAGGGGCGGTAGCGGTCGTCGCCCAGCTCCCGGTGCAGCACCTCGAGGATGTTCAGGCAGGTGTCGAGTCCGATCAGGTCGGCCAGGGCGAGCGGCCCCATCGGGTGCTTCATCCCCAGCGTCATGACCGCGTCGATGGCTTCCGCCTCCGCCACCCCCTCCATGAGCGCGAAGACGGCCTCGTTGATCATCGGGGCCAGGATCCGGTTGGAGACGAAACCCGGAAAGTCGCGCACCTCCACGGGGGTTTTTCCCAGCGCCAGCGCAAACTCCACGACCGTCTCCCCGGTGGCGTCCTCGGTGCGCAGCCCGCGGACGACCTCGACCAGCTTCATGACCGGGACGGGGTTCATGAAGTGCATCCCGACGACCCGCCCGGGACGGGACGTGCGGGCCGCGATCGCCGTGATCGAGATCGACGAGGTGTTGGACGCGAGGATGGCCCCGGGCGGCGCCATCCGGTCCAGCTCGGCGAAGATCTCGTACTTGAGCGCGGCGACTTCGGGCACGGCCTCCACAACCAGCCCGGCTTGGCCGACGTGCTCCAATCCGGGCGCGGGTTCGATGCGGCCGAGGGCCCCGGCCACGGCCCCGGCGTCGATCCGGCCCCGCGCCCGCTGCCGTTCCAGGTTGCGCCCGATCGTGGCGACGCCGCGATCGAGGGCGGCGGCGTCCGTGTCCACCAGGACCACCTGCAGCCCCGCCAGCGCGCACACGTGAGCGATGCCGTTCCCCATGGTCCCGGCGCCGACGACCGCGACTCTTTCGATGTTCATCCGTTCTCCCTGTTGGATTCGACGGGTACTTCCGGCCAACGTGACGGCACGATTCCGGTTCGCGCCACGACCGTAACGGCCAACGCCAGCGCGAGGGTCGCGGCCAGCCCGCCTTCGAGCCCGAAGTCGCCGCCGGTCCACAACGCGGCGCCGCCGCCGGAAACCTCCACGAGGGGCGCGTCCACCAGGCGTATCCCGCTCACCGGCAGGTCGGCCAGGAAGCCCGTCGCCAGGTTCCAGCCGGCGTGCATCCCGGTCGCCCACCACAGGTCCCCCGTCTTCAGGCAGACGATCCCCAGGAGTACGCCCGCCAACAGGATGTTGAGCAGAGCGACGCCGCCGACGCCGGGGTTGGCTCCGTGGAGGGCCGAGAACGAGGCCGATGTCGCCGCGAGGGCCGGCCACCGGCCCCAGCGCTCCGCCAGCACGCGCAGGGGATACCCCCGCACGAGGATCTCCTCGCCCGCGGCCGCGACCAGCAGGATCAGCCCGGTCCAGCACCCCATGGCCGCATACTCTATCCAGCCGCCGTCCTCCGGCGCGTAGCGCAAGCCGCCCGCGGCGACGGCGACGGCCACCGCCGGCGCGACCATGGCGATCCCCAGCGCGAGGCCCCCGCCCAGACCTCGCAGGGCCCCCGCGGGGGGCAGCCCGGCGGCGGAAAGCGGCCTCCTCCCGTCAACGTGGAGGACGACGACGCTCGCCGCGACGGCGGCCGCGGTCTGGAAGGCTCCCTGCGCGGCGAGGCTCTCGGGCGTCCCCGCGAGCGCGGCGATCGCCGCGAGGACGGCGACGAAGAGGCCCGCGAAGCCGCCCAGCCGAACCAGGACCGGGAAGACACGGCCCCTCCCCGGCGGAAGACGCGCGGGGGAGGTCAGCGCGACGGGCTCCGGAGCGTCCGGGCGACGGTCCGCCGCACCACGATCCAGGCGATGCCGGCCTTGATCAGGGCCCCGGGCAGGAACGGGCGTACCCCGGCGGCAAAGACCTCGCGGGAGCCGAGCTCCGTAGCCACGGAAAGCCAGCCGGCGCCCAAAGTGAAGATCAGCGCCGTGGCCGCAACGATCGCAACGCCCGTTCGCACCGGGCCGTTCTCCCGCCCGGCGATCCAGCCCGCCAGCGCCGCGGCGGCGGGGAACGCCATGAGGTAGCCGCCGGTCGGACCGAAGAGCCAGGGGAGGCCCGCTCCGCCCATGGCGAAGACGGGGACCCCCGTCAGACCGAGCACCAGGTAGAGGAGCTGCGAGGCCGCGCCGGCGGCGGGACCGAGGAGCAGCCCCGCGAGCAGCACGAAGAGCGTCTGAAGCGTCATCGGCACCGGCGTGAAGCCGAGCGGGACGGCGACGTGCGCGCCCGCCGCGGTCAGGACGGCGAAGACGAGGACCGCCAGCGGTATCGCGACGGGCCGGGGGATCGCGAGACTGCGGAAAATGGGGGCCGCCGCGGATCCTTCCGCTTCGGGGACGGCAAGGAGCTTAGTGGTGGTTGTCATAGCCGCGTTCCTGGTTCAGTTCATTCGCACCGACAGGGCGACCGCGTTGCCGCCTCCGAGACAGAGAGTGGCCATTCCCGTCTCCACGCGCCTCGCGGACATCGCCCCCAGCAAGGTAACCAGGATGCGCGCGCCCGACGCCCCGATGGGGTGCCCCAGCGCCACCGCGCCGCCCCGCACGTTCACTCGCTCGGGGTCCATCTCCAGCTCCCTCATGTCCGCGATGGCCTGCACCGCGAAGGCCTCGTTCAGCTCCACCAGTCCGTAGTCGCGAATACCGGTCCCCTCCCGCCGCATCAGGTTGCGGACGGCCGCGACCGGGGCGAAGAAGAGGTCGCGCGGTTCCGTGCCGCCCGCCGCGTAGCCGGTGACTACCGCACGCCGGGCCAGCCCGTGCGCCAGCGCGTACTCCTCGCTGGCCACGACCAGAGCCGCAGCTCCGTCGTTCAGCCCCGGCGCGTTCCCGGCCGTTACGACCAGTTCTTCCAGCCCGCCGGGCGCGTCGCGGGAAAACGCCGGACGCAGCCGGCCGAGCGCCTCCAGAGAGGTGTCCCTGCGGGGGCATTCGTCCCCGTCCACCACGAGAGATCCGCGCCGGGTCTCTACCGTCACCGGCACGATCTCCGGTCCGAAACCGCCGTTGTCCGCGGCCGCCACGGCCTTCCGGTGAGAGGCCAGCGCGAAGGAGTCCGCCTCTTCGCGGGTTACGCCCGCCTTCGCGGCCGTGTACTCGGCGTGGCCCCCCATGTGGCACATTCCGAAGGAGCACCAGAGCCCGTCGTGCAGGAGGCCGTCCTGCACGGAGCGGTCCCCGAACTTCACGCCGCCTCTCATCCCGCGCAGGTAGTGCGGCACGTTCGACATCGACTCGAAGCCCCCCGCCACCACCAGCCGCGCGTCCCCCGCCCTGACCGCCTGCGCGGCCAGCATCACCGCCTTGAGCCCCGAACCGCACACCTTGTTGACCGTGACCGCGGGCACGCTCGCGGGGACTCCCCCGTTCACGGCGGCCTGCCGGGCCGGGGCCTGTCCGGCGCCGGCGCTCACCACGTTCCCCATGATCACTTCGTCGATCTCCGCTGCGTCGATGCCGGCCCGCGCGACCGCTTCGCGCACCGCCACGGCGCCCAGCTCCGGCCCGGAGAGGGGACTCAGCCCTCCCAGGAACCGTCCGATGGGGGTGCGGACTCCGTCCAGGATCACGGGTGTGCGAGCGGGGTGGGACACGGGGAGTCCTCGGGTTGGGGTGTCGTCGTGCTTGCCGGGCGATGTTCAGGAATTATATCAGGAAGCGGCAGTCCGCGGACGAGTCCGCCCGGGCGCCGGGGGGATTCGGTCCGCGGCTAGCCCCGCCTCCCCGGACCGTCCCGCTCGAAGAGGTCGCCCTGACGGCGGGCGGACCTGGGCGGACGGTAGCGCTTCAGGGAGCGCAGGTCGCCGATCCCCAGCGACTCCGCCCGGTCCAGCAGCCGCAGCAGGACGCGGGCGGTCGCGAGAGCGTCGCCGCCCGCGCGGTGGCGCCGCGCGACCGGGATGTCGAAGTGCTCCGCAAGCGCGTCGAGATTGCGGTGGCGCAACTCCGGCACCAGCCGCCGCGCCAGGCTGATCGTGCAGAGGCGCTCCACCTCGGGGACATCACCCAGCGCGTCGCCCAGCTGGGCGCGCAGCCAGCCCCAGTCGAAGCCGGCGTTGTGGGCTACGAAGATCCGGCCGGAGATCCGGCGGAACACCTCTTCCGCAACCTCGTCGAAGGTCGGGGCCCCGGCCAGCATGCCGCCGGTGATGCCGGTAAGGGAGACGGCGCGCCGCGGAATGGCGCGTCCCGGCTGCAACAGCGTCTCGAACACGTCCCCGACAACCCCGCCCCGCACCTCCACCACGGCCACCTCGGTCATGCGGTGCCCGCCTTCGTAGCGGCCGCCCGTCGTCTCCACGTCCACCACCGCGTAGGGGAGCCGCGAGAGGGGCGAACCCGGACGGCGGGCCCCGCCGCGCAGGCTCCACACGCCTTCGCCGTCCACCTCGAACCGGTCGTCGCCCCCCAGCATCGCAAACACGGCGGCGGCGGCCGCCCCCGGATGGCCGTTCAGCCCCAGAACCCGCCGCGCCAGCTCGGAGGTTGCGAGCGGCCCCCGCTCCAGCTCCCCCCAGGCGCTCTGCAACAGCGAACGGCGCCGCGCCGGGCGGGTTCTATTCACGAGCTATTTCGCGACGATCCGTAGGAGTCCGTTGATGAGGCCCCGCGAGCGGCGAGGCGCCGGGCCGGCAAGGCGCGACGAAGGGGGAATAGCAGCTATTGGGCTGGGGAGCAACGTAGAACGCAGCCCTGGAGCCGCAATATGTATAGTTTTGACTTTACGTAATGTAATGTATGCTTTACATCGTGAACAGGTGAAGTGAAGCGACCACGCAGGATGCATCGCCGGTCGAATGCCGGGGGGATTTTGTCCACGGGCCGGTAGGTGAGCCGAAGCCCAGGGGCCTGCGCCGCCGCCCGAGAGTTTCACCGAAACCGGCGACGGTGCCGGGCACGGTCACCGGGTTGCAAGATCCATCACGTAGATATGGTTGTCGGACACGAAAGCGATCCTGGTCCCGTCCGGGGACCATGCGGGCTGCACATCCCGGCGACGGTTGTTCGTCAGCCGCTTCACGCCGCTTCCGTCCGCGTCCATCACGTAGATCTCACTGTCGCCGTGGCGATCGGATGCGAAAGCGATTTCGGTCCCGTCCGGGGACCACGCGGGATACATGTCCCAACAACTGTTGCTCGTCAGCCACTTCACGCCGCTTCCGTCCGCGTCCATCACGTAGATCTCGACGTAGCCGTAGCGGTCGGACGCGAAAGCGATCCTGGTCCCGTCCGGGGACCATGCGGGATACGAGCCATTGTTGTTCGTCAGCCGCTCCACGCCGCTTCCGTCCGCGTCCATCACGTAGATCTCCCAGCCGCCGTCGCGGTCGGACACGAAAGCGATCCTGGTCCCGTCCGGGGACCACGAGGAAGCCAAATCCCAGGCACTGTTGTTCGTCAGCCGCTTCATGTCGCTTCCGTCCGCGTCCATCACGTAGATCTCCCAGCCGCCGTCGCGGTCGGACGCGAAAGCGATCCTGGTCCCGTCCGGAGACCATGTGGGAAACATGTCGTCGGAACGGTTGTTGCTCGTCAGCCGCTTCATGCCGCTTCCGTCCGCGTACGCCCAGTAGATATCCATTCTCCTATCGACATTGTGAGCGGACGCGAAAGCGATCCTGGTCCCGTCCGGGGACCAGGCGGGCTGCCAGGCACCGTGGTTCGTCAGCCGCCTGGCGACCGCCACCGTCACCATGAACTCCTGGCTGGCCGCGAGTTCCCAGGTATCATGGGCCGTCACCGTCACCGCGGCCTCTCCCAAGGCCAGCGCCGTCACGGTCAGCACGCTGCCCGCCACCGCCACCCCGGCGGTCCCAGGCGCCGAAGTCTCGGCCTCGTACCGCAGCACGTCCCCGTCGGGGTCCTCGAAGTGGCCCGCGAGATCCACCGCCAGCGAGTCCCCCACGAGCAGCTCGGCGGCGGAGATCTCGTTCGCCACGACGGGAGCGCTGTTGTCGACGCAGGCGGCGGCCACAAGCCCCGCGAGGGCGGCCGCCAGGCCGAACGGACGGGAACCTCGACAACTACACATGTGCCGGGAACGGGGGGCGAATCGGGTCATCGGTTGCATTCCAACCTCCGCTTCTCGCATTCCGTGAGCGACTGCTCCGAACGGCATCCCATACGCCTCAGGGGATGTAGAGTTACGCCCGACGCCGGCTGCGTCGCCGGTCGAATCCCGAACGGTCGCGTGCGGGCGCTCCGCGGGCTCAACGCGCCGGGGCGACATGCTCGCCCGCTACGCCGAATGGCACACGCGCCGTGCAAGGGCGTGGGAGAGGCACTCCAGCTCGACCAGCATGCTCACGTTCCGCAGCGCCACGCCTTCGGGGAGTCGCAGCTGGACGGGCGCGTAGTTCAGGACGGCCCTGACGCCCGCCTCCACCACCCGGTCCACCAGTCCCTGTGCCACCGGAGCGGGCACCGCCACGATCACTAGGTCGATCCGTGCTTCGCACAGGGCGCGTTCCAGCTCGCCCTCGCCCCGAATGCGAATGTCGCCCAGACGGGCGCCCACCTTGGCCGGGTCGTTGTCGATGACTGTCGTGATGTGGAACCCGCGGCGGCGGAAGGGCTCGTATTCGAAGAGCGCGGTGCCGATGCGCCCGGCTCCCAGCAGCGCGACGCGCCACACCGAATCGAGGCCGAGTACGCTCCTGAGCACGCGGGTGAGCTCCTCCACCGAGTAGCCCAGGCCGCGCTTCCCGTAGGAACCCAGGTGCGAAAGGTCCTTCCGCACTTGGGCCGCGGTGGTGCCGCCCCGCTCCGCGAGAGCGGCGCTGGCGACGTTCGTCACACCCGAGCGCCCGAAATCCTCCAGAAACCGGAGGTAGAGGGAGAGGCGCCGCACGGTGGCGTCGGGGACCCGGTTTGTGAATTCGTTCACAAGCTGAAGCTAGCGGTTCGCGGACAAGTCCGCACGAGCACCGGGGGCCGCGGTTAGCCAGTCGTCAATTGCACCCGGTCACCAGACCCGCTTCACCGAGAAGGACCACTCGAACGGTCTTCCGTACACCTGCTCGATATAGGCCGCCGCGGTGCCCCAGGCGGACGTCCCGGTCAGGATATAGCGCTCGTCCGTCAGGTTGCGGAACGCGGACAACACCTCCCACCTGCCGTCCGCGCTCGCCAGGCCGACCGTGGCGTGGAGCAGGTGATACCCCTCCTGAAACAGTTGGGGCGTGTTGACGGGGTCGTGATACTGGGACGCCGTGTACGTCCAGTGGAGCCGGGGGGCGACGGGCAGACCGCGGACGTCGAATGTCCTGCCGATCCGGAGCGAATGGTTGAAACGGGGCGTCTTGGTCAGCTTGTATTCCGGCAGCACCGGGGTGTTCTTGAGCACGGCGGGGCTCAGGCTGTCGTACTCCGCGCTCAATACGCCGACGCTGGCCGCGATGTCCCACCCGCCGGCCGGTATCCACGCCGCCTCCGCTTCGGCACCCTGCAGGTCGGCCGACCCGCCGTTGACGGTGATGGGATTTATCGACTCGCGGATCACGACCTGCAAGTCCTCGTAGTCGGCTCGGAAGAGCGCCAGGTTCAGCCTGAAACGACCGTCGGCGGTACTCGACTTCAGGCCGATTTCGTAGCTGGCGACCGTTTCGGGCTCGTAGTCGGTC
>JAPPNM010000065.1 GCA_028873825.1 Gemmatimonadota bacterium | reverse complement strand
AGCGCGGATGCATCGCCGTTCGAATGCCGGGGGGATTTTGTCCACGGGCTGCTAACGCCAACCGTGCGACGGTACCGCCGGGAGGCCGGACGGCTCGCCGGGGAGGAGCGCCCACACCCGGCGAGCCGTTTCGCCCACCGCGGCCTCGTCCCCGCCCGTGATGTTGACGTGGCCGAGCTTCCGCCCCGGACGCGGAACCTTGTCGTAGAGGTGCAGGTGCGCGCCCGGGATCGCGGCCACGGCGGCGGTGTCGGGCAGCTCGCCGACGATGTTCAGCATCGCGGCCGGACCCGCCATCCGGGGCGCCGCCGGCGGCAGCCCCGTCACGGCGCGGACGTGGTTCTCGAACTGGCTCGTGTCCGCTCCGTCGAGCGTCCAGTGTCCCGAGTTGTGTACCCGCGGCGCCACTTCGTTCGCCAGCAGGCGGCCCCGCGCCTCGAAGAGCTCCACGGCGAGGACCCCCGCGTACTCCAGCCGCTCCATGACCGTCCCGGCAAGGTCCTCGGCCACGGCCTGCAGCTCGGGAGACACGCCCGGCGCGGGCGCGCGGCTGGCGCGCAGGATGCCGTCCCGGTGGTGGTTTTCGGTGAGGGGATAGAAGACGCGGCCGCCGTCCCTGCCCCTCGCCGCGACAATGCTCAGCTCGCGTTCGAAGTCGACGAATCGCTCGGCGAGCAGGCCGGGGCCGAGAGACGCCTGGACGCTCGCGGCCTCTTCGGCCGAGTGCACGACCGCCTGGCCCTTGCCGTCGTAGCCGAAGCGCCGGGTCTTGATCACGGCGGGGAGGCCGGTGGCCGCGAGGGCGGCGCCGAGCTGCGCGGGGGAGTCCACGGGGTGGAAGGGGGCGGTGGGGATGCCGAGCTGCCGGAACATTCGTTTTTCGGCAAGGCGGTCCTGGGTGGCCAGCAGCGCCGCGGGCGGAGGCAGCACCGGGAGGCGGGCCGCGAGGAAGGCGGCGCTAGCGGCGGGAACGTTCTCGAATTCGTAGGTGACGACGTCGGCCGCCTCGGCGATCCGGGCCAGCGCGCCGGGATCGTCATAGGGGGCGGCGAGCACCTTTCCGAGCTGTCCGGCAGGCGGATCGGGCGACGGTTCCAGGAAGGTGAAGCGGTGTCCCAGCGGGATTCCCGCCAGGGCCAGCATGCGCCCGAGCTGACCGCCGCCGAGAACCGCGACCCTCACGGAGGGGGCTGCCGCGGGTCCCGGTCCGCGAGGACCGCCCCGGCTCGCGCCCCGGCGTACTCCCGAACGGCTTCCCGTATCGCCGGGTGGTCTCCGCCCAGGATTCTGGCCGCCAGCAGTCCCGCGTTGGTGGCCCCCGCGTCCCCGATCGCCATCGTCCCCACCGGCACGCCCCCGGGCATCTGCACGATCGAGAGCAGCGAGTCGACTCCCCCGAGCGCGCGCGACCGAACCGGTACGCCCACTACCGGAAGGACCGTCTTCGAGGCCGCCATCCCGGGCAGGTGAGCCGCCCCCCCGGCCCCCGCGATGATCACGCGAATCCCGCGTCCCTCGGCCGCGGAGGCGTATTCGAAGAGGAGGTCGGGCGTCCTGTGCGCCGACACCACCCGGGCCTCGTGGGGGACGCCAAGGGCGTCGAGCACGTCGCACGCGTGCTTCATCGTCGCCCAGTCGCTCCGGGATCCCATGATCACGCCCACCAGGGGGGACCGGTTCATCGGTTCAAGCCGCCTTCCGGAGGTTTCGGGGGAGAAGGGCAAAGACCGATTCTGCCCCGGGCGAGCGGCGATTTCAAGGGGGGGGAGGGAAGCGGTATCTTCAAGCGGCCCGCGAAAATCCGCTCGAGCCGCGAGAGCGGCTGGGCCGCCGCGCGCCCCGGCCCGTCACGCCCAACACACCTCGCATCAGATGCGCCCCTCCCGCCCCCCCGCCATTTCCCGTGATCCCACGTTCCTCGTGTTCCTGCCGGTCCTCTGCGCGGTGTGGGCCGACCGCCTCATTGAGGACGAGGAGCTCGACGCCGTCGGCCGCGCGCTGGACGACGCGCACTGGATGACGCCCGAGGGCCGGTCCCGCGTGCGCGACTGGCTCGACCCCCGCACCCCTCCCGCTCCGGCGGTCTACGGCGCGGCGGCCGACGCCATTCGCCCGGCCGCGAGCGACGGCACGCCCACCCTGGCCCGCGCAGGTCTCGCCGTCGTCGAATCCGACCCGGCGCGCGGGGCCCGGCCGGTTCCGTGGCGCGACGACGCTCTCGCGACCCTCGGCCGGGTTGAACTCGACCTGGGAGTGGCGGGCGCGGAAGCCCTCCGGGAGATCGCCGGCACGGCCCGCGAGGCGCCCGCCCCGGGGCCCCGCCCGCCGGGCCTGGCCCGGGAGATCGCCCCGCTCGTCGGCGGCGACCGCCCGGAACTGCGCGCCCGCGTCCGCGCCGTGCTCGCGCGCCCGGAGCTGCGCATCCCCGGCGAGATACCCCGCGACGAGTACCGGCAGCGCACCCTCGCGGCCGTCGAGGCGCTCGCCGAGGCGGGTCTGGGCGCGGTGGCCTACCCGCGCGAGTACGGCGGCGGAGGCGACCCGAGCGGCGCCGTCGCCGTCTTCGAGGAGCTCGCGCTGGGCGATCTCAGCGTTCTGGTCAAGTACGGAGTGCAGTTCGGGCTCTTCGGCGGCAGCGTAGCGCAGCTGGGGACCGCGAAGCACCACCGTCGCCACCTGGCCGCGATCGCCGCCCTGGAACTTCCGGGCTGCTACGCCATGACCGAGACCGGCCACGGCTCCAACGTGCGGGACCTCCGCACGACCGCGACCTACGACCCCTCGACCCGCGAATTCGCGATCGACACCCCCGGCCCGGACGCGCGCAAGGACTACATCGGCAACGCGGCGCTGCACGGCCGCATGGCCACGGTCTTCGCCCGGCTGCGGGTGCCGGCCCCGGGCGGCCGCGGAGCGGAGGCGGCCGGCGCGCGCCCGGACGCGGCCGCCGGTTCCGCGCGCCGCGCCCGTCGCGACGGCGGCTCCGCGTCAACGCCCCCCCGCGCGCTGGAGGACCACGGCGTCCACGCCTTCCTGGTCCGCATCCGGGACGACCGCGGCGAGATCTTCCCCGGCGTGCACATCGAGGACTGCGGCGCGAAGGCGGGCCTGAACGGGGTCGACAACGGCCGCATCCGGTTCGACGACGTGCGCATCCCTCTCGACGCGCTCCTGGACCGCTTCGCGCAGGTGAGCCCCGAGGGCGCGTATCACAGCCCGATCCCCAGCCCGGGCCGCCGTTTCTTCACCATGCTCGGCACCCTGGTCGCGGGGCGGATCAGCGTCGCGGCGGCATCGCAGGCGGTCGCCAAGAAGGCCCTCGCGATCGCGGTGCGGTACGCTTCCGGGCGTCGCCAGTTCGGTCCCGCGGGAGGACCCGAAGTCCCCGTCCTGGACTACCTGGCGCTGCAGCGGGAGCTCCTGCCGCGTCTGGCGCGCACCTACGCGATGGCCTTTGCCGTGCGCGATCTGGTCCGCCGCTTCGCGAACCCGGCGCCCGACCGTCGCGAACTCGAGGTGCGCGCCGCCGCTCTCAAGGCCGCCGCCTCGCGCCACGCGCTCGACACGCTGCAAGCCTGCCGCGAGGCGTGCGGCGGACAGGGCTACCTGGCCGAGAACCGGTTCGCAAGCCTCAAGGCCGACACCGACGTCTTCGCCACCTTCGAAGGCGCGAACCCGGTGCTGCTCCAGCTGGCCGCCAAGGGTCTCCTCTCTCGCTACCGCCGCGAGACGGGCGACCTGACGATGTGGGGCATGGCCCGCTACCTGGCCGAGCTGGCCGGAACCCGCTTGGCCGGCATGAACCCGGTCGCGACCCGCCGAACGGACCCCGATCACCTTGCAAGCCGCGACTTCCAGCACTCCGCCATGCTGTACCGGGAGGAGCGGCTGCTGCGTTCTGCGGCCAGGCGCCTGAAGGCCCGCCTGGACCGGGGCATGGACAGCTTCGAGGCGGTGAACGCCTGCCAGGACCACCTGATCACACTCGCGCGGGCGCACGCGGACCGGATCGTGCTGGAGGCCGCGCACGACGCCCTAGACACCATGCGGGAGGGCGAAGCGAAGGCGCTGGTGGAACGAGTGGTGACGCTCCACGGCCTGGCCACCCTTGAAGACAACCGTGCGTGGTATCTGGAGAAGGGCTACTTCGAGGCCTCGAAGAGCGAGGCGGTGCGGAACGAGGTGAACCGGTACTGCCGGGAGCTGGCGGCGAGGGCGGTGGAGCTGGTGGACGCCTTCGGGATTCCGGACGAGCTGCTGGGAGCGCCGATCGGAATGAAGAAGGCCCGCCGCTGAGCGCAACGCGGATGTTCAAGCTGTAATTGTAGTTCGGTCGGGCCGGCGATGCGGGGACCGCCGCCGCGGGCGAGGCCGGCCGGTTCGGTTCCGGTTCGGCGACAACCGTTTGTGGCTGCGGAGGCGTCGAATGCGGGGAGGTTCGGGATCCCGGCGGTTCAAATGGCCGGGCACGGCGGGAAAAGCCAACTCTCGGGGAGTCGCTCATGAGGCGCGGTCCGCGCATCGCCGCTCGAATCTCCCATGGCCGCGAACTGTCGCCCCGCGGGCTGAAACCCGCGGTGCGGAGCGGTGCTCGTTTCATACGAATCTCCCGTGGCCGCGAGCGGCCGCCCCGCGGGCTGAAACTCGCGGTGCGGAGCGGTGATTGTTTCACGGAAATGCCGTGGGGACTTCGTCCGCGAGCTGCCTGGCGGGGGGTGAGGGCCCATCGATTGCCGGGGTTTGCGTTGGTCTTCGCGCTCACCCACCCCCTGTCCGCCCAGGAAGTGATCGAGCTCCCGGCCCAGGACAGCTTCATGGTGGGCAACGCCGTCGAGCAGTACCGCGTGGGGGCCGTTCTTGACGGCCGGTGGGACGCCTTCGGCGAAATCGGGGACCTGGCCTTCGACGCGGCCGGCAATCTCCACATCTTCGACACCCAGGCGCTGAGAGTATCGGTCGTGGACTCGACGGGAGCTCTGGTCCGCCAGTTCGGACAGCGCGGCGAAGGCCCCGGAGAGTTCGAAGCCGATTTCGGCGAGATGCTGCGGATGGCCGTCCTTCCGGACGGTCGCGCCGTGGTCTACGCCTGGAACCGGGGCGCTTTCGTCCTGTTCGGGACAGACGGCGAATACGAACGAACGATCCGCATCGCGGGAGGGTCCAGGACCACGTTCACGGGAATGCAGGCGCTCCCCGGCGCCAACGCCGTGCTCGCCACGAGTCCGGTCCTTCGACCCTCGGCAGCGTCGGCGGCGGACGTTCGCAGGCGGGCCGGAAGCAGTCCGGCGTTCCGCGCGATCGAACGCTTCGGCCTCGACGGTTTCCTGGCAACGGTCGACACCGTGGTCGCGGCGTGGAGCCCTCCGGGCGAACCTGCCGGATTCGCCCCGCAACTGGTCATCGGCGCGCTGCCGGATGGGGGAATCGCCTATTCGGACTCGTCCGCCTATGCGATCAAGATCGTCTCGGGCAATGGGGATCCGGTACGCATACTGACCCGGCCGATCCGGCCCGATCCCGTCACCGAAAGAGACAAGGCCCTCTTCATCGACTGGCGGATCCAGTTCGAGCGGAGCTACGAGAGGGAGCTCGCCCGCCTTGGCGGAGACTATGCGGATATCGCGAAGGAGATGGCCAACCGAAACCGCCGACGAGCCGAATCGACGGTGTTCTACCACGATATTCCGGTCGTGCGGGACCTGAAGACCACCTGGAGCGGAAACATCTGGGTCCAGCGCCGCAGCACCGAGCTGGCCACCGCCGGCCCCATCGACGTTCTTACCTCCGATGGCCGTTACCTGGGCACGTACTCGTCCGCCGCGACTCCCATGCCGGCGGCGTTCGGTCCCGGCGGTTTGTTCGCTTTGGTAGAGAGAGACCGGCTGGACGTGCCGACCGTGGTGGTGAAGCGGTTGCGGCCCAGGTTGCGGTAAGACGGCAGCTCGGTTCTCCGGGACGAAAGCCGGCGTCAGGGACAACACCTACCAGATCCGCCTCACCCCGTATCGATCGAAGAGCGATTCGTTCGACACCAGAGGGAGGTCGTGCGCCATGGACTGGGCGATCAACATCCGGTCGAACGGGTCGCGGTGCGGGCCCGGGAGCCGTCCCGCCCGCTCCGCGTCCGTGACCGTGATCACCAGCGGTTCAAAACCATGATCCGCAATGGCCGCCACGACATCGACCGCGACGACGTCTGCCCCCGGCAGCTTCCCGAGCCGGTGCTTGGCGGTGATTTCCCAGGCCGACGCGGCACTAACCAGGACGCTGTTGTCCGGGTTGTCGATCACGCCTCGCGCGGCCTCCGACAACCTCCGGTCGCCGGCCAGCCACCACAGGAAGGCGTGCGTATCCGCAAGGACGCGCACCGGGAATCAGCCCTCCCAGGCCGCCAGCTCCGCCTCGGGCAGCGGATCGAGGAAGCTGTCGTCCACCGCGAGGCGGCCTTTGAGCGCACCGAAGCGCCGCGCCGGACGGTGCCGGTATCCGACGAGGCGCGCCACCGGCTTGCCGCTCCGGGCAATCACGACTTCTTCGCCCGCCTCCACCTTCACCAGTAGGCGCGAGAGGTGGGTCTTGGCCTCGTGAACGTTGAATGTCGACATCCGGGCTTCCTGTTTGTTTAGTCAGAAAAATGACTAACTCGCGAACGCCCCTTGGTCAACCGTAGACTCCAGCGTCACCCACGAGTCCGTGGGGACCTCCTCCGCGGGCTCCCATCCCATTCCCACCCGATCGGGAACCACGATGCACGCCCCTCGCCCGCCCAACCCCCTCGCGCTCTTCGCCCTCGCCGCGCTTCTCCTCCCCTCCCCCGTCCCCCTCCACGCCCAGGACGACGACGACGCCCCCCCCGAACTCACCTCCGGCCTCCTCTCCTCGCTACGCTGGCGGAGCATCGGCCCGGCCGTTGCCTCGGGGCGCATCGCCGACATCGCCGTCGATCCCGCCGACCACAGCACCTGGTACGTGGCGGCCTCGTCGGGCAACGTGTGGAAGACCACCAACGCGGGCACCACCTGGACGCCGATCTTCGACGACTACGGCTCCTACTCGATCGGCGCGATCGCCCTCGATCCGAACGACCGCCTCACCCTCTGGGTCGGCACCGGCGAGAACAACGGCCAGCGCTCGGTGGGGTACGGCGACGGCGTCTACAAGTCGGTCGACGGGGGCATGTCGTTCACCAACATGGGACTCGAGACCTCCCGTCACATCGGGATGATCGCGATCCACCCGGACGACTCGCGCACGGTGTACGTGGCCGCGCAGGGCCCCCTCTGGGCCGCGGGCGGGGAGCGCGGGCTGTACCGCACCACCGACGGCGGAGAGACGTGGGAGCTCGTCCTCGAGATCGACGAGCACACCGGCGTCAACGAGGTCTACTTCGACCCGCGCAACCCCGGCGTGATGTACGCCACCTCGTGGCAGCGGCGGCGCCACCAGTGGACGATGATCGACGGCGGGCCCGGCTCGGGGATCCACAAGTCCGCCGACGGCGGGAACACCTGGCGCGAGATCAACCGGGGACTCCCCTCCGGCGACAAGGGCAAGATCGGGATGGCCATCTCGCCGATCGACCCCGACGTGCTCTACGCGATCGTCGAGGCGGCGATGGGCGAGGGCGGCACCTTCCGCAGCGAGAACATGGGCGAGAGCTGGAGCCGCACCTCGAATTACCAGTCGGGCGCGGCGATGTACTACCACGAGCTCTACGCCGACCCGCACCGCTTCGACCGCATCTACTCGCTCGACACCTTCCTGGAGATGTCCGACGACGGCGGCAACACCTGGGGCCGGCTCCCCACGCGGGGGGTCCACGTCGACTACCACGCCATGTGGTTCGACCCCGACGACCCCGAACACCTCATCGTCGGCAACGACGGGGGCGTGTACGAGACCTTCGACTTCGGCGGCAGCTGGCGCCACTTCTCCATGCCGCTGACGCAGTTCTACAAGGTCACCACCTCCAACGACGAACCCTTCTACTACGTCTACGGCGGCACCCAGGACAACAACACGCTGGGCGGCCCCTCGCAGACGCTGGGAGGCGGGATCCGCAACTCCGACTGGTACGTGACGCTCGGCGGCGATGGCTTCGACCCGGTGGTCGACCCCGAGAACCCGGACATCGTCTACTCGCAGCTGCAGTACGGGGTGATTTCGCGCTTCGACCGGGGCAGCAAGGAGCGGCTCGACATCCAGCCGCAGGCGGAACCGGGCGGGCCGCCGCTCCGCTGGTACTGGGACGCCGGGCTGATCATGTCGCCGCACGACAACCGCCGGCTCTATTTCGGGGCGCAGATCCTCTTCCGCAGCGACAACCAGGGGTCGTCCTGGCGCGCGGTCTCGGGGGATCTTTCGAGGAATCTGGACCGCAACCAACTGGAGGTGATGGGGCGGGTGTGGAGCGTCGACGCGGTGGCGAAGAACCGGTCGACGTCGCCGTTCGGGCACATCGTGTCGATCTCGGAGTCGCCCTTCGTCGAGGGGCTGATCTACGTGGGGACCGACGACGGGCTGGTGCAGGTGACCGAGGACGGGGGCGACACGTGGCGGACCGTCGAGAGCCTGCCGGAGGTGCCGGACACGAGCTTCGTGCACGACGTGGAGGCTTCGGTGCACGACCCGGACGGCGTGTTCGCGGTGGTGAACAACTTCAAGCGGAACGACTTCCGGCCCTACGTGCTGCGCTCGGAGGACCGGGGGCGGAGCTGGACGACGATCACCGGCGGGCTGCCGGAGAACAGCCCGTCCTTCTCCATCGTGCAGGACCCGGTGGAGCCTGGGCTGCTGTTTCTCGGGGCGGAGTTCGGGGCGTTTGTATCGGTGGACGGGGGGGAATCGTGGATGGACTTCTCGAGCGGCCTGCCGACGATTTCGGTGCGCGACCTGGAGATCCAGACGCGCGAGGGGGACCTGGTGGCGGCGACGTTCGGGCGCAGTTTCTACGTGGTGGACGACTACACGCCGCTTCGCGAGCTGGCGCGCGGGCCGAAGGCGATCCTGGCGTCGGACGGTCACATCTTCGAGGTGGCGGACGGGGACATGTACGTGCAGTGGAACCCCGGCGGCGCGAACGGCGACGACTTCTACGCGGCCGACAACTCGCCCTTCGGGGTGACGTTCACATATTGGGTGGGCGAGACGCTGCGCACCCGGCGGGCGAAGCGGAGGGCCGCCGAGGGGAAGGCGCGGGAAGCGGGCGAGGACACGCCGTATCCGTCGTGGGAGGCGCTCCGCGAAGAGGACCGCGAAGAGGCGCCGCGCGTCTTCCTCACGGTGCGGGACGAGGGGGGCGAGGTGGTGAACGTGGTGCGGGGAGCGACGTCGCGGGGCGTGCACCGGGCCGTTTGGAACTACCGGTACCCGGGGTACGGTCCGGTGACGGGGGGTGGGGGCGGGGGCGGCTTCGGCGGCGGGAACGGGCCGATGGCGATGCCGGGGGACTACACGGTGTCGCTCGCGCAGAGCGTGGACGGGGTGGTGACCGAGCTGGCCGGGCCGGTGCCGTTCCGGATCGCGCCCATCAACGAACCCGCGATCGCGGCGCAGGACCGGGCGGCGGTGCTGGCGTTCCAGCGCGAGACGGGGGAGCTGCTGCGTGCGGTAACGGGTTCGCAGCGTGTTGCGGCGGAGGCGGCGGGGCGGATCGGGGCGATCAAGGAGGCGCTGGGGAGGTGGCCGGCCGCGCCGAACGAAATGACGGGCGAAGCCCGCGCACTGGAGCTGCGCCTGATGGACCTGCGGGAAGCCCTGGACGGGTCCCGCACCCGCACCTCGCGCTCCGAACCCGACCTCCCGGGAATCGCGAGACGGGTGAACCGGATCGTACGCGGGCATTGGAACGGGATGCACGGACCCACCGGGACGCACCGGGAGCAGTACCGGGTGGCGCGGGAGGCCTTCGAGGCGGTCTATCCGGATCTCGTGCAGCTGGTTGAGACCGACCTCCCGGCGCTCGAGGGGCGGCTGGAGGAGGCGGGGGTGCCGTGGACGACGGGACGTGCGCTGCCGAGGTGGCCGCCGGGAGGGTAGTCCACGTGTAAACTGGACATGACATAATGTCATGTGGAGTTTACAATCGCTTGAGGTTGACTGACTGCACCGGGTTCGTCGCCGCCAGGGAGTTCGTGGGTAGATTCGCGCGAGCACCCCAAGGGGGGCCCTTTCGCTGTCAGAACCGGACTGTCGCGCCGAGCAGCAGGCTGGAATCGCCGTTGGGCAGGGTGTGCATGCGGGCGAGGGGCCGGGGAGTCAACGCGCCGAACCGCCGAGCCTGAGCCTGAGTGGGCTCCCAACCTTCCCGCTCGGCCAGTCCTCCGACCAGCGCACCGAAAAACCCGAAGAAAGGACCTACCACGGTAGCAATAACCGTTTTTGCGGCAATCATCTCACCGGTGGAAGGAGCCTCGTCGGTAAAGCCGATGGGGACCCCCAGAAGCCCGATCGCTGCACCCGCGACCGCCCCGACCACGAGTCCTCGTTTCCATTGACGCTGCACCGTGCGCCGTTCGATCCGCGCAACGTCGGCCATGGCTACGAATCGCTGACCCTCGGGCAGCAACAGCTCGAGCCCGTCCCGTGTGATCCGTGAGACCACGCCGACGACCCTCTCGGAATCGGAGAGCGTCACGCGAACGGGGCCGCCCGTCCAGCTCGGAACGGTCTCCCATACTTCGCGCTTTCGAGAAGCGCCGATCCGGGAGCCGACGTACCCGCCGGCCATGACACCAATGGGTGTGGCGAACACCCACAAGCCGTTGCCGTCGGCGTTCTTGCCAAGCCCGCCAACTGCCACGGCAGCCCCGCCCGCCCATCCCAGAACCGAACCGAGCAGGTACCCCCGATGCGACCGGTCGCGCTGGAAGCCCCGCTCGGTCCGCAGCACTTCATTCCTGGAAAACGCTCGCGACCCGCCGCCTCGAACGCCCAGTTCCAGCACGTCCGGGCTCATCTGCGAGACGACGCCGACGATCGTCTCCTCCGGCAGCGTTACGCGAACGCGCTCCTGTGCGAGGCCGGCCGCGGGTGTCGCCATACCGCAGGCGGCAACGACGAGCAGTCCGTGGATAAAGCCGCCCGAGCACCGAGAGCGGCGAGGCGCCGGGCTGGCAAGGCGCGACGAAGGGGGAATAGCAGCGCTATTCGCCCGAGGAGCAACGCAGAGCGAAGCCTTGAAGTGGCAAAATGTATAGCAGACATTACATAGTGTAATGTATACTTTACAGCGCGGACGGGTGAAGCGAAGCGGCCAGCCCGGATGCGTCGCCGCTCGAATGCCGGGGGGATTTTGTCCACGGGCTTGCCCCGCATTGACCGGGTTCCACATCACAGTGCTCCTCTATGGCTCCCGGATACCGGAAGCACACCCGGTAGCCGGGCCGAAAGCCAAGCTTTGCGCACAGAGTAATGTGCATCCACTCGATTTGTCAAGTCGCGGGCGTTTCCGGCGCTTGGTCGCGGGGTTGCAAGCGGCGTGGGGCACTGCCGCCAAGTCGCCTAAAGGTGCGTCGTCACCTCGGGCGGCCGGAGGCGCTCTCCCGCACGAGGCGCCACATCGTTGTACGCCCCGGACCCCGGTATGTTGCGTCCTCCTCCGGCCCGTCGGGGAACCGCCCAGGCTCCAACCTCGCTTCCCGGAGGCGATTCCGAACGACTCCCGGCCCCGGAGGAGGCCGAATGACGCGAATGATCCGCCCGTCGCGGCCGAGAACCGTCACCGGAGTACTCGCGACGTCGTTGCTCAGATCCAACACCCGCGCCGTGTCGCCCGGAGGCCCCGGCGGCGGTGCGGAGTTGTCCGGGAGTTCGTAGTCGTCCGCCAGCGACACGTCGACCTCGTAGTCGACGTCGGCCATCGCCTGGAGGGTGATGGCGCTGAACGGATTCTTCACTCCCAGTCTCAGGCTTGGCGTCATGCCCTCGGTTCCGAACACAGACTTGCGCCAGTGGCTGTGGTCCGGGGACGAGATCGGCACCTTCTCGCCGTCGTAGTCGTCCCCTCCCGCGTCATCGAAGGCCTCGACGGCCAAGTCGCCCTCGAAGTGCGGGTCGTCGCCGTCATCGAGCAGATCCTTGTAGTCCCAGTACCTGGAAATGAAGCCGAGGCCGTGGGCGATCTCGTGGAAGATCACGTCCTCCATGGATCCGTAGTGCAGTAGCGTGTCGACGTCGGCCTCGTCGAAGACCACCGCGGAGATCAGCGGCGATCCGTCCGAGCTGCGGACATAACAGTAGCCGGCGTAGGCCAGGATGCCGCCGACGCCGTCCTCCTCGTCGACGTCCAGCAGCACCAGGTGGTCGTCCACCTCGCCAACGTCGAGCGCCCTTATCCCCAGACAGGTGACGGTGTCGGGCACCTCGACGTCGGTCAGCTCCGTGTCGCGCAGGATCGCCTCCCACTCTTCGCCCACCTGCCGGATCAGCGAAAGGAGGGTGTCGGTGACATCCGAAGTCCGGCCCAGCCGCAGGTCGAAAAGGGACGCGGTAACCGTGACCTCGAACTCTTCGGTGGCGGAGAGGCCTCCCGCGTCGGTGGCGGCCACCCCGACGGTCGCGGTGCCCACGCCGGCGGCCGCGATGAAGATCGTGTCCCCCCTGACTTCCGGTTCGGCCACGCCGGTGTCCGACGACGACGCCGCGTAATCGAGCGGATCGCCGTCGGGATCGACGAACACGTCCGTGAGCAGCGCGCGGTAGGCTCTCCCGGCAATGGCGTCCAGGTCCTCGATCTCCCTGTCTACGTACGGTGCCCGGTTGGGGACCTCGACTTCGAACTCCTGGGCGGCGGCGAGGCCTCCGGGGTCCGTCGCGGTCACGGTGACGGTCGCTTCGCCTCTGGCCCGGCCCTGCACGTCCAGCCTGCCTTCCCCCGCCAGGTCCACCGTTGCGACCGCTTCGCTGGACGAGGCAGCCGAATACTCCAGGTCATCGCCGTCGGGGTCGGTGAAGTAAGGCTCCACGTTGATCGAAACCTCGTCGCCCGCCGCGACCGTCCGGTCGGGGATAGCGCCGACCGGTTCCGGGGGTTGGTTGTCGGCCACCGTAACGTCGAAAAGCTGTGTGGCCGTCAGGCGGAGCACCGGAGATCTGAATCCCGGCAGGAAATCACGTAAGTCTA
>JAPPNM010000030.1 GCA_028873825.1 Gemmatimonadota bacterium | reverse complement strand
AGCCCGGCGCCTCGCCGCTCTCGGTGCTCGGGCGGCTTTATCCACGGACTGCTAACGTTGTGGGACCGGGTTTTCCGTCCCATCGTATGTTCCCGTACGGCAGTCCTCGAGAAAACGGAGCGAGCCTCATGACCCGCATTCCCTCCTCCCGACCCGTTCCTCCCCCGGCGCCCGTCCGGCGCGCTCGCCCCGGCTCCCGTTTCCACCTGTGCAGGATGTTCGTCGCGGCCGGTGCGGTCGCGCTCGTGGCCTGCGAATCCGCGGATCCGCCGGAGCCTCGCGAGGTCCCGATCGTGGGATACATCGACTTCTCCGTCACGGATCATCTCGAGCCGCAGATACCGAAGACGGCGACGGCCGGCGTTCCGGTGGGAATCGCCTTCTGGACGATCGGCGGCGGCTGCGTGCAACGGATCTACGACACCGAGGTGGCCCTCGACCGCGGGTCGGCGGTGGTGACGCCGTACGATATCCTGTTGGTGGGTACGGGGGTTTGCACGCGCGATATTAAATATCTCAAGCACAGGGCGACCCTGGTGTTCGACGAACCCGGGAGCAGAAGAGTCGTGCTTCGATACAGCACGGGCAATTCTCCGAAGAGAGACCGCACCGCGGACGGGCAAGAGGAGTACCTTGTGGAGGTGTCGCCGGCGGGCTGAAGCGATGGTGTGCGGGGCGTGGAGGGACGACTGCGGAGATACGAGGCCCCTTCGCGGCACCCCGCCCCGCTCCGCCATCCCCCCGGTGCGGGGACCGGCCGGATGACGCGCCGTCCCCCTTGAACATCCGCCCACCGGGTTGCAGGTTCACACTATAGCCCACCTGCGCCCCCCACCCGACCCGCCCCCGTCGGCCCGCACGCGCGGGCGCGTCGCAACCGACACCTGGAGGACAGCCCGGACATGAGCACCCAGAGACGTTTCGATTCCGTCAGCGCGGCCAAGACCTGGAGCCGCCGCCCCGAATCCCGGTCCGGCGACCGGGACCTTCTGCCGCGCGTCTTCGGAGAGGACACCTTCGGCCTGCGCGAGATGCGGTCGCGTCTGCCCGACAACGTCTTCAAGCAGCTCGTGAGCACCATCGACCACGGCGAGGAACTCGATCCCGGCATCGCCGACACCGTGGCCGCCGCCATGAAGGACTGGGCCCTTTCGCGGGGCGCGACCCACTACACGCACTGGTTCCAGCCGCTCACCGGGAGCACGGCCGAGAAGCACGACTCGTTCCTGAAGGTCGGCCGCGACGGCCGCGCCATGACGGAGTTCGGGGGCGACGAGCTCGTCCAGGGCGAGCCCGACGCGTCCTCGTTCCCGTCGGGGGGTCTGCGCGCCACCTTCGAGGCCCGCGGCTACACCGCCTGGGATCCGACCTCGCCCGCGTTCATCATGGGAGGAGAGTCGGCGACCTACCTCTGCATCCCCACGGCGTTCTCCAGCTGGGCGGGCGACAGCCTGGACGCGAAGATCCCGCTGCTGAGGTCGATCGACGCCCTCGACCGGGTCACGCGCCGGGCGCTCAAGCTCTTCGGCGTGGACGCCGGGCGGATCACCGCCAACCTGGGGCCCGAGCAGGAGTTCTTCCTCCTCGACCGCGAGTTCTACTACCGCCGGCCCGACCTCATGACCTCGGGCCGCACGCTCTTCGGGGCCAAGCCGCCGCGCGGCCAGGAGCTCGACGACCACTACTTCGGGTCGATCCACGAGCGGGTTCTGGCCTGCGTCCAGTCCGTCGAGATGGACCTGTACCGGCTGGGCGTTCCCATGAAGACGCGCCACAACGAGGTGGCGCCGGGACAGTACGAGATGGCGCCGGTCTACGAGAACGCGAACGTGGCGTCGGACCACCAGCAGCTGATGATGCGGATCCTGGAGCGGAACGCGCGCCAGTACGGCTTCGTGTGCCTGCTGCACGAGAAGCCCTTCGCGGGGATCAACGGCAGCGGCAAGCACGTCAACTGGTCGTTCGGGACCTCCGAGCGGAACCTGATGGACCCCGGGGACACGCCGCACGACAACCTCATGTTCCTCTTCTTCTGCACCGCGGTAATGAGTGCGGTGGAGAAGCACCAGGACCTGCTCCTCGCCTCCGTCTCGACCGCCGGGAACGACCACCGCCTGGGCGCCAACGAGGCCCCCCCGTCGATCATCTCGGTCTTCCTGGGCGAGCAGCTCGAGGACATCTTCAACCAGCTGGAGGAGTCGGGCCGCGCCAAGGAGAGGGAGCGCGAGGGATTGATGGGGCTGGGCGTCAACGTGCTCCCCGACCTGCCGCGCCACTCCGGAGACCGCAACCGCACCTCGCCCTTCGCCTTCACGGGGAACAAGTTCGAATTCCGCGCGGTGGGTTCGGCTTCCAGCATCTCGCTGCCCGCGACCGTCCTCAACACCATCGTCGCCGAGGCGATCGACGAATGGACCGACGTGCTGGAGCCGATCGTCCAGGCCGGCACCTCCATCGAGGACGCGCTCTGGACGCTGCTCTCGAACGAGATCCCGTCGTTCAAGCGGATCGTCTTCAACGGCGACAACTACTCCGACGAGTGGGTCGAGGAGGCCGCCCGCCGGGGTCTGCTCAACACGGGTTCCACGGTCGACGCGCTGCCGGCGCTCGCCTCGCACAAGAACGAGCTGCTCTTCGACAAGTACGGGGTCTTCTCGCCGCGCGAGCTGGAGGCCCGGCTCGAGGTGCTGACCGAGCAGTACTTCATCAAGATCAACATCGAGGGCGAGACGGCGGCGCACATCGCGCGCTGCATGATCCTCCCCGCGGCCGTCACCTACCTGAACCAGCTCGGGTCGGCGCGGAAGGGGGCGAAGAAGGCGGGCTCGACGGTGGGCCTCGACAGCAACATCGCCCGGATCTCCGGGCTGATCGACGAGCTGAGCGCCGCGCTCGACGAACTCGACGCTCAGAACGAGGAGCTGGGTGGCGACGAGGTGTCGTCGAAGGTGATCCACATGAGGAACAACGTGATCCCCGCGATGAACGCGGTGCGGGAGGTGGCCGACCGGATGGAGAAGGTGATTCCGGACGATCTGTGGCCGCTGCCGACGTACCGCGACATGCTGTTCGTCAAGTAGCGGCGGGGACGCGGAGGAGGCCGCCGTGCGTGGCGTGGCGCGGACCGCGGGTTGGGCCGCGGCCGGTGCCGTGGTCGCGTTCGGGGCGTGTGAGGACGGGGGCGGGGCGGACCGGCACCTGGTCGTCGTGCGGCTGACCGAGGCGGAGGCCGCCTACGCGGAGTCGTTCGCGGTCGTCCGGACGGTGCGCGAGCTCGACGACGGCCGCGTCCTGGTGGCCGACCCCCTCGGCCACGTGGTCGTGCGTCTCGACCTGGACGCCGGCACGGCCGACACCGTCGGTTCGGTCGGCGAGGGGCCGGCCGAGTACCGGCAGCCCGACGCGGTGTGGCCGCTCCCCGGGGGCAGGACGCTGCTGGTCGACCTCGGCAACGGCCGGCTCACGGTGCTCGAGCCGGAGCTGGAGTTCGGCGAAACGCGCCCCTACGCGATGGGCGACGTGACGCAGGGAGAGCTCGTCATGGCGCTGCCGCACGCGGTGGACGGCCGCGGGCGCCTCTACTTCCGGGACCTGAGCGGGATGGGATCGGGGGCGGATTCGGCGGAGGTCCTCCGTCTGGACCTGGATTCCGAGGCGCTGGACCCGGTGGGCAGGGTGAAGCTCCCGGACGTCACGCGCCGGGAGTCCGGAGGGCCGAACAACCGGAACATCCAAGTCACCCAGGTTCCCCTCTCGCCGGCGGACGCGTGGGGGGTGGCCGGCGACGGGCGCCTGGTCGTCGCGAGGGCGGGCGACTACCACATGGACTGGATCGCCGAGGACGGCTCGGTCACCGGCGGGCCTCCGGTCCCCTACGAACCGGTGCGGATCGGTGCGGCCGAGAAGCGGGAGTGGCGGGACTTGCAGTCCGAGAGCGGCGGGGGCCTCGGGGTGGAGGTCGGCATCGCCAACGGGGCGGTTTCCGTCCGGGTCTCGCGGGGCGGCGCGTCCCAGGACGACGACGAGGCCCTGGAACGCCACCCGTGGCCGGAGGTCAAGCCGGCCTTTTTCGGTGGGACGGTTCCGGTTCTGGTGGACGGCCGCGGACGGGCCTGGGTGCGGCGGCACCGGGAGGCCGGGAAACTTCCTAGGTACGATGTCTTCGGCGGTTCCGGCGAGCGCGAGGTGGCCGTCGAGCTGCCGGCCGGCAGGCGCGTGGCGGGCTTCGGCGACGGCGGGCTCTACGCGGTGCGCATGGACGCGCACGGGCGCCAGTTCCTGGAGCGGTACCGCTTGCCTTAGCGGGCCGTCAGGCTCGGGAGACCCTGCGGGGGCGGCGGTGTTCCGCGCTCATCGCGCCCCCGTTATTCCGGAAGTCCCGTGCTCACCTTCACGGTCCAGAGATTCGGATTCGACCCGTCCCAGTTTCTACGAATGGCCCGGACCTCGCCGTTCTCGTCGATCAGCATCGCCGTGGGCGGGTGGGAGTCCCTTGTCACCCCAGCGACGCCCTCGGGCCCCGAGACCGTGATGCTCTCAAGCCCCGCCGGAACCGGAATCGCCAGCGAGAATATCCGGCCCGCCTCGATATCCAGATCCAGGGGGCTGTGGGGCGTGAACCGGTGACTGAAGAGCATTCGCCCTCCCGCGTCGTGCCCCTCGATAAGATACGGGCCGCCGTTGCCCGTCTCGGGCGGCGCCACGGCCTCGAAGACCGGGTCCACCGTCAAGACGCCGCCGTGCACCGATCCCGTGATCCCGAGCACGGGTTCGGCCGCTCCGGCGTCCCGGTACGCGCCCCGGCCAGCCCGGAACTCCACCCCGCGCTTGAAGTGATAGGCGCTTATCCAGGTTTGCCGGCAATAGCCCATGACGTCGGTATAGCGCTCGGGCGTAACGAGACGGCCGGTGTTGGGATTGAACCCCCACCAGTCCAGGTATCCCGTTGCGTTCGGGTAATCCGGATCCGGGCCGCCCGCCCCGCCGCAAGGTGCGTGGCGCAGGTTCATCGAGTGTCCCGTCTCGTGGATGTATATCTCGGTGTCGTCCCGCCCGCAGCTTACGGGGTGCCCGATGTTGAAGGCGATTCCCCCCACGCCGCCACTCCGCGACGGCCTTACCGCCCCGTAGTAATAGTAGTCCAGCTTCTGCTCCTCCCTGCGCAGCGCGTCGAGTTCGCGCAGCAGCCCGTTCCACGAGCCCCAGGTGTCTTCCGTCCAATTCAGATCGGTTTCGTACGGCGCATGGGCCACCAGGTTCTGTTCGCCGATGGGCAGGATCGTCATCGTCTTGTTTCCCATGTCGCCGTTCGCGGCGTTGTCCGACACCCACCGCTCGACCGCGCGGTTGGGATGTGCGGACTCGATGACCGGCACCAGCATCTGGTTCTGCACGTCCAGTTCCGTGACGGCGAAGACGATCGTGTCGCCACCCGCGATCGACCGCTCTTCGTCGTTCGGGTCGAAAGCAACCGACGCCATCAGCCCCTCCGACACGTCCGCGCCATCGACCTCGAGGTTATAGCTGTAGTCGAAGTCGGACTGGTCCACCTCCTGCAGTATCTGCGCCGACGCCTGTTTCAGGATCGTGTCGACGATCATCCGGCCGCCGTTCCAGAGCCGGACCCGGGCGTCCGGCGAAGGTAGCCTGACATCGTCGTCGGCCACGGCGTGCACCCGGAACATGCCCGGGCGGCCCGCCACCACCGGAATCGGCTCGCGAGGGTTCTGGTTCACCTGCGTGAGGTAGGCCACCGCCTCCAGCTCGTGGATCTGCCTGACCGTGACCGCGGCCGACGCCACGACAGTCTTGCCGTCGCCGCTAACCGCGGATACCGTGACGATCCCGTCCCCGTGACTCAGGGGGGACACCAGCCCGCCATCCACCTCCAGCACGTCCGGATTGCTCGTCGTCCATTCCACTTCGGCAGGCGTCTCCACCGACCCGCCCTTCTGGTCCAAGTACTGGACGTTGAGGGTTACCGTCTCGTCCTCCCAGATCGTCGGGTTGACCGGATCCAACCTTATGACGGTGAGGACCAGATCCTCCGCGCAGCCCACGGTCATGACGGCCGCCAGTGCCGCCGGTAGCAAGTGTCTCACTTCGGTTCTCCTTCCTTTGCGAGCCTCGAAATCGAGGGTACGTCGTCCACGAAAACGACATAAACGTACACGTTCTCGACATGGCCGCGCAACTCTGCCGACCCCCGACGGGACCGCTCGGTAGCGCCCCCGCCCGCGGGCGGGGGCGGAAGCGGCCGGAAATCGTGGACTTAGCGGCCCGGAGCAAGGCCTCGCGGCGACGAACGCGGGTTCGCTGGAGCCGGTTCGCGGGTGTCGCGGGAACGATGGAACAATATCCCGCGGATAGGGTAGCCTCCCTGCGGCAACGCTCGGATCGGGTCCGGTCCGGGACGGACGGGGCCGGGGGGATCTTGTCCACGGGCTGCTAGTGTTGAGCGACGAAATCGACGGGCCGGCCGCGCACAAGGACGCGAGAATCGGCCGCTCTCGCGAAGGGCGGCCGATCTCCGCGTACCGGATCGGCGACGGACCGCGCAGAGTGAGCCTGATCGGCGGCTGCCACGCCGACGAACCCGTGGGGCCGCGATTCCTGCGGCGCTTGGTACGCTTCCTGGCCGGCCCCGGCGGGGCGGTTCTCCGCAAGGCCGCGACTTGGTTCGTCGTTCCCCACGTCAACCCGGACGGGGCGGCGGCCAACGCGGCGTGGCAGACTCCGGGCGCCGGGCGGTACGATTTTCCGGCCTACCTCCGCCACCGCGTTCGCGAACTCCCCGGCGACGACGTCGAATTCGGCTTCCCCCGCGGCGAAGAGGACCGCGCCGCCCGTCCCGAGAACCGCGCCGCCTGGGCCTTCTGGCGCGACGCCGCCCCCTTCGATCTGCACGTAAGCCTGCACGGCATGAGCGTGGCGGCCGGTCCGTACTTCCTGGTCGAGCGGTCGTGGTGGCCGCGACTGCGGGAGGCGGCCGCCGGGCTCGCCCGCGAGGTCGAGGGGGCCGGCCATACGCTGCACGATGTCGAACGGCACGGCGAAAAGGGGTTTCACCGCCTGGCGCGGGGATTCTGCAGCAGACCCGACTCCCGCGCGATGAGGCGTCACTTCCAAGCAGTTGGGGACCCGGAAACGGCCGGGCGCTTCCGCCCCAGCTCGATGGAGGCGGTGCGTGCGTTGGGCGGCGACCCCCTCACGCTCGTGACCGAGATGCCGCTTTTCGTCACGCCGGGGGTGGGCGTCGAGCTTGGGCCGCCGGATCCGGCGCTGGTGCGCTGGCGGAAGCGGATCGCCGGGTGGGATGCGCGTATTCGCAAGGCGGCGGAAGAGGGCGAGGAGGTGGCCGCGCGGGTTGCGGCGGAAGTGCGGGGCGAGGCGGCGCGGGCGGGACTCAGGGCGATGCCCGTGGCCGATCAGATGCGGTTCCAGTGGGCATTCGTCCGGATGGGGCTGGGGGCGGTGGGGGCGGGTTGAGTCGCCCGCGCTGCGGCTACGCGGCGAAGGGATTCCTGAGCTTCAATTCCGGAAAGAGCTCGAAGTCCCGGTCCCGGGTCAGAAGTTCCTCGATCCCGTGGGCCAGACAGATTGCGGCGACGCGCGCGTCATGGACGACCGGACCCCGGACTCGGCGCCGCTGGGCGAACCGGTCGAGGATGTCCATGAAGTCGCTTGTCTCGCCCAGGAGCCGATTGGTGGGGGAATCGGTCCAGGCTCGCAACTGGCTCCAAGCCTGGTCCGGGGTCGACTGCGCCCCCCGCCAGATGCGCCGATTCGTGACGACGCTCAGGAACTCGTAGCAACAGGGCCAGGGAATGGCCCATGGACGCCTGCCCTCCGCAAGCTCCCGCAGGATCCCGCGCGCCGCCTCGTGCACCCGCGACTCCCGGCGGTGCGCATACACGAGCACGTTCGTGTCGACCGCGATCACGGTTCTCCGGGGTGCTCGTGGATCATCTCGGAGAGATCCTGCCAGGAGTACGCCTCCAGGGGATCTTCGTCGGTCGGGTCTCCGACGCTCAGATCGGGGAGCCGGTATGAATCAACCGACGCGTGGGCGGACATAACGGCACGGAGGCCTTCTTCCACCACGGCCCGCAGCGGACGTCCGGTGCTTCGCGCATGCCGCTTGGCGCGGACCAGCAACTCGTCGTGGATATCGACGGTGGTCTTCATGACCCATACTACCCATAGCGATGACTATGGGCAACCCATACGAGCCGAGGCCGGTGCGGGGCGGGTGGCTCGGAAGTCCGGGTGAACCCGGGAGGCGACGGGAACCGCTCGTCGAGCCGAGGCCGGTGCGGGGCAGGTGGCTCGCAGACCGCCCCCGCCCTATTTTCCCGCGGTCGCCGGGGGCATCCCGCTTCGCACGCCGGTCGCGCGGCGGCGGGATTGAGACCGCACCCCAGAACCTGATCCGGCTGATACCGGCGTAGGAAGCGCGGCGCCGGCGGGGCCCCGATCCCGCCGGATGCCGGTCGCTTCCCCCCGGCGATGACGCCCACAGCCGGGGAAGACCGATTTGCGATGATCAAGCCAGTCGTTCAACCTGAGGCCGCGCCCCCGCGCCCGACCGCCCCCGCCCCGCCCCCCGCCGCCTACCGCGACGCCTTCCCGAGCTCGGCCCGCGTCCACGTCGACGGCCCCGCCGGCATCCGCGTCCCCATGCGGGAAATCTCCCTCTCGGGCGGCGAGCCCCCCCTTCGCATCTACGACACGAGCGGCCCGCCCGGCCACGATGTCCGCGACGGCCTGCCCGCGCTCCGCGAACCCTGGATCGCCGCGCGGGACGTACGTGTCACCGGCCGCTCCGCTCCCCTCGCGCCGGGCAGGCGCGACGATCCCCTCGACCTTCCCCCCGGCCTCCGCCGCACCACCCGGCGCGGCAACGGTCCCGTCACCCAGATGCACTACGCGCGGCGCGGCGAGGTCACCCCCGAGATGGAGTTCGTCGCGATCCGGGAGGGGATCGACCCGCGCTTCGTCCGGGACGAGGTGGCGCGCGGCCGCGCCATCATTCCCGCCAACGTCAACCACCCGGAGCTCGAGCCGATGATCATCGGGCGCGGCTTCAAGGTGAAGATCAACGCCAACATCGGGAACTCGGTGGTGGCCTCGTCGATCGACGAGGAGGTCGAGAAGCTGCGCTGGGCGACGCTCTGGGGCGCCGACACGGTCATGGACCTGTCCACGGGGAGAAACATCCACGCCACACGCGAGTGGATCGTCCGCAACTCGCCCGTGCCGATCGGCACCGTGCCGATATACCAGGCGCTGGAGAAGGCGGGCGGCGTCCCCGAGGAGCTGACGTGGGAGGTCTACCGCGACACGATAGTCGAGCAGTGCGAGCAGGGGGTGGACTACTTCACCGTGCATGCGGGGGTGCTGCTGCGCTACGTGCCCCTCACGGCCGACCGGGTCACGGGGATCGTGAGCCGCGGCGGTTCGATCATGGCCAAGTGGTGCATGGCCCACCACCGCGAGAACTTCCTCTACACGAACTTCCGCGAACTCTGCGAGATCATGCGCGAGTACGACGTCTCGTTCTCGCTGGGCGACGGGCTGCGCCCCGGCTCGATCGCCGACGCCAACGACGAGGCCCAGTTCGCCGAGCTGCGCACCCAGGGCGAGCTGAACCGGATCGCGTGGGAGTACGACGTGCAGGTGATGAACGAGGGACCGGGTCACATCCCGATGCACCTGATCAAGGAGAACATGGAGAAGCAGCTCGAGTGGTGCGACGAGGCGCCGTTCTACACGCTGGGGCCGCTCACCACCGACATCGCGCCGGGCTACGACCACATAACGAGCGCGATCGGGGCGGCGATGATCGGGTGGTACGGGACGGCGATGCTCTGCTACGTGACGCCCAAGGAGCACCTGGGGCTGCCCGACCGGGACGACGTGAAGGACGGCGTGATCGCCTACAGGATAGCGGCCCACGCGGCGGACCTGGCGCGCGGCCACCCGACCGCGCAGCAGTGGGACGACGCGATCTCGAAGGCGCGGTTCGAGTTCCGCTGGCGCGACCAGTTCAACCTGTCGCTCGATCCGGTGACCGCGCGCGAGTTCCACGACGAGACGCTGCCGGCCGAAGGGGCCAAGGTGGCGCACTTCTGCTCGATGTGCGGGCCGAAGTTCTGCTCGATGAAGATCAGCGACGACGTGCGCCGGTTCGCGCGGGAGCGCGGGGTGGGAGTGGCGGCGGCGGTGGCGGAGGGGATGAGCGAGAAGGCGGAGGAGTTCCGGCGGGGCGGGGGCGAGCTGTATGTGACGGCGGGGCGTTCGGGCTCCTGACTCACGCCGCGACTGCTAGCTCCACGACCGTTTCATAAAGGCGAACGGGCCGCGACACGGTGCCGATCCTGACCGAGGAGTTGACCACGCTGTTGCCCGTGCGCTTCTTCCTGACCTCGTGGACCCCTAGCTTCTCGAAGCCCTCCGCCTCGGCGATTGCGGCGAAGATCCGGTCCGTCCGGAACTCCAGCCCCTGCAGGATGCTGTTGCCGATCACGACGAACAGGCGTCCGCGGGGCCTCATGAGCGGCCTGGTGACCCGGCAGAAGGTCTGGCAGTCGTTGAAGTACGTGGCGGCGTAGTTGGCCCATCCGGGTCCGCCGTAGGCGCCACGGTCCGCGTTGCGGCCTCTCAGGGCCGTCAGCAGATCGGCCAGTTCCTCCACCGAGGGATTCAACGGCACCTCGGGGCCCGTTCGGACCGTCTGCCAGAATTGCCCGAAACTCTCCCTCTCGATCGACTTCACCTCGGCGGGCTCGTCGACAAGACCCAGCCAGTAGAGCTGCGGACGGGTGTTGCGGAGGTAGTGATAGTTGTTCAGGTACGGCGGCGAGGTGATCAGGAGGTCGACGCTGCCCGAGGGCACGCGGTCGCCGTTGCTCAGGTAGGAACAGGCATGCACGGTCGCCTCGGGCCGCTGGTCGAACCGGGACGTCTCGCCTTGGAAGGCCGCGATGTCGGCGTGAATGTGGCGGATCTTTCTGCGGACGATCCCGTACACGTCGGCATGATCGATGTTCGGCTTCCCCGCACCCGCGCGCGTGCCCAGGCTGGGTTCGTACGAATAGTTGGAGAATCCCACCATCACCGACCCCAGCGCCAATTGGAACAGGGCGCGCACCCACTTCTCGTCCTGCTCCCGGATGAAGTCCGTGCAGCAGAGCACCTGGCGCTCGATGGACGGGCTGAAGAACGGGACGCGGCTCTTGAATCGCGGCGGCGCGACGCTGCGCGGAAGCGCTTCCCGGTCGGAACCTTCGTCCAGGAAGTCGTCGAATCGATCCATCGCCGCGGCAAGCTTCCCGAGATCGTAGCGCCCGGCTTGCGATTTGAGCCTGCAGGCCAGAGCGGCGTACGGGTTGATCTCGAATCCCGTCGCGCTGTGACCGTTCCACACGGACTCGACCAGGGTCGTGCCGACGCCGGCGAACGGGTCGAGGATGTTCAGCCGCTCTCCGTTGGGGGCCGCGTCGCGAATCACGTCCATGACGAACGAGCCGGAGAAGCCCGCGATCCACGGAACCCACCGGTGCATTTGCCGCTTGTGGTTCTCCGAGAAGGCGGTGTCGCTGAATTCGCCCAGGGTCAGGCTGTTCGCATCGGGCATTTGGAATCTCCCAAGTCACTCCGCGGCGTCCACGGCCCGAAGATGCCCCGCCGCGGAGTACGCCAGGATCGTCCGGTCGGCGGTCAGCAGCGACGCCTTCAGGTGACGTGCCGTGGCGACGATGAACCGGTCGGCGGGGTCGGCGTGAAACTCCCCCGGCAGGCGCACGCTGTTGATGGCTATGGCCGGTTCGATCGGGATGAGCGTGACGCCCGGCAGGGCGAGAGCCTCTGCGATCCACTCGCCGACCTCGCGGCCGAGCCGCAACCGCCGCCGTTCCACGAGCATCGCGATTTCCCAGGGCGTGATGGCCGACACCGCCACCCGATCGGTCTGAACCGTTTCCTCGATCAGGCGGGACGCGCTCGTGCCGAGCCGCCCATCGCCCTCCACGGTCCAGATGAGCGTGTGCGTATCGAGAACGATCAAAGCAGGGATGCCCAGTCGGCGGGGTCGGCGGCGGGCGCGAGAGGATCGTCGTACGCCAGAACCGTGCCTGCCATCGCGCCGATGATGGACGCGGACGGAGCCTGTTCGGGGATGGGCGACAGTATGGCGACGGGACGACCGCGGTTCGTAACGGTCACGGGCTCGCCGTCCTGGTTCATCTGCTTGATCAATCGCAGGCACCGGGCCTTGAACTCGGCTGCGCCGACGGTCTTCATCGGAATCCCCCGCTCTCTATAAAGTGTACATATCCAAATGTACATGTCTTGACGCCGACGTGGCAAGCCCTGCTGGAGGGAAGGTCTGGGGGGAATCGCCCCCCGGGGATGCCGGAAAACTCCCGCACGTCGCGTGTCAACGGCCGACGATGACCCTCGCCGGGATTTCCAGTTCGCCCGCCGTCACTGATCGCAGGGGCTACCCCCCTTGTGGAAGCGGATTCGGTCGAGCCAGTTTTGAAACGCATCGTCTGGCGGAGAACAGAGATCGGTATCCTGCCAATGGAATACATGGAGCTTCAGTTTCATGAGGCTTCGTGGCAACCGCCCGCTCAAGTCGGTTTCCTGGATCTCAAGCCTCACCATGCGGTTCAAGTCGCCCAGCGAGGCCGGTACGGATCCGGTGATATCGTTGCCCCAGAGGCCGATGTGCGTCAACTCGGGCAGGTCTCCGAGCCATTCCGGCATGGGGCCGGTCAGCTGGTTGTGATGTAAGTCGAAATTGACCATTCCGGTCAGGTTGGCGAGCACGGACGGGATTGTGCCGGTCAGGGAGTTGTGGTGCAACAGGATTCCTCTCAGGTACTCCATCTCTGCCAACTCGAGCGGTACGGTACCCGTGACCGAATCGTTGAACGACAAGTCCAATACCCGCAAGTGCTTCACAAGCTTGATCTCGGGTGGTATCTCACCGTGAAGGTTATTCCTTTGGAGATTCAGCCTGATGACGTTGCCGTTGTCGTCTGCCACGACGCCGTACCAGGTCTGGAGCTTGCTCTCAGTTCCCCAATTGGTGTTGTCGGTCCAATTGTCGCCATTCAGGCTTTCATAGAGCGTCAGCAGTCCATCTAGTTGGCCCAGGCGTATGGTGATGGTTGCCGTGTCGGATACCTCTCCCGCGGTCGCCGTGATCCCGACCACGCCGCCGCCCCGGGCTCTTACGACACCCTCGGCGGTAACGGTGGCCGAGAGTGAGTCTTCTGTCGACCATTCGACGGTTACGGAGTCCATTCTGTCCCCGTTCTGATCCCTGACCGTGGCCGTCAGGTGGAGGGTGTCGGCGAACTTTTCCATTTCTCCTGTCGCCGGCGACACCACGACGGTTGCGGGGTACAGCGACTCCGGTTCTGTGGCGTCACCACTGCAGGCAGTTAGGAATACCGCCGCTACGATTCTCGACCCGTTCATTCGCGCTCCCTTTTCCCGGATTGTCGGCGTTGTCCCGTTCATTCGGTGACGGTCTTGTCGCTGACTGTCTCGTAACCCACCGTGAACGATATGTTCCACCGCCCGCGTTCACTCCGCGAAGAGCGCCATCAAGACGTGGCGGCGCGTCGGCCGGGTGATCCCGCCGCGGCGC
>JAPPNM010000013.1 GCA_028873825.1 Gemmatimonadota bacterium | reverse complement strand
CCGGCCCGGCGCCTCGCCGCTCTCGGTGCTCGGGCGGCTTTATCCACGGACTGCCAGACCATCACGATCTTGCCGAAGTTCTCGTTGGCCTCCATGCGGTGGTGCGCGTCCGCCGCCCTCGTCGCGGGAAGCACCCCGTCGATCACCGGAGCAAGCGACCCGTCCGCGAACCCGGGCAACACCTCGGCGCGGAACTCCGCGGCCAGCGCGGCCTTCTCCCCCACACTCCGCGCCCGCAGCACCGTCCCCCGGATCAGCGCCCGCCGCGCCATCAGCGCCCGCAGGTCGATCTCCGCCCGCCCGCCGCCCGGCACGCCCACGACCATGTGCCGCCCCCCCACCGCGATCGCGGCCTGGTTGCGCGCAAGGTAGGGCGCCCCCACCAGGTCCAGAATCACGTCGGCTCCCCCTCCGTCCGCAATCTCCGCGACCGTGCGGTCCCACGCCTCCCGCCCGTTCAGACCGAGCTCCAGCCCCATTTCCGCGGCCCGCGCCAGTTTGGCTTCCGTGCGCGAAGTACCGATCACGCGCGCGCCCGCACGGCGCGCCAGCTGCACCGCCGCGGTCCCCACGCCGCTTCCCGCCGCGTGAACCAGAAGAGTCTCGCCCGCCTTCAGTCGCGCTTGGCGGAAGAGCGCGTCGAAGGCCGTCATGTACGCCTCGGGGATCGCCCCGGCCACCGTCGTCTCCATGCCCGCGGGCACTCCGACGGCCACCCGTTCGTCTACGGTCACCCGCTCGCCGTAGCCCCCGCCCGCCACTATCGCCATGACCCGGTCGCCCGCCTTCCACCGCGTCACCGCGGATCCCGCCTCCTCGACCACTCCGGCGAACTCCAGCCCCGGGATGTCCGGCGCGCCCGCCGGAGGGGGATACAGCCCGCGGCGCTGCAACAGGTCGGCCCGGTTGACGCCGAAGGCGCGCACCTTGACCAGGATCTCGCGGCGAGAAGGCTCCGGGTCGGGGACGGACCGAAGATCCAGGACTTCGGGCCCGCCGAATTCGGGGATCGCAACGGCTCGCATCGGGGCAATATACGCCGGCGGGAACCCCGCGCTGGTAATGCCGGCCCGGCCGGGAGCGGTTAGACTACCGCCATGAAGCTCCCCCTCGACCTCGACCGTCCCGTCGTCTTCTTCGACATCGAGACCACCGGCCTCAGCCTCGCGCGCGACCGGATCGTCGAGCTCGCGGTCCTGCGCGTATCGCCCCAGGGCGACGTCTTCGAGCGCGTGCGCCGCTACGATCCCGGGATCCCCATTCCCCCCGAGGCGGCGGCGATCCACGGCATAACCGACGAAGTGGTGGCGAACGAGCCCGCCTTCCGCAGGACGGCGAGGTCGCTCGCCGAGCTGCTGGAGCCGTGCGATCTGGCGGGCTTCAACATCCGGCGCTTCGACCTTCCCATCCTGCTGGCGGAGTTTCGCCGCGCGGGAGTCCCCTTCGACGCAAAGAGGCGCCGGCTTATCGACATGAAGATGATCTTCCACCGCGAGGAGCCCCGCGATCTTTCGGCCGCGGCCCGCTTCTACCTCGGGCGCGACCACCAGGACGCGCACACGGCGCTCGGCGACATTCGCACCACCGCCGCCGTCCTGACCGCCCAGCTCGCCCGCTACCGGAACCTCCCCCGCGACATGGACGGACTCCACGCCTACTGCGACGAGATGGGACCGTTCCTGACCGAATTCGACCGCTGGTTCGCGAAGAAGCGCGGCGGGCTCGTCTTCAACCGGGGCAAGCACAAGGGCACCCCGCTCGACGAGGTGGCCGCGAAGGCCCCCGACTACCTGGAGTGGATGATGGGCGCCGACGAGATGCCTGACGAGGTGCGGGAGGCCGTCGGCCGGGCCCTGGCGGCCCCGGACGACAACCCCGCATGACCCCTGCGGAACCCCTGAAATCGTCGAACGGGTGACGCTTCCTCAAGCTCCGGCGGCGGCCCGAAGGACCAGTCCGTCGTCGAGCAGCTGCCGAAAATGACTTGTCACGGATTCGGCGGCTGGACGAAACTCCATTCCGAGACTCTCCCGCGCCCGGCGATTGTCGAACCTAAGGGGGTATCCGATGTTGCGTTTCGCCACCGCCTGCGGAATTCCCCGCCGGGGAGCCAGCATGTACGCGACCGGTTTGGAGACGATTCGCCTCGGAAACGGAAAGCCACCGCCGAAACGGGCCCGCAGAATCTCGGCGATCTCGATCAGGCCCAGCGTCTCGCTGACCAGAATGTGACGCCCGCCGGCCTCCGGGATGAGTCCCGCCCGCAGGTGGCCCTCCGCCACGTCCCGAACGTCCACGACGGCCAATTCCAGCTCCGGAGCGCCGAACCGGTAGTAGCCGTTGCCCAGGTCGCGCATGATCAGGACGCCCTCGGCCCGGGTGTGGGGGCTCAGGCCGGGACCGAGAACTAGGCCCGGGTTGACAACGACCAGATCCCACCGGTCCTGGTCTCCCGCGATCTTCCAGGCCAGCCGCTCCGCCAGGGTCTTGGAGTACGAATAGGGCTGATGATGCTCGCCGCTGCTACGGTTCCAGTGGCTCTCGTCGAAGCGGTCCTCCTCGATTTCGGCCAGGTCCGCCGCGTCCCCGTAAACCGCCACGATACTCGAGGTGAGGACGACTCGCCGCACCGACGGCGTCCGGCTGGCCGCTTCCAGGACGTGGCGGGTGCCCCGCGTGGCCGGCTCGATCAGGTCGCGCACCGGGTCGACCGCTTCGCGTACGATCAGGGGCGAGGCCGTGTGGAAGACCAGTGCGCAGTCCGCCATGGCCCGTCGGAAGCCGCGGGGATCCAGGAGGTCCGCCCGGAAGAGGGTCAGCGTCCCGGGACAGGCGCGCACGGCGGCCAGCAGGTGCGCGGTCTTGGCGGGATCCCCGGGATCGCGCACCGTCGCGCGGACGTCGCAGCCGGCTTCGAGGAGCCGCTTGACGAGCCATGACGCGACGTAGCCGTTGGCGCCGGTGACGAGCACTGGGCCCGGCGGCCTCGGCGGGACTGCCCGTCCGCCCCTCCGCTCGCCGTCCGCCGAGCGGCGGCGGGTGCCTCGGCGAGTCGCGGGGACGGACAACCCTTCGGGCTTGGTCTCTGGCATGATCCCGCGGCGGCGGATGGTGACATTGCACTGCACTCAAGGTATCATGGCAGCTTTCAGGCGCTCGAGCGCACCCGCGCGCTGTCAGCCGCCAAGGCAGAATCCGGGAGAAACGATCTTTGGCCACAACGCCGCCCGCGGCCCGCGACGACCTTCGCTTCGCCGCCGACGAGCCGCCGCCCCACCCGGCTTCATTCGTCATCGGGCTCCAGGCGGCGATCCTGGTCTGCGTTCCCATCGTCGTGGTCACCACAATCGTGGCGCGCGTGGCGAACCAAAGCGACGCGTACCTGTCCTGGGCGATCTTCGCCGGCATGGTGATCGGCGGGCTCACGACCATCGTCCAGTCGAGGCGGATCGGCCGGCTCGGCGCCGGAAACCTGATCGTGATGGGGACGTCGGGGGCCTCCATCGGCGTGGCGGTGCTCGCCCTGCACGAGGGCGGCCCCGCTCTGCTCGGCACGCTGGTCGTCGCTTCGGGGCTCTGCCAACTGGGCTTCGCGGCCCGTCTAGTGCTTCTCAGGCGCCTCATCACACCGCTCGTCTCGGGCACCCTGCTGGCGCTCGTCTCGGTGACGGTCATGCCGATGGGATTCGCCATGCTCGTCCGGCTGCCCGAAGACGCCCACTCCGCCGCCGGGCCCGTGATCGCGGCCGTGACGACCGCGACCGTCGTCGCACTCATGCTGCGGGCCCCGCGAAGATTGCGGGCCTGGACCCCTATCCTGGGCATGGGCATGGGCTGCGCGGCGGCCGCGCTTTTCGGGGTCCTCGACTTCTCGCGCCTGGGCGCCGCCTCCTGGTTCGGCGTTCCCTCCGTCGCCACGCCCGGACTCGACCTGGCCTTCGACTCCCGCTTCTGGATACTCCTGCCCGGCTTTCTCTTCGTGACATTCGTGATCACCGTCCGCCAGGTCGGCGACGCGGTCCGCATGCAGCGACTGTCGCGGCGCGAACCCAGAGCCATCGACTTCCGCCGGGTGGAGGGATCCGTTGCCGCCTGCGGATCCGGTACGCTGCTGGCGGGGCTGGCCGGCATTCCAGCGCCCTGGCCCTATGCGGCCGGCATTGCGCTCGCCGACGGGATCGGCATCGCCGCACGCAGGGTCGGAGTCTACATCGGCGCCATTTTCGTCGCGCTCGCCTTCGTGCCCAAGATCACGGCCCTGGTCCTGTCCATACCCTCCCCGGTGCTGGGCGCCTACATCGTGGTCATCTTCGGCCTGGCCGGGGCGCAGGGCATGCGCGTCGTCTTCCGGGAGGGTCCCGAACGGCGCAACGCGCTGGTCGCGGGGCTCTCGTTCTGGATCGGGGCGGGCATCCAGTTCCAGGCCATCTTCCCCAGCCACCTCGCCACACCCGCGGGCCGCATGCTCGCAAGCGGCCTCACGGTCGGCGGGCTCTCTGTTCTGCTCCTCAACCTGTTCATCCAGTTCACCGGCCCCCGCCGGCACCGGACGGAGATGCGCCTGAGCGCGGACCGGCAGCCCGCGCTCGACCGCTTCATGGTGGACTTCGCCTCGAAGCACTCCTGGTCGACGCGCGCGATCGAGCGCCTTCGGGCCGCGTCCGAGGAGTCGCTCCTGAGCCTTCTTCGCCAAGAGGAGGACGAGCATGCTCCCGCAGCGGAGGGACGCCGCCTGCGTGTCGTGGCCCGGAACCTCCGCGAGGGCGCGCTGCTGGAATTCACCGCCGCCACCCAGGCGGGCAACCTGGAGAACCGGATGGTGGTCCTTCCCGATTCACCCGACCCCGGGCACGAACGGGACCTTTCGCTCGCCCTCCTGCGCCATCATGCCTCGTCGGTTAGGCACCGGCAGTACCACAACGTCGACATCCTGACGGTGCGGGTGGAGCGGTAGCAGTCCGTGGGCGGAGTCCCCGCGCGCACCGAGACTGGCCCGGAGCCCCGGCGTCGCCCGGCCTGCCGCGGATCACACGCGGATCAGGCCGCTTGCCGGTCCATCGTCCGCCGGCTGGACCCCCAAGTAAGCGTGAATCCAGGCGGGGTCTGTTGAGGAGGAATCGAGGGTCTGCGCAACGACGCGGCGTACATGGATGCCCTGGGAGCGGAGATGATCCCGAGCCCGACGGCGGTGGGTGACTTCACGCGGCGGGGGGTGTGGGGCTACGACCCGGTGGTCGTGTCGCTGGCCAACACAGGCGAGGTGCCGTATCTGGTGAACCGGCCGGGCAACGCGGTGAGCCACCAGGGCGCGGCGGAGTGGATCGACCGGGCGGTCCCGCTGGTGTCGCACGTCGGGCGAGTGTGCGTGCGGGGTGACACGGACTTTTCGCTGACTGCCAACTTCGACCGATGGAGCGAAGAGGCGGACTTCATCTTCGGCTACGACGCGCAGCCGGCGATGAAGGCGCGCGCCGAGGCGCTGGAGAAGAAGGCGGGCAAGCCCCTGGAGCGACGGCACTGCTGATCGCGTTGGACCGGATTGGGGGACCGGTGTCTCCCGGCGTCGAAAAACGCTTCCGGGAGCGGGGCCGACACCCCGGCAACACCGTCTTCGACCCCAGAATCAGCTTCCGAGAGCAGCCGAACACCAGTCGGAGACGACCCGGCAAGCGGCGTACATAGAAAAAGGCCACCTCTGAAGTGGAGTGTTGCGAACTCGCTATTTTGGGACTAGGTTTCGGCAGGGTGCAGCCGGATGAAAAAGACGGAATGTCTGGCCTCCGAGCCTGATCTTCCGCTCCATGAGGAGTCCGGCGGCGCATTCCGAGCCCCCAAACCCGACCGCAACAGCCTTCAACAGGAGAGCCGATATGGCCGACCCAGCGAACACCCCCAAGCTGAAGACCGCAGTCGATCTCGACGTGGTCGGCGAGAACATCCTGGACATCGCCGACTTCGCCATCGAGAAGTACGAGTACCGGAACGACACGAAGCTGTCTCCCGAGGAGAGGGAGGAGGCGGCCGCACGAATCCGCGAGTCGCTCTGGAAGCTGGTGGAAGCGTTCAAGGTTCGCCGCAAGCGGGTTCTTCAGAGGATGTTCGACATCGCCGACAAGGCCATGGAGGAGGTGGGCGGCGCCAGATAGCCGTCCCTGGCGGGCGGTTGGAGATGCCACTGCCCTCGAGGCGGGGGCCCATCCGCACCGGTGCCCCATGTCGAACCGGATGTAAAGTCCTGATTACATTTTGTCATACATACTTTCCATTGTGCCGTTGGACCGGCTGACGTGGACCTGAGGTGAGATCGGGATCTCTCGCCTGTCCCGTCGCCATCGTCGGGTACGCCTACCGCATGCCCGGCGGAATCGTCACGGACGATGACTTCTGGCGCCTCCTGAGCGAGCGGGACATCGTTCGCGAATCCATCACCGACCGGTACGGCAGGGGCTATCGGCCGATCGGCGGGTTCTCGGGCCCGGGTCGTTTCGGGAGCGCCTACGAAGGGCTGATCAGGGAAGACGGAGAGCAGCGGCTGGACCCGGGTCTCTTCGGCGTGTCCCTGCACGAAATGACGTACATGGATCCCCAGATCCGCATGCTGATGGGATGCGCCTGGGAATCCTGCGAACGGGCTGGCTGGGATCTTCACGCGCTGCGCAACAGTCCCACGGGCGTCTTCATCGGGTCCCAGGTGGCTTCGACGGCCAACTGGCGCGCGATGTACGGGACCAACGAGTTCTCCATACTGAGCATCGACGCTTCCATGCTCGCCAACCGCATCTCATACCACCTGAACCTGATGGGACCGTCGGTTTCGTGTGCCACGGCCTGCTCCGCTTCGCTCACCGCCCTTCACACGGCCGTGAACTCGATCGCACGGGGCGACTGCGACCGCGCCCTGGTGGGAGCCGCGACCTACCTCGGCTCGGCCAGGTGCAGCGTCTCCTTCAACGCTCTCGGCGTCATCAGTCCCGATGGCCGGTGTCATTCGTTCGATGCCGACGCCAACGGCTACATGCGTGCCGAAGGGGCCTTCGTCTTCGCCATCAAGCCGTTGGAAGCGGCCGAAGGGGACGGGGACCACATCCACGCGGTGATCGAAGCCACCGCGGTGAACACGGCCGGGACCGCCGACGACAGCGGCGGACTCGCGCAGGGTCGGTACATCACCGCTCCGACCCGTCATTCGCAGGTCGAGCTAATGCGCGTCGCACGCGAACGCGCGGGGCTGGGCCCCGGGGACTTCGACTACATCGAGGCGCACGCCACCGGCACCGTCGTGGGCGACCGCATCGAAGGCAACGCGATCGCCGAGGCCTTGGGCGGCGTCGAACGCGAGGTCCCCCTGCGCGTGGCCAGCGTAAAGAGCAACGTCGCACCTTCGCGCCGATCTCGAGGAACTTCCTGGCGCCCAACCTGGAAATCGACTTCGACAGCTGCCCGATGCAGGTGCAGACGGCGTGCGAGCCGTTTCCCGACCGCTCCGTCGTGGTCGGTATCAATTCCTTCGGTTTCGGCGGCGCAAACGGGCATTGTGTGGTTCGGGAATACCGGCCGGCACGGCCCCGGGTGTGGTCGGTACCCGTTGCTCCCGGGGCAGGCTACATGATTCCGCTGTCGGCGCGCACGGCAAGCGCCCTTACGGAAAGCGCACGCAACCTTCGGCGAAGCCTGGATGAGCAGGAGACCGATCTCTACACTCTGGCGGGGAATCTCGGCAGGCGCCGGACGCACTTCCCCGCCCGCACCGCATTCGCGGTACGTGACCGCCGAGAGCTCGGCGAAGCCCTGGACGCCTTCGTGGATGACCCCGCTCCGGTGTCCACCGTGGACGAAGGCGAGCGACGGGTGGCGATGGTGTTCTCCGGACAGGGCACCCAGTGGGCCGGATGCGGCCGCGAGCTCTACGACGCCGATCCCGTCTTCCGGCGGGTGGTCGACACCGTCGAGGAGGAGTGGCGCCGGTACTCGGACATCTCGTTGCGCGAAGTCTGCTTCTCCGCCAGCCAGGAAGAACTGAACGAGGTGCAGCTGGCCCAGCCCACCATCTTCATGATCCAGTGCGCGCTGGTGGAGTTGCTGGCGACCTGGGGTGTACATCCCGATTGCGTCGTGGGTCACAGTTCCGGCGAAGTGGCCGCGGCCTACGCGTCCGGCGCGCTTTCCCTCGCGGACGCGACGCACCTGGTCTATCACCGCGCCACGCTGCAGCAGCGGGTGGCCGGTTCCGGCCGCATGCTGGCGATCGGACTCGACCGTCCCGGGGTGGAGGGACTGCTGGAGGAGCTCGGCGTTTCGTTCCGTTCCGGCAACCACAGACGCGCGCAGGTCGAGATCGCATGCGAGAACTCGCCAGCCAATACGGTCATCTGCGGAAGGGAGTCGGCGCTCCGGCCGGTGATGGCGGAGCTCGACCGCCGCGATCTTCAGAGCCGGCTGATTCCGGGAAACATCGCCTTCCATTCGACTGCGATGGACCCGCTGCACGAAGACGCGCTCGAAGCGCTGGCCTTCCTGGACGAGTGCGCCTTCGACGGCGGTGTCCGCATGGTGTCTTCGGTCACCGGCACGGCCGTGGACAGGCTGAACAGCGAATACTGGTGGTCCAACATCCGCGAGCCGGTCCTTTTCGCGGCGGCGATGGACACGGTGAGGCGCGAGATTCAGCCGCACGTGTTCCTCGAGGTCGCGCCACACAGCGCCCTTCAGCCGCTGATCCGGCAGTGCCTGGAGGCCGGCGCGCCGCCCGGGGAGAGCGTCCCATCACTGATGAAGGACGAGGATGTGTGCCTGGGATTCCAGGAAACGCTGGGAGCCCTGTACCGGGCCGGGGTTGCGCTCGACTTCGAATCCCAGTATCCCCGGCCCGAGCCCATCGCCCATCTCCTGCCGGGTCATCCGACGGAGGATACGACGGTCAGCGACGACCTGTGCGACGACGAGATGTTCGTCCACCGCGGCGAGTATTCGCACGGACCGCTGGTCGGCCACCGGGTCCCCTGCGATCACATCCTCTACGAGGGCCGGCTTTCCGAGCGCGATTTCCCCTGGTTGACCGACCACCGGGTTCACAGGGCGCCCATCATCCCGGCCGCCGGCTATATCGAACTCCTGTTGCAGGCGTTTTCGGGCACTCCCATCAACATCGAGGAGATCGAGTTCCTCCAGCATACCCCCGTCGGCAGGACGCCCGTGCGGCTGCAGACGGCCCTGTTCCCGGTCCCCAATGCTCCGGACCAGTTCACCTTCACGATCTCGTCCCGGTCCTTCGAGGACGACGACGCGGGCACGCTGCACTGCCGGGGACGGGTCCGCCGGGTGGCCGCCGATCACGAGGTCAACGCCTTCGCGACCCTGGACGACGTGCTGGCCTCGGACTTCGATCCCGAGCCCCTGAGCACCGGCGACGAGTTCTACGAACAGATCGAGGCGGTCGTGGGCGACGACTTCGAGTTCGGCCCCGAGTTCCGCAGCATCAGGCAGATCGACATGGACGCCAACTCGACGGACATGTTGCTGGACATCGAAGTCGACGGAGATCTGTGGGCGGACGCGCAGGAGGAGGGGTATGTGCTCTATCCGCCGTTGACGGACGGCGGGCTCCAGATCTTCCTGCGCTACCTGATGCGCCTGCCCGATTTCTTCTCCATGCCGCAGCGGGCCTGCAACGTGACCTTCCTGCGTCCCCCGACGGGGCCGCGGATCGCGTGTCACCTGGTGGACACGGGGGAATGGTACGATGTGGACGAACGGGGCCAGTACACCAAGCCTCTGGGCGAACTGTACATCGGGCGGCTCACCTTCTACGACCGCGCCACGGGGCACCTGATCGCGCACATCGGCGAGTACCACTCCTTCAACAGCAATCCTCGCTGGAGCGACGTGCCCGACAGCAAGCATCTCGTCGGGTGGCAGCCCAAGTTCGTGCCTCCGGAGCCGCCGGTCGGCGACGCGATCCGGGATGGTGAGGTCGACCCCGCCGCGCTGATCGCCGCCTTCGAGCAGGGCGGGCTCGGTCACCGGTACGCGTGTCATGTGATCGAGGTGGCCGGTCGGCGGTCGCCCGACCGGACGATCCTCAACCGATGTGTCGAACAGCTGTCGGGTGGCGACGCACAGACGGAATACTGGCTCCTCGGCGAGGATGAGGAGCACACGCGGGCCCACTACGACGCGTTCAACCACCGCGACGCCGCGATTCGTTTCGCGCCGCTCGATCCGGAGGCGGAATCGACGGATGAGCTGCACGGAGACTTCGGACTGGTGCGTGCGGCTGCTGCCGAAGTCGTGTTCCTGCATGCCGAGGCACGCGACTTCGGGCAGAAGGAGTGGACGCTCCTGCGTCGGCTGGCCGTCCCCGGCGGTCTCGCGCTCATTGCCCACGACGATGGCGAAGTCATCGAGCCCCGAGACGGCTGGACCACACTGCACACGGGGCTACGCACCACGCTGTTTCAGGCGCCGCAGACCTACCGCGAACCGGCACGGCCAAGGGAAGAGTCACGCCCGCGCTGGGTCATCGGCGCACCGGACAGCTTGGCTTCGGACTGGGTGGCCCGGCTCGACTCGCCCGAGGTTCACCAGGTGCCGTGGGCAAGCTACGAGAACAGCGATTTCACCTCGCTCGAGGAATGGCCCCGGGCGGCCGACCTGGCCGCGATCAACATCTTCTGCGCCGCGGATCCCGCCGATCCCACGGGTGAGCGGGCGGTCTGGCAGCTGGTCTCCTTCCTCCAGGCCATCGCCCCGTACCGCCTCGAGAACGCGACGCGGAACTGCCGCCTCACCATCGTGACGCACAGGGCCGTCTGCGGCGTGGACGACCCGCGTGGGACCACGCTGTGGGGAGCCGTCCGCAGTCTCGCCCTGGAGTTGCTCGCCGAGGACACGCGGATCGATTTCCAACTCGTGGACCTGGGTGCCGGGGGCGACCTGGAGACGATGGCGCTCCTCGACCGGTGCGACCTGCGCGAACGCGAGGTGGCGGTGCGGGAGGGGCGGATTTGGGTTCCCCGCATTCTCAGCTTGCGGGACCGTGCCCCGCTTGTCCCCGCGGGCGAAGACGCTCCCTACCGGCTCCGCCTCGACAACCCGGGCCAGGTGAGCGGGCTGCAGATGACCACCTTCGAGCCTCCCCCGCCGGGTCCGTCCGACGTGGAGATCGAGATGGCCGCGGCGGCGCTGAATTTCCGCGACGTCATGGTCACGCTCGGGCTCCTGCCCGCGATGGCCTATGAGCGGTCGGCGCTCGGACGGGAAGTGGGCATCGAGGGCAGCGGAGTCGTCCGGCGCATCGGCGACGGCGTGAAGCGGCTGAACGTTGGTGACGAAGTGGCGGTGACGGCGGGCGGCTGCATCGGCAACCGCGTCGTGGTCAACGAGCACCTCGCCTTCCTCAAGCCCGACCGGATCAGCATGGAGGAGGCCGCATCCTCGCTGTCGGTCTACGTCACCGCGTACTACGCGCTGATCCACCTGGCACGCCTGAGGAAGGGACAGCGTGTCCTGATCCACTCGGCCATGGGAGGCGTTGGACAGGCCGCCATCGCGCTCGCGAAGCACCTGGGCGCGGAGATCTACACGACCGCGGGCAACGAGAGCAAGCGGCAGCGACTGTTGGCGTTGGGAGCCCGGGGAGCCTTCGATTCACACAGCCACCAGTGGTACGACGACCTGATGGCCGCCACCGGGGGAGAGGGCGTCGACGTGGTGCTGAATTCCCTCGCCGGCCATAACATCGCGCTCTGCCTCAAGGCCCTGCGCCCTTCCGGCTGGCACTGCGAGATCGGCAAGGTCGACATCTACACCGACAACTCGCTCAGCATGCGCGTGTTCCGCAGGAACCTCCGCTTCGCCGCCATCGATGTGGACCGGTTGATGCTGGACGATCCGGTACTGTCCCACGTCCTTTCACAGGCCTGCCTGGACCTGATGGCGGAGGGCGCGGTGCCCCCGCCGGCGCTTACGGCCTTCCCGTACGGGGACTACGCCAAGGCGCTTCGACTCATGACCACCGGCCGGCACCAGGGAAAGCTGGTCCTCACGGCACCTCCGGCCGGCGCGGATCCCGGTTTCGGGATCGCTGACGCGCGGCCCTTCCTCGATCCGGGCGCGACCTACCTGGTGACCGGTGGCCTGGGGGGCTTCGGCCTCCGTTTCGTCCCCTACCTGATCGCCGTCGGGGCGCGCCACCTGACCCTGATGGACAGGGATCCGGAGCGAGGCCGGGACCTGCACTGGATCCGGCAGAACACCACCCTGTCGAAGATGGAAGGGAACTACGAAATCGACATCGTTGCGGGCGACGTGCGCAGCGAAGCCGACGTCGAGCGGTGCATCGCCCGGCTGGAGCGCCCGTTGAAGGGGGTGTTCCACCTGGCCGGGACGCTCGAGGACCGCTCGTTCCTCGAGACGTCTCCCAAGTCCCTGAGGAGGGTGTTCGCCCCCAAGGCGCAGGGCGCCCTGAACCTGCACCGCGCCACCGCCGAATGCGACCTTGACCATTTCGTGCTCTTCTCCTCCATCGCCTCGACCTTCGGCAATCTCGGGCAGATCAACTACAGCGGCGCGAGCGCCTTCCTGGACGGGCTGGCCGCCTGGCGCCGCCGGCGCGGGCTCCCAGCTCTCTCCTACAACCTGGGTCCGGTCACCGAGGTCGGGATGGCGGCGCGCAGCCTCCACGTCATGCGCATGATGAGAGCGGCCGGGATGACGACCGTGAGCGCCAACTTCGCGATCGCCAATCTCGACTACGCCCTGCGAACCATGCCCGAACAGGACCATCTCGTCACCGCGCTCTTCTCCAACCCGCCCTGGTCGGTCGATTCCCCCGACTACATGCGCAACGGACGGCTCGTGCACAATCAGGCGGCGTTCGAGGTGGATGCGGGCGGTGACCTGACCGTCGAAGGGGTCGTCGCCCAGATCTCGGCCAAGGTGGCCGAGCTGTGCGGGCACGAGGAGGGCGACATGACCGAGCCCCTGTCGAGTTTCGGGCTCACCTCGATCTCGGTCGCCGAGCTCGGCGCGTTCATCCAGACGCAGTACAACCACCAGGTAAGCGCGCTGGAGCTGATGACCACGGCAACAGCCCTTTCCCTCGCACAGACCATCGTCGAGGGTGGCGCGTCGGATGGAGAGTCCGAAGCGGAGGCCGAACCGGACGCTTCGGCGGCCGAGTCCCGGCAGGCCACCCACCGCGTGCGCAGAAGAATCTCTCCCTTTGCGAACCGGCGCGAGGACCACTTTCCGAACGGAGGATTCTCCCCGGTCGCCAGCGTCGACGGACCCGGGGATCGCCCGATGCCTGCCAGTGCGACCGATGTCGCGGCCGGTTCAGACCGCTGAATCAGCGCATGGTCCGCTCGTCCGCCTCGCAGCATCCTGTCCCGCCACTCGCGGGAACCTTGCCGCCCGAATGCGAGCGCGATCTCACCGCCCTGCGCCGCGTTGTTCGCACCGCGCTCGAAGACGCCTCGCCGCTGGACCCGGTTTCACCCGCGGATTTCCGCCATGTCCTGGTTACCGGCGCAACCGGATTCGTCGGTCGCTTCCTCGTCCGAGACCTGCTCGCGCACGAATCCGAACTGACGGTCCATTGCATCGTGCGGGCCGAATCGGCGGAACGCGGCTTCGAGCGACTGCGCGCCAACATGCAACACGCGGAGACCTGGGACGACG
>JAPPNM010000143.1 GCA_028873825.1 Gemmatimonadota bacterium | reverse complement strand
ACCAGGTGGTGGTCCACGCCGACGCCGCGACACTGGCGGAGCGCGGCGAGACGGGACGGTCCGAGCTCGACGGGGTGCGGGTGAGCGCGGAGACGTCGCGGCGCATGGCGTGCGACGCCGCGCGGGTCGCGATGTGTCACCGGGACGGCGAAGTGGTGAGCGTGGGGCGGCGGACGCGCACCATCCCCCCGCACATCCGCCGCGCGCTGGAGGAACGGGACCGCGGCTGTCGCTATCCCGGATGCGCGAGCCGCTTCACCGAGGCCCACCATGTGAAGCACTGGGCCGATGGCGGCGAGACGAGCTTGGCCAACACGATCCTGCTCTGCCGCCGACACCACCGCCTCGTCCACGAGGGCGGCACGCGCTTGGCGCTGGACCGTGACGGCAAGGCCGCGTTCTTCACGCGCGAGGGTGCGGTGCTCGGGGGCTCGCCCCCGTTGCCGGAGGTCACCCGGAAACTGCCGGAGCCCCCGTCCCCGTCCCCCGACCGCCTCTCCAACGGCGCCCCCCACTTCGTCGACTCCGCGGTCCCGCTGTCGCTGGAGCTCGAGGCGCTGGAGGCGGTGGCGTGATCGGGCGCCCACCCGTCGCCGCGGCAAAACCCGGAACACGAGCATGTCGGAATGGGACAGGCCACCGGCGGGATTCGTGCCGCTCCTCCCAAAGTCAGGTGCGGCGCCTCGCACGAGACGGTGCGGCGGGTGCCGTCAAACCGCGGCGGCGCGTCGTCGGCTGGGTGATCCCGCCGCAGTGCAATGCCGACTTCCGCCTGGCAGTGCGGCCGGAGCCCGAATCCCGAGCCAGGGCCGACTGGCAGTTCACCACGGACGACGCCCGTGTCAGGCTCAAGCGTCTCTATCCGACGTTTGATGCGTGACATGACACTAGCAGTCCGTGGATAAAGCCCCGCGAGCACCGAGAGCGGCGAGGCGCCGGGCCGGCAAGGCGCGACGAGGGGCCAATAGCAGCGCTATTGGGCTGAGGAGCAACGCAGAGCGCAGCCTTGGACGGCAAAATGTATAGCAGACATGACATAATGTAATGTATGCTTTACAGCGTCCAAAGGTGAAGCGAAGTGTCCAGGCCGGATGCGTCGCCGTTCGAATGCCGGGGGGATTTTGTCCACGGGCTAGGTAACGGGCGGGTCGATTGCCGGACCTGGGAGATTTGGTTTGCACGTGTCACGAGAATGTAGTACCGTTGTAATACACCTGCGGGAGGGAGCGCTACGGCTGTGGAACAGAAGACGAAAAGGAGGGCAGGCCAACCCACCATGGCCACGCGAACCGTAAGGCTGGACGCCGCCGCCGAGGCGACGCTGGCCGACCTGCGGCGCCGGACCGACCAGTCCATTTCGGAGGTGATCAGACGATCGCTACAGGCCTATTCGCGCGAGCTGGAGGCGGATATCAGGATGCGGCCGGGGGAGGTCTACAGGAAGCTCGGGTTGCCGAGAGAAGGCGAGCGCGCTGTCGCGCCTGCGAGGCTGGCCAAACAGGTGATAGCGGATGTGATCCGGAAGCGGCACGAGCAGTGATTCTGGTCGATTCCGGCCCGTTTGCGGCTTTGTTCGATAGGCGAGACCGCCACCACGAATATTGTCGCGAAGTTCTGGACGAACTGGACGGGCCCCTCCTGACCACGGCACCGGTGCTCACTGAAGCGTTTCACCTGCTACGGCCTGGGACGCACCGCGTCTCGGGCCTTGTGGATTTTGCGCGGCAGGGCGGCGTTGGCGTCCTCCCGATGGACGACCGGAACCTTCACCGCTGCTTCGACCTGATGCTCCAGTACTCGGATCTGCCAATGGACTTCGCCGACGCCTCCATCGTCAGCACGGCGGAGGAGGTCGGGACCAACACCGTCTTCACCCTCGACTACAAGCACCTCGCCACCTACCGCATCCGGCGCGGCTACCACCGGATCCCCTTCACGATCGTCGGCAATCCGTCCGGGCCGGGGTTCGTGCGGGAAGGACCTGCTGTCGCTGCCGGGGCGTAGCGCAGATGTTCGACGAGAGGACGGCGCGGCGGCAGCTGCGCCACTATCGCCGCAAGGGGCCGGGGAAGGGCACGCGGGAACTCATCGACGCGGTCGCCGAGGAGGGTGTGGAGGCAGCCGTTCCGGCACCATATTTGCCGGGCCTACCGGGAGTTGAAGTCGCCCCGGAGTCGTCGCCCCAAACCGGTTGGCGCCAGGATGAGACTTGCGACGGAGAGTGAGCGGTGACGCATCCGTGGACGCGCCACGAGTAGTGCCGGCCGGGGGGAAGCCGACGCTCGGAGGGTCTGCGGCTCGCGCATCCGGCTCCGCCGGCGAACCTCCCGATGCCGGTCACGGCTTCGGCACGGCGCCCGTCTTCCTGGCGTCGATCAGCACGATCCTCGGAGCCATCCTCTTTCTCAGGTTCGGCTACGCCGTAGGGCACGTGGGTCTCTGGGGCACGATGATGATCATCGTCATCGGCCACATGGTGACGATTCCCACCGTGCTCGCCGTCTCCGAGATCGCGACCAACCGGCGCGTGGCGGGGGGCGGAGCGTACTTCATCATCAGCCGCTCCTTCGGTACCACGATCGGCGGCTCGATCGGGATCGCGCTGTACCTGTCCCAGGCGATCTCGGTCGCATTCTACCTGGTCGCGTTCGCGGAAGCGTTTCAGCCGGTCCTGCAGTGGGTCGGGGCAAAATACGGGGTCGTCCCCGGTCTCCAGTGGGTCAGCGTTCCGGGCCTCGCCGTCCTGGTCGCCCTCATGCTGACCAAGGGCGCCGGCCAGGGCGTGCGCGTGCTGTGGGTCGTGTGCGGCATCCTGGCGGCGGTGATCGGGGCGTTCCTGCTGGGATCGGGACCCGACGAGATCCGGCCCGACGGCTTGAACCTCACGTCGACGATCGCCAACCCCGACGGGTTCGGCGTCGTCTTCGCCACCTGCTTCCCCGCCTTCACCGGCATGATAGCGGGTCTCGGGCTGTCGGGCGATCTCAAGAACCCGATGCGGTCGATCCCCCTGGGCACGATCGGGGCGACGCTCGCCGGGATGGCCGTCTACGCGCTGGTCGCGATCAAGCTCGCGCAGAGCGCCACTCCGGACGCCCTGGCGGAGGACCAGTTCGTCATGGCGCGCATCGCGCTCTGGGGACCGTCCATCTACATCGGGCTGGCCGCGGCCGCCTTCTCGTCGGCGCTCGGCTCCGTCATGGTCGCTCCGCGCACGCTGCAGGCGCTCGCCCGCGACCGCGTCTTCCCGGGCACCAACGTCAACCGGCTCCTGGCCACGGGGCGGGGCGAGGCGGGCGAACCCGTCAACTCCACCTACGTGTCGGTGGCGCTGGCGGCGGTGTTCGTGGCGCTCGGGGACATCGACTTCATCGCCCAGATCCTGAGCATGTTCTTCATGGTCACCTACGGCACCCTCTGTTCCGTGGCGTTTCTGGAGTACTTCGCGGGCAACCCGTCGTACCGCCCGACCTTCCGCTCCCGGTGGTACATATCGCTCGTCGGCGCGGTGATGTGCGTGCTCATGATGATCCAGATGAACGCCGTGTACGCGCTGCTGGCCATGGCGATCATGCTCGTGATCTACGTGGGCCTCAGGCGTTCGCGGCGCGGGGAACGCGATCTGGCCGCGATTCTCCAGGGGGCGATGTTCCAGCTGGTGCGGAGGCTCCAGATCACGCTGCAGAAGAGCCGGACGGGACAGCAGGACGGCGGCTGGCGGCCGTCGTTCGTGGCGCTCACCCAGTTCGGCGACCGCCGGGTGGCCCAGTTCGACCTGCTGCGCTGGATCTCCCACCGCCACGGGTTCGGCCACTTCGTCCAGCACATGAAGGGCGAGTATTCGCTGGAAACGGAGCTCCAGGCGCGCGCGCAGCTCACGAAGCTGGTGAGGCGTTCCGACCTCAGCCGGGCGGGGACGTTCGTCGACACGCTGATCGCGCCTTCCTTCGAGAACGCGGTCACCCAAGCGCTCCAGTACCCGGGCATTTCGGGCCTGCCGAACAACAGCATCCTGCTGGAGTTCGACCAGGATCATCCCGAGGAGATACCGAGACTGGAGCGCGCCCTGCGCCTGGCGGCCTCGTCGAGGTTCAACGCGGTCGTCCTGCGCTCCACGACCTTTCGCTTCGGCTACCGCTCCTCGATCCACGTGTGGCTGACCCCCGAGACTCTGCCCAACGCGGCCATGATGCTGATGCTCGCCTACATCATCGTCGGTCACCCCGAATGGAGAACCGCGGAGATCCGCGTCTTCGCCTGCATCGGCACGGACGGAGACGAGCTCGAGGCCGACCAGCTGGCCGCTCTCGTCGACCAGGGCCGACTCCCGATCGGGAGAAAGAACGTCGAGATGCTGCCCGTGGAGTCCCAGGCGAGGATCGAGACGGAAGTGGAACACAGGTCCTCCGACGCGGATCTGGTGATCGCCGGAATTTCGGCGGAGCAGATGGAGGAAGGAAGCCTGGCCGGGGTTCTCCGGAGCCACCGGGCCGCGAACGACATCGTGTTCGTTCACGCGGTGGAGGAGATTGCGATCGACTGACGCGGACGGTACGCGCCGGGGCCGGTTGGGCGGTCCCTGGAACAGCACGGAGGGACTGAAGTGGACATCGTGATGCGCGCGCAGGATTTCCTGGCCAACCTGCCGGGGTGGGCGACGATCCTCGCGCTGACGGCGGCCGGCGTCGCGGTCGGGTGGCTGTGCGAGCGGCTGCTGCGGCGCTGGACCCAATGGGCGAGCCGACGCACCGCGTCTTCGTTGGACGACGTGCTCCTGAGTTCGGTCCACGGGCTGCCCATGATATGGTTCGCGGCGGCCGCCCTGTATCTCGGCGTAAGCGTCGCGGGATACGGCGAGCCCCTGCGGGGCCTCGTCGGAAGAGCGGTCGGCGTGATCGTGATCGTCACAATCGTCGTCGTGGCGATGCGGCTCGCCACAGCGGGCATAACCGGGATCGCCAAGCGATCCTCCGGGGTCGAGAAATCCACGACGCTGGTGCAGAACGTCGTCAGACTGCTGCTGCTGATTCTCGGAGCGGCACTCATCCTGCAGAATCTGGGAATCAACATTACGGCGATGGTTGCCACGCTCGGGATCTCGGGGCTCGCCGTCGCGCTGGCCCTGCAGGACACGCTGGGCAATCTGTTCGCCGGGATGCAGGTCATCATGTCCCGCCAGATCAGAACCGGCGACTACGTTGCCCTGGCCACCGGCGAGGAGGGCGCGGTCACCGACATTCAGGCGAGGAACACGACGATCAGGACGTTCCCGGAGCGCAACCGCGTACTGGTTCCAAACTCCATCCTGGCGTCTACGGTGGTGACCAACTTCAGCCTGCCGCAGAAACGGCTGTTGATCACGCTTCCGATTGGCGTCGCCTACGATTCGAACCTGGAACAGGTGGAGGCGGTCACTCTCGATGTCGCCCGAAAGACCATGCGCGAGGTGGAAGGCGGGCTGACGGACGAGGAACCCTTCGTGCGCTACGAGGAGTTCTCGGATTTCAGCATCAACTTCCTGCTGCGCGTGCCGGTCCGAGAGTTTACCGACCAGTTCCTGGTCCGGCACGAACTTGTGAAGCGGATTCACGAGCGCTACCGCGCCGAGGGGATCGAAATCCCCTTCCCCATCCGGACGGTCTACATGCGTGAGCGAGCCGGGAGAACGGATTGAGGGCCTTTGGTGTTACGTTACCCTTATGCCACAGCCTCTCGGAGCGTCCCCAACAGCCGCCTCGCGTGTGGAGAAGCCGCAGCGACCCTGCCAGGATCGACCGTGGCCAGAATGCTGAACGAGTGTTGACCCTTGCTCTTGCCGTACGTACCCTTGGTGCAGTTGCGCGTCGCTCTGTCCAACGCCGCATAGAGGTCCGCCTTGGGAATTCTCTCAACTTCAGGTCTACGAGGGAGCTTTCGCGGATTGAACCCATAACCGTAGTACGCCTTCAGGCAGTCCCTGTCCGCAACAAACCAAGCCTCCATACATTGGACCATAAGGCACAGGCTATCTTTCGCTGCACCGGCCGGGCGCGTCCATCCATCCCGCTTCGAGACATGTTGCCAAGGTTCATCGGATGCGGCGACCCCCTCTTCGCTGTCGACCAGGAGCATAATGAACTGGTCCGCGGCGGAGTTGCGGACCGCCGTACGGAAGTCGTCAAAAGCGTCGCCTCGTGACCCGCACGCGACGACGCGTGGCATGCGACCCGCGAATCCTGCCCTCCGAAAGAACTCGGTGAACGCACGCCGACATTCTCCCCTGAGCGACCCCCGGTCCCCCCCTCCACATAGATCTTGACGCTCACCAGCGGTTGCCTCCGATCTCGCCCCGGCGCCAAAGGTCTCCGAGACCATACCGCTTAAGCCAGTCCGTCAGTTCGTTGGCCTGCAGACGACGCATATTGGTCTGTCCTTCGCGCTTCTCGCACACGACGATGCATTCGGGATGATCCGTCAGGGCGTCGACCAGTACCTCCGAGTGCGTCGTCACGATCAACTGGCCCCGCTCCGACGCCTCCAGGAGCAACTCAGCCAACGTCGGCAACACATCCGGATGGAGACCCAACTCGGGTTCCTCGATGCACACCAGGGGCGGCGGGTTCGGGTGACACAGAATGGCGAGGAGACAAAGGTAGCGAAGCGTTCCGTCAGACAGGCGCGTCGCTGGCACCTCGATGTTGCCTTCGTGGAAGAACACCTGGACGGTGTTGGCCTCGATGATGACTTCGAAGTCCGTTATTCCGTCGTACAACCTACGTAGGGACTCGATGAGTCGGGTCTTGACCTTCGGCGACCGACGCAAACTGTTCAAGACGAGACCGAGGTTCTTCGCATCTTCGCGGAGAAAATTGTTGGGCCGGTCGGTCTTCTGCGGCGTTCGCAGCACGGTGTCCCTTCCGAACTCCCATTCACGGTAGAAGCGGATGCGGCTCAGCACCTCACCGAGGTAGGTCAGGACGGGGTAGTGGTCCGGATCCTTGCGCTGGGCCAGAATCGATTGCTCGCTATCGACAGTCTCGATGCGCAGATTGCGCTCGGTGTTCTCGCCAGCAGTGTCCAGATAGTTGATCGTCGCCCGCCCGCCGACGTTCTCGTAGTAGAGATAGGGCGTCGGCAACCCTCCGTACGCGTGCTCATTCGCGATGCGTTCCTCTGTCACCTCGAAACGTTGGCCGCGAGCGGCGAACTTCAACTTATGGCGCAGATGCTGGGAGCCTTTCGGATTGTCCAGAATGGCCTCGATAGCCGCCACCGATAACTTCGGTTCCCCGCTCCAAATCCAGTCCCGCACCGCGTTTCCGCCCCGAGTAAGGGCTCCGGCGAGATCCCTTGGAGCTGCCTTCAGGAGCGTGATGCTCTCCAGCAGGTTGGATTTCCCGGAGCCGTTGGGGCCGATCAGGACGTTCAGCGGTCGAAGATCCAAATTGATGCCCTGCGTCCCGAAGGAGAGCAGCCCTCGCGCGTCCAGCCTGTGAATCAGCATCGGGTTTGGTCCATGGGGTGGCGGGTCGTTTTCCAGCGGGAGTGCCCTTTGAAGGTGCCGGATTGCCTACGGGGTCGCAACCGGGTGGACGGAAGTGGATCGGTCCCCTCCCGCGGAGGCCGCCCGGCTCGCCACCGCGGCCGAACTCCAGGCTCCCCCGTGGTGCCGTTTCCACACGGTTGACGCCCGAGCGGTCTTCCACCACCTTGCCCAATGCACCGCTCCGTCGCCCTTGTCGCCTTTCTGGCCGTGTCGTGGTCCCAGCTGGTCGCACTGCGCTGCGACATGGGAGAGGACACGGCCGCGGCTGCGGCGGACGTTCTCGCGCCCGCAAGCCGCTCCGCGACCGGCGCGGACGCCCACCATCACGCGGCGACTCCCCGCTCGCACCACGCCGCTCCCACGGGCGACGCCCCCGCCGCCCCCCACCCCGCCAACCACGGCGCCCCTCACGGCTGCCTCATGATCATGGCGTGCGGCGTCGCTTCGCCGCGGCCGGCCCGCCCGGCCGCCATGATCCGCATCCCCGCCGTCTTGGTCCGGGCGGCCTTCCCCGCCCCGCCCGTCTCCGTAGCCGCCGAACCGGCGGTCGAGACGCCTCCTCCCCGCCACACGGTGTGACCCCTCGCGCCCCGCCCGGGGCGCACCACCACACCTTGACGGCCGCCCGCCGCGGCCCCTCCCGACGGAGCGGTCGCGCCACGGGCGCCCCATCCACGGCGAGGAGACCATGTCCATCCAGCGAACATTGGCGGTCGCCTTCGCGATCGCCGTCCCGGCACACGTCATCGCGCCGCGGGGCGCGGCGCAGTCGCCGCCCTACGCAACCTACGCGACCAACGGCGACCAGGTGCTGGCCGCGCTCGTCGGCGAAGCCCTCCAGGGGAACCCGCGGGTGCGCGCCGCGCTCCTGGAATCTCGGGCGGCCGAGTCGCGCGTCCCCCAAGCCGCCTCGCTCCCAGATCCGGCGCTCTCCTTCACCCAGCACGTCGTCGGGCCCCAGACTCGCGTCGGTCCGCGACTGTCGAACGTCTCGGTCACCCAGTCGCTCCCCTGGTTCGGGACGCTGGCGGACCGGCGGGCTATCGCCGCGTCGTCGTCGGCCATCCGGGGCGAGTCGTACCGGGAACGGCGCGCCGAAGTCGTCCGCCGGGTCAAGCTGGCCTACTACGACCTCGCGTACCTGGACGAGGCGCTCCGGATCACCGGCGAGGAAGAGCAGCTCCTGCTCCACTACGAGGCGCTGGCCCGGGCGCGCTACTCGCAGGGCTTCGGGCAGCAGCAGGAGGTCGTCAAGCTGCAGGCCGAGGTCACGCGGGTCCTGAACCGGCGGCATGAGCTGCTCCGGCAACGCGACGAGTTCGAGGCCGCGCTGAACGTCCTGGCGAACCGGCCGGTCGACGCCCGGGTCCCGCGGGTGACGATCGGCGAACGGCCGGCGGTCTCCCTCGACGACGAGCGGCTCCGCGAGGCCGGGCTCGGCGAGCGGCCCGAGGTGCGGGCGGCCCGGCTCCGGATCGAGCGCGGCGAACACGGGGTGAGCCTGGCGCGGCGGCGGTACCGGCCCGGTCTGACGGTGGGCGTCGCCTGGGGCAACGTGCTGGGCCGCCGCGACGACCCCGGTCGCGAAAACCCGCCGCCGGACAACGGCCGCGACACATGGAGCATCACCCTCGGAGCGAGCGTCCCCGTCTTCCGGGGCAGCTACGACGCGGGGGTCCGGGAGGCGGCCGCGCGACTGTCGGCCGCTGAAGAGGCCTACCGCGACGCGGTCGACGGCGTGGCTCTGGCCGTGCGGTCGACCGGGTTCCGGCTCGCCACGATCGAGGGGCAGCTGGCGCTCTTCGAGCGCGCCTTGCTCCCACAGGCCGAACAGGCGTTGCGCGCGACCGAGGAGGCGTACTCGGGCGGGGTGACGGGGGTGCTCGAGCTGCTCGACAGCGAAGAGGTGCTGCTCGACGTGCGCCTCGGCCTGGCGCGTCTGCGGGCCGACTACATGAAGGCGCTGGCGGAGATGGAGCGGGCCGTCGGCTCGGCCTTCCCGGAGGAGGAGGGACCATGAACGGCACGAAGAACGTCCACAAGCTTCTGCTGGTGGCGATCGGGGCGACGATCGGCGCGGGGGGGACGATGCTGCTGGCGAGGTGCGCGGCGGACGACCCCTCGGAGATGACGGGCAAGCGCGGCGCCCGCGAGGGAACGACCACGCCCGGGGAGTCCGAAATCGGTGCGCACGAGGGCATGGCCATGCCGGGGGAGGCCGACCCGCCCGCCGAGGCCGGCGGCGAGCGCGAGGTCCTCTACTGGCGCGCCCCAATGGACCCCAACTACACCTCCGACCGCCCCGGAAAGTCGCCCATGGGGATGGACCTCGTCCCGGTCTACGCGGACGGAGCCGACGGCGACGGCGGGATCCGCGTGAGCCGCGGCTTCCTGCAGAACTTCGCCGTCCGCACCGCGGTGGCGCGCCGCGGCACCCTCCCCGTCTCAATCCGCACCGTCGGGATACTCGCGCACAACGAGGAGCGCGTCGTTTCGGTGCAGACCAAGTACGAGGGCTGGATCGAACGGGCCAGCGTGAACAACGTCGGCGAAACGGTCGCCCGGGGCGACGTGCTCTTCGAGATCTACAGCCCTCAGCTGGTCACCACGCAGCGGGATTTCCTGGGCGCGATGGAGTACCTCGAACGGCTGCGCGAAGGAGGCGCCTACACCGAGGCGATCGAGCGGGCCCGGTCGCTGCTCGAAGCGGCCAGGGACCGGCTTCTCTACTGGGACATGACCGAGGAGCAGATCGACGCCCTCGCGGAGTCGGGCGACGTTACGCGAACGGTAACGGTTTTCGCGCCCGCCACGGGGTTCATCGTCGACAAGATCGGCGACTCGATGGAGGGGCTGAAGCTCGGTCCCGGAATGACCGTCCTCAAGATCGCCGACCACTCCACGCTCTGGGCCGAGACCGAGTTCTACGAGGACGATCTGCGGCACGTTCGCGAGGGGCAGACCGTCGCGATCGAGGCCGACGCCTTTCCGGGACGCGAGTGGAGCGGCCGCATCCTCTTCTTCCGCCCGGCGGTGAACCCGCGGACGAGGACGCTGACCGCCTTCGTCGAGGTCTCCAACCCCCACCTGCTGCTCAGGCCCAAGATGTACGTGAACGTGGCGGTGCGGACGAGCGGGGCGGCGGATGTGGTGATGGTCCCCGCCGAGGCGGTGCTGCACAGCGGTACTCGCACGGTCGTGATCGTGGCCAGGGGCCGCGGGATCTTCGAGCCGCGCGACGTGGTGCCCGGCACCGAGAGCGAGGGGATCGTCGAGATCGCTTCGGGGCTCGATGCCGGCGAGACCGTGGTGGTCTCGTCGCAATTCCTCATCGACTCCGACGCGAATTTGCGGGCGGCCATCTCGCAGCTGCTGGGCGGGGCGGAAGGGGGGGGACCGGCCCACGTCCACGGGTCGACGCCCGCCGGGGACCCGGCGACGGCGGGAGACTCCGCGACGGCCGGCGATTCCGCGGCGGCGGGCGCCCGCCGGCACCACCACTGAGGGAGGCCCCGCCATGTTCGCACGCATCATCGACTGGTCGATCCGGAACCGGCTCCTCGTCATCCTCGGCACGCTCTTCATCGTGGCGGCGGGCACCTTCTCGTTGGCTCGCACGCCCATCGACGCCATCCCGGACCTCTCCGACGTCCAGGTCATCGTCCGGACGGAATATCCCGGGCAGGCCCCGCGCATCGTCGAGGACCAGGTCACCTATCCCCTCACCACCCAGATGCTCGCGGCGCCCTTCGCGCAGGTGGTGCGCGGCTATTCCTTCTTCGGCGTCTCCTTCGTCTACGTCATCTTCGAGGACGGGACGGACCTCTACTGGGCCCGCAGCCGCGTCCTCGAATACCTGAACTCGATCGCGGGCCAGCTTCCGCCCGGCGTGACGCCCGAACTCGGCCCCGACGCGACGGGCGTGGGGTGGGCCTTTATGTACGCGCTCCACTCCGACCGCCACGACCTCGGCGAACTGCGCTCGATCCAGGACTGGTTCCTCAAGTACGAGCTGACGGCCGTTCGGGGGGTGTCCGAGGTGGCGAGCGTGGGCGGATTCGTGCGCCAGTACCAGGTGACGGTGGACCCGAACCGGCTGCGCGCATTCGACGTGCCGGTTTCGGCGATCCGCACGGCCATCCGGGAGAGCAACAGCGACGTGGGTGGCGGACTGATTGAGGTGGGCGAGAAGGAGTTCATGATCCGGGGGCTGGGGTACATCCGGTCGGTGGACGACATCCGCCGGATCGGTCTCGGCGTGGGGCCCGATGGGACGCCGATCCTGCTGGAGGACGTGGCGCGGGTGAGCCTGGGACCGGAGAGCCGACGGGGCTTGGCGGAGTGGAACGGCGAGGGGGAGACGGTGGGCGGCATCGTCGTGGTCCGGCCCGGCGCGGATACCCGGCGCGTGATCCGCGACGTGAAGGCCCGGCTGGACGAGATCGCGCCTGGGCTGCCCGAGGGTGTCCAGATCGAAGTCGCGTACGACCGCACCTCGCTGATCGACCGCGCGGTGGGGAGCATCCGCACGAGCCTCGTGCAGCAGCTGCTGATCGTGGGGCTGATGTGCTTGGTCTTCCTCTTCCACCTGCGGAGCGGGCTGGTGGCCGTGATCGCGCTGCCGGTCGGGATTCTGCTGGCGATGATCGTGGTGCATCTGCAGGGGCTGACGCTCAACATCATGTCGCTGGGAGGGATCGCGGTCGCGATCGGGACGATGGTCGACGCCGGAATCGTCATGGTGGAAAACGCGCACAAGCACCTGGCGCGGCACGGGGGGCGCCGGCCGCACTGGGAGATCATCGCGAATGCGGCGCGCGAAGTCGGCCCGTCGCTCTTCTTCGCGCTGCTCGTGATCACGGTGTCGTTCATGCCGGTCTTCACCCTTGAGGCGCAGGAGGGGAGGCTCTTCAAGCCGTTGGCGTTCACCAAGACCTATGCGATGGCGGCAGCCGCGCTGCTCTCGGTGACGCTGGTGCCCGTTCTGGTGGGGTACTGGGTGCGGGGCAGGATACGGCCCGCGGCGGAGACGCCGGTGGGGCGGGTGCTGGGCGGGGCGTACTGGCCGGTGCTGGGGTTCGTGCTGAAACGCCGCCGGTGGGTGATGGCGGCGGCGGTGGCGGGGCTGGGGGCGACGGTGGTGCCGCTTTCGCGCCTGGGGTCCGAGTTCATGCCGCCGCTCTGGGAGGGCGACCTGCTCTACATGCCGACCACGCTCCCGGGCGTGTCGATCACCGAGGCGCGCGAGATCCTGCAGCAGACGGACCGGATCATCTACACTTTCCCCGAGGTGCGGCACGTGTTCGGGAAGGCGGGGCGGGCGGACTCGGCCACCGATCCCGCGCCGCTGTCGATGCTCGAGACGACGATCGCGCTCAAGCCGAGGAGCCAGTGGCGCCCCGGGATGACGCCCGAGAGGCTGATTGAGGAGCTGGACGCGGCGCTCCGCATCCCGGGCCTCACAAATGCGTGGACCATGCCGATCCGGAGCCGCATCGACATGCTGTCGACCGGGATCCGCACGCCGGTGGGGATCAAGATCGCCGGACCGGACCTGGGCGTGCTGGAGCGGCTGGGGCGGGAGGTGGAGGCCGTCGTGCGGGACGTTCCCGGGACCGCCAGCGTGTACGCGGACCGGGTGATGGGCGGCAACTACCTCGACTTCGCGATCGACCGGGTGGCCATCGCGCGCCACGGCCTGACGGTGCGCGACGTGCAGGAGGTCATCCGGACCGCGATAGGCGGGATGAACGTGACGACCACGGTGGAGGGTCTGGAGCGCTACCCGGTCAACCTGCGCTACAGCCGCGAACTGCGCGACGATCTTCCCGCGCTCAGGTCGGTGCTGGTCGCTACTGCGGAAGGGCACCAGGTGCCGCTCGGGCGGCTGGCGAGCATGGAGTACGTGGTCGGCCCGCCGAGCATCAAGAGCGAGGGGGCGAAGCCGAACGCGTGGGTTTACATCGACGTTCGGGACACGGACATCGGCAGCTATGTCGAGGCGGCGAGGGAGGCGGTGGCGGATGGGGTGTCGCTGCCGCCCGGCTACACGGTCGCCTGGAGCGGTCAGTACGAGTACCTGGAGCGCGCGCAGCAGCGGCTCGCGTACGTCATCCCCCTCACAATCCTCCTGATCTTCGTCCTGATCTACCTGACCACCCGCTCCGTCGCGGAGACCTTCCTCGTGCTGCTGGGGGTCCCCCTTGCGGTCGCCGGGTCGTTCTGGTTCCTGCACATCCTGGGCTACGACCTGAGCATCGCGGCGTGGGTGGGGATCATCGCGCTGGCCGGCCTCTACGCCGAGACCGCGATCGTCTTCCTCCTCTACCTGAACGTCTCGGTGCGCGACTACCGCGACCGCGGCCTCCTCACCGACCGGGCTGCGCTCATGCAGGCGATCCGGCGCGGGGCGGTCCAGCGCGTCCGCCCGATCATGATGACGATCGCAACCGACGTGGTCGGGCTGCTCCCGATCATGTGGAGCGCGGGTGCGGGCGCCGACGTGATGAAACGCATAGCGGCGCCGCTGATGGGCGGGGTGGTGACGTCGGGGGCGGTGGTGCTGCTGGTGTTTCCGGTGGCGTTCTACGTGTGGAAGGGGCGGGGGCTGGGGGAGGCGGCCGTGGCGTAGCGTTGGGGTGGGGGTCGGTTGCGACTTGGAAAGCGAAGCCGCGACGCTTGTGTCAAGTGCGAAACGCCAGGCCGCGCGGCTCGGCCACGCGCGCCTGCAGGGCGACGAGCTGCAGCCGTGAATCGTCGGTATTACTTCCGGCAGAGAACTCCAGGTTCGTGACTAGTGTCGTGTCACACGTGATATGTCGTAAGACGGCGGGGTGCTGAAGAGCGCCATCAA
>JAPPNM010000021.1 GCA_028873825.1 Gemmatimonadota bacterium | reverse complement strand
TCCCCCCCCCCCGTCGCCTCCCCCGCCCCCCCCACCACCCCCTCCGCCTCCACCGCCCCCGCCGCCGCCTCCTCCACCGCAAAAACCTCCCGGACAGCAACGGAACCCGCCTTCGTCGATTGGTTTGCAACCGCACCTGTCGACATCATCCAACGCCATGCACTGCTCATAGCAGTCCTTGATCGTTTCGCATGTGAACCCTTCGTCGTCCTCGCCGTCACCGTCCGCGAGGGGGTTGCCCGGGCCCGGCTGGACGATCATGGTACCGCCGGGACCGCGAACAACCGTGAACGGCTCGGTCTCCGGCGTCATGTTTCCGGCCCCCGTGCCGGCCGGATCGGCCATGCAGGCGTAGAGCGCCATAGGCAGGGCAGGGAAGAGGAAGGCGAGCGGTGTGCCGACCGAGTCCAACAGGGTCCGGCGGGGCCGGAGGCTGCCAGCGGGTCGTTTGAGGCGGGGAGTCGTCATTGGTGTGTTCCTCCACTTTCCGAACAAAGGTGACCGCTTGGATCCATTCTGTGGCCACGATCCCACCACCGCAATAGCCGTATCCCCCGCACCCCGAGGAATCGCGATCTCGCCGAGCGTTTTCGGGGAACTTCGGGAGGATGTGGGCCGTCTGCCAAGTCGGAGCTCTCCTCCTTCCGCAGGCTCCCGGGTGGGTCCGGCGCTACGAGCGGCAGACGGATTGCCGTTACTGACGGAAGGCTTGGAGTCGGCGTCCCGGGTCCCCACGCCCTGGCTGATGAAGGGCACCGGAGCGGAGAACCGACGGATGTCTCGTCAATGACCGCCGGGATTGACCCCGGATCGGTCCGTCCGGCGGGCGGGTTCATCCGCGGAGCCGGGGCTGATGGACTTCGGCTCCGGTTCGGGAGTGGTACCGGCCGCGGATCACATTACATTACGTCATGTTCAGCATACGTGTTGCCGCTTCGAGACTTCGCCCCGCGTCGCTCCCCGGGCCGGAAGCGCCGCCGCCGTCCTCTCGTTGCGCCTCGCCGGCCCGGCGCCTTCCCTCTTCAGGTGCTCGTGCGGATTCGTCCACGGACTTCTAGGAGGGGCGCAGTCCCGTCCGAACCGAAGTGGGCCCGCGTCGCAGCCGCGAGCGAGGTGCCGGCGGGGGGGCTGCGGGCGGTCGCCACCGACGCGGGGGAGCTCGTCCTGGCCAACGTGGACGGAGACATCTACGCTCTCGAGGACCGCTGCTCCCACCAGGACTACCCCCTCTCGGCCGGAGAGCTCGAGGACAACGAGTTGGAGTGCCCCTTTCACGGCGCCCGCTTCGACGTCTGCAGCGGCGGGGCCGTCCAGCTGCCGGCCGTGACGCCGGTCCGGACCTTCCAGGTCGAAGTCCGCGATGGCGACGTCTACGTACGGTTGGACTGAGCGCCGAACGAGCGCGGGCGCGGGCGCCGTCGCCGGGAGGCGGGCGCCCCTGGACGTCGCCGCCGTACGCCGCGATTTCCCCATCCTGGACCAGACGGTGGACGGGAAGCCGCTGGTCTACCTGGACAACGCGGCCTCGTCGCAGAAGCCCCGCCAGGTCGTCGAGGCGATCGGCGCGTACTACCTCCGCGACCACGCCAACGTCCACCGGGGCGTCCACGAGCTGGCGCGCCGCGCCACGGAGGCCTACGAATACGCCCGCGAGCGGGTCGCCCGCTGGCTGAACGCGGCCGGTCCGCACGAACTGGTCTGGACGCGGGGCGCGACCGAGGCGCTCAACCTGGTCGCGTTCTCGGTGGGCCGAGCGCGGGTCGGCCACGGCGACGAGATCGTCGTTTCGGAGATGGAGCACCATTCCAACCTCGTCCCCTGGCAGCTGCTCGCCGAGCGGCGGGGTGCGAAATTGCGCCACGTCGGCCTGACCGACGACGGTCGCCTGGATCTGGACCACCTGGCGGCGCTGCTCGGCTCGCGGACCCGGGTCGTCTCCCTGCCCCACGTGTCGAACGCGCTGGGCACCATCAATCCGGCGCGCGACATCGCGGCCCTCGTGCGGGAGCGGACCGGGGCCGTCTACGTCCTCGACGGCGCGCAGGGGGCGCCCCACCTGCCCGTCGACGTGCGGGCCCTCGGCTGCGACTTCTACGCCTTTTCCGGCCACAAGATGTGCGGCCCGACCGGAGTGGGGGGACTGTGGGGAAGGAGGGCGCTGCTGGAGGAGATGCCTCCGTACCAGGGCGGAGGCGAGATGATCGAGCGCGTGTACGCGAACCACAGCACCTGGGCCGAGGCGCCCCACAAGTTCGAAGCGGGGACTCCCAATATCGCGGGGGCCGTGGGGCTGGCGGCGGCCGTCGAATACCTGGACGGCGTGGGCTTGGCGGCCATTCACGGTCACGAGAGGGCCCTGACGCGCAACGCGATGGTCCTGCTCTCCGGCGTGGAGGGCTTGCGGATCCTGGGACCGGCCAACGCCGAAGAGCGCGCCGGCGTGGTCCCGTTCGTGATCGAAGGGGCTTCCGCGCAGGATGTGGCGACCATCCTCGACGCCGAGGGGATCGCGGTCAGGGCCGGTCACCACTGCGCGCAGCTGGTGGTCGACCGCTACGGGGTGCCGGCCACGACCCGGGCATCGTTCTACCTGTACAACACGGTCGAAGAGGTGAGACGGCTGGCCGAAGGCGTGACGGCGGCCCGCCGCATCCTCCTCGAATAGAGAGCATCGAGCCGCAACGCAAGGAAAGGAATACCGAGTGTCGAATTTCGGCCGCAATCGTTCAACGCGCACCGTCGTTTCGCCGGCCCTCGCCGCCATCGTTCTCGTCCTTCCGGCCGCCGCCTGCGGCGATTCCGGATCGCGCGATTCCGATCCGTCGGAAGATCCGGGCGAGGTTTGGCAGGAACCCGGTTTCGGCGGTCTGGACTCCGCCGATGTCCGCCTCAGCCTGCCGTGGTCGCGGAACAGGGTGACGAAGGACCCCAACCCGGACGCCGAGCCGGCCCGGCTGACCGCCGTGAGCACCGAGGAGCTCGCGGAGTACGACCGTGTCGTCTTCACCTTCGAGGAGCGCATTCCCGGCTATCGCCTGGCGTTCCTGACCGAAGGCGGCGGCGGGTGCGACGGCACCGAGGCGGCCGGCGGAGCCCCGGCACACCTCTCGGTGGAGTTCGAGCGCGCCCGTTCCAACGACGGCGGCGTGCCTCTCGTCGAGGATCGGGACCGCAGGACCGGCTTCCCCGTTCTGGCCGGCGCAACGCAGTCCTGCGACGAGGGGGGCACGGTGCGCTGGTTGCTGGCGGCCGGCGGCGAAACCGACTACCGTATCGTCGAGATGGTGGACAAACCCCGGTTGGTCGTGGACTTGCGGCATCCGTAGGGAACCGCGCGCCCGCCGCGAGGCATGGTCTCGGCGGGCGCAGGCGGAACACGGGATACGGATTCGCGTATAAGGATGTCGGCGGGGAACCGCCGGCTTGCCGAACCCGTGAACGGAGGCGGACGATGACGACGACGCACGCGACGACGCAGGCCGTTTCTATCGCGGCTTCGGGGATACTGGTTTTTCTGTCCCTCTCGTGCGGACTGGGGGACGACCCGCTGCTCGTTGAAGAGGTGGACTCGGCTGGTCTCCCCAAGGCTCCGTGCCGCAACGGCTCCGCGGACGGTTTCCCCTGCAAGGGGCTGGACCTCATGTCGAGGCTCGAGCCGAGGAAGATGGGGGTCACGGAAGGGCTCGTGAACGATCTCTGGGGATGGACGGATCCGTCCACCGGAACCGAATGGGCCTTGGTCGGTCATTCGTCCGGGACTTCGTTCATCAGCCTCGAGAAGCCGCGAGAGCCCAAGTACGTGGGAATCCTGCCGAAGACCGAGGACGCGTACGCCAGCCTCTGGCGCGACATCAAGGTGTACCGGAACCACGCGTTCGTCGTTGCGGACGGAGCCGGTGCGCACGGCATGCAGGTGTTCGACCTCACGGGGCTTCGCGACGTGGACGACGACGACCCGCCGCAAACCTTCGCTCCCACCGCGACCTACGACGACATCCTCAGCGCCCACAACATCGTGATCGACGAAGAGACCGGGTTCGCGTACTCGGTCGGCGGCTCCGGAGGCGGCAGGACTTGCGGGGGCGGGCTTCACATGATCGACATCCGCGACCCCGCCGACCCCAGCTTCGCGGGGTGCTTCGCCGACCGGGGCACCGGCCGGGGGGGCAGCGGCTACACCCACGACGCAATCTGCGTGGTCTATCGCGGTCCCGACACCGAACACCGGGACAAGGAGCTGTGCTTCGGCTCCAACGAGACGCGTCTGAGCATCGCCGACGTGTCGGACAAGGACGACCCGGTTGCGCTGGCGTCCGCCGCCTATCCCCACGTGGGGTATGCGCACCAGGGATGGCTCGACGACGACCACGAGTACCTCTACATGAACGACGAGTTCGACGAGTTGGACAGCCAGCCCAACACGCGGACCCTGGTGTGGGACGTCAAGGATCTGGACGATCCCGTAGTCGTCGAGGAGTTCCTCCACACTACCGCGGTAACCGACCACAACCTCTACGTCGTGGGCGATCTGATGTACCAGTCCAACTACACGGCGGGCCTTCGGGTCCTTGAGATCTCCGACCGCGAGGACCCGGTGGAACTGGCGTTCTTCGACACCGAACCCGGCTCCGACGACACGGGGTTTTCCGGCTCCTGGAGCAACTACCCGTTCTTCGAGAGCGGGATCGTCGCCGTCACTTCGATGAGGCGGGGCGTCTTCTTTGTAAAGCGGTCGAAGGAGTAGCCGCGCCTTCTCGCCCCCCCGGATTTCCTGCGGAAGCACGGCGTCTTCTTCGTGAAGCGGTCGAAAGAGTAGCCGCCTAACGGCCGTTGACCGGCCCGGCGCCTCGCCCGCTCTCGGTGCTCGCGGGGCTTTGTCCACGGACTGCTACGTTCGCGGCTGCAGCGCCACCTTCACCGCCTTGCTGCGCCGGTGGTCGTACGCCGCTCTCAGCGCATCGCGGTACTGTGCCAGCGGGAAGACGTGAGTGACCAGATCGCCCAGCGCGCGCGGGTCGGCGGCCATTCGCTCCAGCGTCAGGTCGAAGGTGTGGAGGTTCCGTCCCGCCCAGGTCTCCGCGCCGTACCCCACATGGCCCTCGACCCGAAGCTCCTTCGCCCACAGGAACGTCAGGTCGAGCCCGCCCATCCGTCCGGCGCATCCGAGCATCGCAATCCTCCCCCTGGCCGCGCTGTACCGCAGCGCCTGGTCCACGCTCGAGCGGCTGCCCACGCAGTCGAAGATGGTGTCGAATCCCCCTCCGGCGTACACCTCGTCGCCGACGACCGGCATGTACGCGCGGGCTCCCGTGCCGACCAGCGCCTGCCTGGCCTCTTCCCCCGGAGCGATCGTCTCGCTGGCGCCGAGCGCCCCGGCCAGCGACGCCTCGTGGGGGCGCTTGGCCTGCGCGACCAGCCGGCCTTCGTATCCCAGGGTGCGCAGGGCCCAAATGGCGGCTAAGGCTATCGCGCCGCTGCCTATGACCAGGACGGGGCCGGGGGACCGAAGGGCGCCGCTTCGCAGCACCCCGTGCACGCCGATAGCCAGCGGTTCCGCCAGCACGGCGACCCGGTCGGGTATCGAGACGGGAACCGGGAAGAGCTGGCGCTCGTGCGCGACGATCTCCTCGCCCCACCCCCCCGGAAGGTCACGGTGGTAGCCGATGGTCAGCCCGCGGGCCAGGCCCCCATCCCCCACCGCCAACGGCCCCTTTTCCCCGGACATCTCGCAGGTGGCGTGACTGCCGGCAGCGCAGGACGAGCACCACGACGCCGCTTCCCATCCCCGGGCTTCGCAATGGAGCATCGGGTCGACCACCACGCGCTGGCCCGCCTCCACCCGCGAGACGCCGGGACCGACCTCCGCGACGCGGCCCAGGATCTCGTGCCCCGGCACGGCGGGGAACGAGCCGAAGGGCTCCATGGCGGGACTGGAGCGGTAGGAGATGTTCCCCAGGTCGCTCCCGCAGATTCCACAGAGCAGAACTTCGACTCGGACCCAGCGGTCCCCGGGAATCGTAGGCGCCGGCCGGTCCACCAGCGTCACACCCGACGGACGCCCGTACACGAAGGCGGCGCTTAGGCGGCCCAGGCTGCGGGCGAGGACGTAGCCCGGGATCGTGACGTTGAATTCGACGGCTTGCACGGTGCGGCCCCCTGGAGGTCTTTGCGGCGTCCGCCGGAATGCGGGTGCGGCGGCCGCCGGAACGTGGTAAAGTGGCGTGGATCGAGGCGCCGGGGAAGACGATCGCCCCCGGCGCACCGGCCGCTCCGTTCCCACAAGCGACTGGCAAGCCCGTGGACAAAATCCCCCCGGCGGCCTTATCCACGGACTGCTCGTCCTCTCGCGGAGGTTCCCAATGAAGACCGCGGTCATCGCCGGTTGCCGCACCCCGTTCGTCAGGGCGGGCACGCACTTCGCCCGCCTCACGGCGATAGACCTGGGCCGGCACGCGGTGACCGAGCTGCTCGCGCGCAGCCAGCTGCCGCCGGGCATCGTCGACCACGTGGTCTACGGGACCGTCGTCCACGACCCCCGGGCCCCCAACATCGCCCGCGAGGTGGGGCTGGCGACTCTGCCGAAGGAGGTCCCCGCCGCGACCGTTTCGCGCGCGTGCGCGTCGGCCAACCAGGCCATCGCCGACGGGGCGAACCTCATCGAGGCCGGGTACGCCGACACGGTGGTCGCGGGGGGCGCCGAGTGTCTGTCCCGGATCCCGATTCTCGCCTCCGACCGGCTCTCGCGAACGCTCGTGTCCGCGTCCCGCGCAAAGACGCTGGGCGCCCGCTTGCGCACCTTGGCGCGGATCCGCCCCCGCGACCTGGTTCCCGTGGCGCCGACTATCGCCGAGTACTCCACGGGCGAGACCATGGGCGAGGCGGCGGAGCGGATGGCCAAGGACAACGGGATCGCACGGGAGGACCAGGACCGGTGGGCGTTGGGATCGCACCGAAAGGCGCACGCGGGCGCCGAGGACGGGCGCCTCGCGGCGGAGATCGCCCCGGTGTACGTGACGCCGCGCTACGAGGACACCGTGGAGAGAGACAACGGAATCCGGCCCGGCACCTCCATCGCGGCGCTGGCCGGCCTCCGTCCGGTCTTCGACCGCCGGTTCGGATCCGTCACGGCGGGAAACGCGTCGCCTCTCACCGATGGCGCGTCGGCCGTCCTACTCATGTCCCCCGGGCGCGCCGACGGACTCGGCCTGGAGCCGCTCGGCTACATCCGCTCCTACGCCTTCACCGCCCTCGACCCGGCCGGGCAACTGCTGCAGGGGCCCGCGTACGCCGCGCCTATCGCCCTCGACCGGGCGGGTCTCGCCATGGAGGACATCGACCTCATGGAGATGCACGAGGCCTTCGCCGCCCAGGTGCTGTCGAACCTTCGGGCGTGGGATTCGGACGCCTTCTGCCGTGAGGAACTCGGGCGGCCGGGACGAGTCGGACACCCCGACCCGGAGGCGATCAACGTCATGGGAGGGTCCATAGCGATCGGTCACCCCTTCGGTGCCACCGGCGGGCGGCTGACCATCACCCTGCTGAACGAGCTGCGCCGGCGGGACGGCCAGTTCGGGCTGGTCACCGTGTGCGCGGCAGGCGGTCTGGGCTTCGCGATGGTGCTGGAGCGCACCTAGTCCGACTCGCTCCGGTTCGGGCCCGCCCGTCCCTTCCCGTCCGCGCCCCGCATCGCCGCCTCGATTCGCTCCGCCAGCCTCTGCGGGAACCGAGAGCCCACGTAGACCTTCCTTCCGCTCCGCAGCGTGACGGCCACGGCCCTGTTCCCGCGAATCGTCCACGCCGTCGTGCGGCCCCGCCGGCGGATCCCCCAGCCCCCGAACTCCCGGATGGGCCTGTAGACAACCGGGCGCACGGCCTCGATGTCGTCGTAGCGGATCCGGCGATGCACGAGACGGACCGGCCCGAAGGAGACGAAGAGGTGGCTTGACCGCACTTCCACGCACAGACACGCGAAGAGAGAGATCACGGTTGCGAAGAGGAGCAACACGCCGCCGCCGAGAGCCGGGCCGAGGGCCGAAAGGGCAGCCTCCTCCTCCGCCCCGCCGGCAGCCGCCCGCCCGAACGTCGCGTGGAGACTCGAACCGGTCGCCAACAGGCATGCGCCCGATATCGCCACCCAGACCCAGGCGGGCGCCCAGGTCCGTTCGCGGTACGCGCCCCGTTCGTCCTTCATGCCGCGGCCTCCCGCCCGCCGTGTAACGTATACCTTACAGCGTGGACGGGTGATGCGAAGCGGCCAGCGCGGATGCGTCGCCGTTCGAATGCCGGGGGGATTTTGTCCACGGGCTGCTAGGCCAGCGCCCGCAACGCCCTCTTGACGTAAACAGGCACCATCGCCCTTCGCCACTCGGGGTCCACGATGATGTTCTCGAGCGGACGGCACTGCGCCCGCGCCCGCTCGCCCAGCGCCTCGATCACGTCGGTCCCGAGGCGCCCGCCCACCGCGATCGCATCCCATCCCGCCAACACCCGGGGCCGCGCGCCCAGCGCCGACACGACCCCGGTCAGCCCCGTCACGGTCCCGTCTTCGGCGAAGTCTCCCGTCACCGCAACCGACAGCAGGGGAAAGTCGATCGAATGGCGCTGGCGCAGCTTCCGGTACGCGCTCCGGCGCCCCTCCGCGACGGGGACTGCGATCTCCGTGAGAATCTCGTCCTTCGCTCGCCGCGTATTCCGGATTCCGTCCGTGACGAAGAAGTCGGCGGCGGGGATTTCGCGGGTTCCGCCGGGGCCGGCGAGGGTCAGCGTGGCGCCGAGGGCGATCAGGTTGGGAGGTGTATCGGCAGAGTGGGCGGCCACGCACTTGCGACCGACCCTGGTGACGTGGCAGACCGTGCCGTCCTTCTTCAGGCAGTAGCCGAGCGCATCCCGCCAGAACTCCGTCTGGTTGTAGTAGGTACAGCGCGTGTCGAGACAGACGTTGCCGCCGATCGTGCCCATGTTGCGCAGCTGGGGTCCGGCCACGAGACCGGCGGCTTCGGCGAGGCCCGCGCAGTGGCGGCGGACCAGCGGATGCCCGGAGACGTCGGCGAGGGACTGCAAGGCGCCGATCCGCAGGCGAGGTCCCTCCCCGCCGTGCGCCCCGCCGTTGCGGGAGCCGGGTCCCGTGCCGTTCACCGCGACGATCCCGCGCATGGCCGCGATCCCGTTGAGCGACACCACATGGCCCGGCGTGAAGAGGCGGTGCTTCATGTTGGGCATGAGGTCGGTGCCCCCGGCGACGGGCATTGCGTCGCCGTCGTCGAACCGGGCCAGCAGGGACACCGCCTCGTCGATGGTACGGGGGCGGTGGTAGCGGAAGGCAGGAAGCCGCAGCACTCTAGCAGCCCGTGGATGAAGCGGCGCGAGCACCGAGAGCGGCGAGGCGCCGGGCCGGCAAGGCGCGACGAACGGGGAATGCCGGGGAGATCTTGTCCACGGGCTATTCCTCCGGCGCCAGAGGCCGCGCCACCATGATCCCGTCCTGGCCTCCGATCCGCCCGATCCGCGCGGCGAGCGACTCCTCGCTGATCTCGACGTGCGACCCCGCCAGGGGCGCGTGCATCAGCCTTAGCGTGCCGTCCCGCCACAGCGCGATCCCCGTGTGTGCCACGTCCAGCCCCTCCACCGTGCTCGTCGCGGCGATGACGTCGCCGTCGCGGATCCCGCCGGCCGCCGCGTCGATAGCCTCTGCGGGAACGTAGTGGCGTTCCGCCTCCCCGAGCCGCGCCTCCGTCTGCGCGATCGCATCCAGAACGCTCGCGTCGGCAAGCTGGCGGTACGCGTCGGGGTGCGTGGACATGAAGTTGATCGGCGACGGGTCGGCCACACCGCCCAGCTCCCGCGAAATCGCGTCCACCAGACCCGAGGCCTCGTTGTCGGCGATCCACTCGGAGAAGTAGTGGAGACGACTGGCGTAACCGTCCAGCGCCCCGCCCCGGTAGCGGATGCGCGCGAGTTCGTCCCGGTAGGCGTCCCGGAAGCGGTCCGGGTCGTCCAGGAGGGCCGCGCGGCGGGACGCGGCCGCGCCGGCGCCGGAAGCGGCCGCCCGGGCGGACCACGCCAGCCGCGCCAGAACCAGCGCGTTTTCGACGAAGGTCACGCAGTCGAGGGCTTCCAGGTTGACGACCAGACGCTCGGGCCCGGGGAGCTCCAGCGTGCGGGGCCCGTACGGCGTGCCGACGAAGCGCTCGCCGATGCGCGCCACGAGGTCGCCGAAACGGGGGAAGGAGCCGGGGGGTTGGGCGGCGGCCCAGGCGAAGTGTTCCCGGGCGATCTCCCAGTCGCGGGCGGTGCCGGAGGCCGGCCGCGCTACGGTGTCGCCCGCCGGCGCGTTTGCCGGAGACGCCGGCTCGCCGCCCCCTCGAGCACCCTCCGAGACCGGCGCGAACCGCCACTCGACGACGACGAGCAGAATCAGCAGCGCGGCGCAAACGCACGCCGCCAGCCGCAACCCGCCGAATCCTCGCAGCCGGCTCACTTTGCCACCCCGACTGCGGCAACCCGTCCCGCACGAGCGCTAGTTGGCGCCCACCGCCCCCCCGCCGCCGCCTGCAGCGCCCGCCAAACCCGCGGCGGCGAGAACGGCAACGAGTCCATGCGCACCCCCACCGCATCGTAGATCGCGTTCGCGATCGCCGGAATCGACGGATGCAGCGGTCCTTCGCCCGCCTCCTTGGCCCCGTACGGCCCCTCCGGGTCGATCGACTCGACGATCAGCGACTCCAGCGCCGGCGTGTCGAGGCTCGTCGGGATCCGGTAGTCCAGCAGCGACGGCGCGTTGTGAAGCCCCGCCCGTCCCTGGTCCGCCGACTTGAAGATCTGCTCCTCCATGAGCGCCTCGGCGAAGCCCATGTACGCCGATCCCTCCATCTGCCCGGCCACCAGCACCGGGTTGAGCGCCCGCCCGCAGTCGTGCGCGATCCAGATCTTCTCGACCGTCACGAATCCCGTCTCGGGGTCCACCTCGACCTCGGCCACGTGCGCGGTGAAGGAGTACGCCGGCGAGGCCCCGATCGTCGCGCCGCGGTAGCTCCCGTGCACGTCCTTGGGCGTGTTGTAGGACCCCGTCGCGCCCAGCGTCCCGAACTTCGCCTCGGCCAGGTTGAAGGCCTCGCGCAGCGGCATGCTCGTCCCCGTGTCCCCCGCCCGCACCGCCAGCCCCCCCGCCAGAAGCACCTCGCGCGGCTTCGCCTCCCACGCCTCGGCCACCGCCTTCCGCACCTTCGCCTTGAGCTTGCGGGAAGCCTCGATGCACGCGTTGCCCAGCATGAACGTCACCCGGGAGGAGTACGCGCCCAGATCCACCGGCGTGAAGTCCGTGTCCCCCGCCAGCACACGGATGTGCTCCAGCGGCACCCCCAGCTCCTCGGCCACCACGTACGCCACCATCGAGTCCACCCCCTGCCCGATCTCCGACGCACCCGAGAAGACCGCCACCCGCCCCGACCGGTCCACCTGCAGCTGAACGCCCGACTGCGGCATCTCGTTCGGGTAGATCGGGTAGTTGGTCCCGGTGATGTACGTGGAGCCCGCCACCCCGACGCCGCGCCCGTACGGGAGCCGCCGGTGCTTCCGCTTCCAGCCGCTGGCCCGCTCGACCTCTTCCAGGCACTCCAGGAACCCGTTCGAGGTCACCCGCAGGTCGTTCACCGTGCGCGTGTGGGCGCCGATGAAGTTGCGCCGCCTGAGCTCGATCGGGTCGATCTCCAGCCGCTCGGCGATCCGGTCCAGCTGCACCTCGATGGCGAAGCGCGGCTGAACCGAGCCGTGGCCGCGCTTGGGCCCGCAGGCGGGCTTGTTGGTGTAGGCGCGCGTCGAGTGGAAGCGGTACGCGGGCATCCGGTACGGTGCCGTGAGCAGCTGCCCCGAGTAGTACGTCGTCACCAGCCCGAAGGAGGCGTAGGCGCCGCCGTCCAGGACTATTTCGGCGTCCACCGCCGTCAGCATCCCCTCGCGCGTGGCGCCGGTGCGGTACTTCATGTGGAAGGGATGGCGGCCGCGGTGGGCGTAGAAGACCTCTTCGCGCGTGTAGAGGATCTTGACCGGGCGGCCCGTCGTCATCGAGAGCTTCGCCACGCAGAATTCGAGGTCGAAGGGCTCCGACTTGCCGCCGAAGGCGCCGCCGACGGGGGGCTGGATGACCCGCACCTTGGCGGGGTCCACGTCCAGGACGCGGGCGAGTTCGCGGTGCAGGTAGTGGGGGACCTGCGTCGCCGACCACACGGTGAGCTTGCCGTTGCCCTCGGCCAGCCCGATCGCGCAGTGGGGCTCGATGGGCGTGTGGGTGGTCCCCTCGAAGAAGTAGTCGCTCTCGACCACGACGTCCGCCTCCTCCAGCCCGGCGTCCACATCGCCGAACGCGAGTTTGACCACTTTGGTCACATTGCCGTTCCACCCCGGCTTGCGCGGTTCGTGGATGTACGGACCCGCCTCGGCGGCGATGGCCTCGTGGGGGTCCAGGTAGGCGGGCAGCTCCTCGTAGGTGACGTCGATCAGGTCGAGCGCCGCGATGGCCGTGTCCTCGTCGACGGCCGCCACCGCCGCCACCCCGTCGCCGATGTAGCGCACCTTGTCCACGCAGAGCGGGTACTCGTCGGGCGTCCAGGGGATGATGCCGTAGGCGGTGGGCATGTCGCGCCCGGTCACGACCGCGTGGACGCCCTCCAGCGCCTCGGCCCGTGAGGTGTCGACGGCCACGATGCGGGCGTGCGGGTGGGGGCTCCGCAGGATCTTGCCGTGCAGCATGCCCGGGAGCCGGATGTCGTCGGTGTAGCGGGCGCGCCCGGTGGCCTTGGCCAGGCCGTCGACCTTGCGCATGGGGCGGCCGATGGTGTTCAGGGGAGCACCCCGGCCGTCTCGCTCCGCCCTCCCGGCTGCCTCCCGGGCCGATCCGTCCGCCGCGGCGGCACCGCGTCCATTGCGTCCCATTACCCGCCCAACCTCGCGGCCGCCGCCTCGACGGCGTCGTAGATCTTCTCGTAACCGGTGCAGCGGCACAGGTTGCCCGCCAGCGCCGTCCGAATCTCCTCGCGGCTCGGCGATCGGTTCCGGTCCAGCAGCGCCACCGAGCTGCACAGGATGCCGGGGGTGCAGAAGCCGCACTGCGCGGCCCCGTTCAGATCGAACTCGTCCTGGACGGGGTGCGTCTCGGTGCCGTCGGCCAGCCCCTCCACTGTGCGCACCTGGCGCCCCTCGGCCTCCCAAACCGGAGTGATGCACGACAGGATGGCGCGACCGTCCACGATGACCGTGCAGGCGCCGCAGTCGCCCTTGTCGCACCCCTGCTTCGACCCGGTCAGACCGAGACCGTAGCGCAGGGTCTCCAGCAGCGTGTAGTGGGCGGGCACCCCGCAGACGCGCTCGTCGCCGTTCACCCGCAGGCGGACTATCTCCATCCGCAACCTCCTCTCGGGTTGAAATATCGGCATGGGTGGCGGGGTTTGCCACCCCGGTCCCCCCGCCGCCGCCATCTGGAAACCCGCCGACCTCTCCGGTAAACTAGGAATCCGGCCCACACCCAACACGACGAACGACGAACAGGAGCCGACGATGCCCTACCCAGAGATGATGGTGGCCCCGATGCGGCAGGAACTGGCCCGCGCCGGCTTTCAGGAGCTTCGCGACGCGGCACAGGTCGGCCAGGCGATGGACGCCATGGAAGGGACGGTGCTGGTGGCTGTGAACTCCGTCTGCGGCTGTGCCGCGGGGATCTTCCGGCCGGCGGTGACGATGGCGCTTCAGGGCGAGAAACAGCCGGACCACAAGATCACCGTATTCGCCGGGCAGGATCTGGAAGCCACCGCCGAGGTGCGCAGGCACCTCGTGGGCTACCCGCCCTCGTCGCCCTCCATCGCGCTGCTCAAGGACGGCGACGTGGTCTTCATGCTCGAGCGCTTCCGTATCGAGGGGCGCTCGGCTCCGGCGGTCGCGGGAGACCTGCAGGCGGCCTTCGACGAGCACTGCTGAACCCGTGCGGCGGACTGAAGCGGGTGGTTTCTGCGGGGCGTCGTCGAGGGAGACCGGCACTGCGGAGAATGCCGAGACGCCTTCCGCGAGTCGGGCGAAGGACCGCCGGTCATGAAGATCGTCTCCAGCTTCGAAGTCACCGGCTGGGACGCCCTGCCCAACGCCGAGGAATGCGAAGGTCCCCTCCTCTCGGAGGCGCGCGTCGTCAAGCGCTACCGGGGCGATCTGGACGGGGAGGGCCGCGTCCGGCTGCTGATGTGCCGCGCCGACGCCGACGGTCCTCTGGAGAATGCGGGGTACGTCGCGTCGGAACGGGTCTCGGGCACACTCGGTGGCCGCGGGGGAACGTTCGTGCTCCATCACTGGGGAATCGCCGAGGCCGGAGTCCCGCCGCGCACCGGCGGTCATGTGGTGCCGGGATCCGGGACGGGTGAGTTGGCGGGCCTGTCGGGGACGATCGAGATCCGCGTGGATGCAGAGGGCGGGCACACGCTGACGCTGGAGTACGAGATCGCTTAGCAGCCCGTGGACAAAATCCCCCCGGCATTCGAACGGCGACGCATCCGGGCCGGCCGCTTCGCTTCACCCGTCCAGGCTGTAAAGTATACATTACATGATGTAATGTTTGTTATACACTTTGCCACTCCAAGGCTGCGCTCTGCGTTGCTCCTCGGGCGAATAGCG
>JAPPNM010000128.1 GCA_028873825.1 Gemmatimonadota bacterium | reverse complement strand
CAGAGCGCCTGCCTTACAAGCAGGAGGTCGGCGGTTCGAATCCGTCAGCGCCCATTGGAGTCTCGCCGCGACGGGCCCCGCCCGGGCTTCAGGCGACGTAGGCCCGCAGGCGCGCGACCTAGTCGTAGTCGCCCAGGACGATCAGGTCGTCCCCCGCTTCGAGGCGGGTCGACGAGTCCGGGTTGAAGGCCGCGTCCTCGTAGGGCTGGCCGCGCTTGTGGGTCGCGACCACGAGCAGCCCGGTCTTGTTCAGGATGCCCGCCTCGGTCAGGGTGAGACCCTCCACCTTCGAATCCGGGCCCACTGTCGCCTGGTCGATGTGGCCGGGAGGCGCCCTCGCCCGCTCGATCCCGGCTTCCCGGAGCACGCGGTCCCGCGTTGCGTCCTCCTCGATGACGGCAACGCCGGAGTCGGTCTCGCGCAGGGACTCGACCATCCGGACAAACGCCGCCGTGATCGGTGCGAACCACGCCCCGAGCGCGGTCAGGCCGCCGGTCCGGCACTCCACCGCTCGGTGCTCGTGCGGGGTTATCGACGGAATGCTAGAATGGGACCCGCCGGGCATCGGCCCCCTTCCGCCGAGAATACACAGTGTCCAAACTGCTCCGCACCCTCCTGGAACGGCGCGTTCCCCACGTCCTGGCAATCTACGCCGGGGCTTCCTGGGGCGTGGTCGAATTCGTCAGCTTCGCCGTGGACGAATTCCTGCTCTCGCCGCACTGGACGAGGGTGGCGCTCCTGGGACTGCTGCTGTTCCTGCCCACCGCGCTCATGCTGGCCTGGTTTCACGGCAGACCGGGGCGGGATCAGGACGGGCTGGCGCGGACCGAGAAGATCGGCATCCCCGCCAACGTCGTCCTCTGCGGGGCCGTGCTGTGGATGCTCTTCGGGGGCGAGGACCTGGGCGCCGCGACGACCTCGGTCACCTTCGAGACCGAGGAAGGCGAGGTCGTCGAACGCGAGGTGGCGAAGGCGGAGTTCCGCAAGCGCACCGTCCTCTTCCCCCTGGATCCCGGCGCAGGCCTGGACGAGGAGGATTCCTGGCTCGCCTACGCGGTCCCGTCGGCGCTCGAATACGACCTGAGCCCGGACGAGTTCTTCGACCCGATTCCCTATGCGCTGTTTCGCGAGCGCCTCTCCGGTCTGGGAATGCCCGACCTGCTCGACATCCCGTCGGCGCTGAAGCGCGAGCTGGCCGAGGAGCGCTACGCCGAGTTCTTCGGGGCGGGCCGGATCGAGCGCACCGACGAGGGCTACCGCGTGGCGTTGCGCCTGCACGAGGTCGACGACGGGTCCGTCGTGGCCGAAGCCTTCCGGGAAGGGCCCGACCTCCTGGCGCTGATCGACGAGCTGTCGCCGTGGGTCAAGGACGCCCTGGGGATCCCCGCCCGGGAGGGCATCGAGGACGTCCCGGTCCGGGACTGGCTGTCGGCCGACTCCGCCGCGGTCGAGGAGTACTTCAGAGGCTCGGCGGCCTTCATGGTCGACAACGACCTGGACGAGGCGATAGGGCACATGGCCGCCGCGGCGGGCCTCGATCCCGCCTTCACGAGCGCGCAGTTCTCGCTGTACCTGTTTCTGCTCAGCAACGGCCGCACCGACGAGGCCCTGGTGGCGCTCCGGACGGCCATGGCCAACCTCTACCGGATCCCGGAGCGGCACCGTTTCATCGTCAAGGCCGAGTACTACTTCGTGGCGCAGGACGTCGCCAGGGCGGCCGCGGTGATCGACATGTGGGCCGAACTCCATCCGGAGGACCCGCAGGCGCTCAGGTACCAGCTGATCGTCCACCGGATCACGGGCGACTCGGAGGCGAAGCTGGCGACGCTGGCCGCGCTTCAGCGCCTCGACCCCCGGGACGGCGGCGTCCTCAAGGAGATCGCGGCGGCGCAGGAAGAGCTGGGCAACGACGGGGAGGCACTCGAGGCGCTCGCCGAATACGTGGAGAGATTCCCGCACGACGAGACCGGCTACGCCAGCCTGGCGGGCCTGCAGCGGCGGCGCGGGGAACACGACCAAGCCCGCGCGAACCTGGAGCGGGCAATACTCATCGAGCCGCTGGCGCCGGGACTCGCGGGCGCCCTGGCGTCGCTCGATCTTCGCACGGGGAACTTCGACGACGCGCGCGCCGGTTTCGAGCGCGCGATCGAGCTGGCGCGGACCCCGGCCGAGAGGGCCGACGCGCTTGAGGGGCTGAAGCACTATCACCGGTTCCGGGGAGAGACCGGGGAGGCGATCCGGGTCGCGGACGCATGGCTCGAGGAGGCTTCCGGCGCGATCGCTCCCATGGTGCTCTCCCAGATGCGGGCCGCCGACCTCGAGATCTACCTCGACGCGGGGTGGATCGCCGACGCGGCCGACTTCCTGGACGAATCGAAGGCGCGGATCCCGCCACCCTTCGACAACTACCTGGTTCCGTACCTGGAGAGCCGGCTTGCCCTGGCGTCGGGCGATCTCGAAGCCGCCCGCGAGGCGCACGACGCGACCCGCCGGGTGGCGCAGGCCATGGGGCACGGGGAGCTGCTCGAGAGTCTCCAGCGGCTTCAGGGAGAGATCGACGAAGCCGGTGGCGACTACGAGTCGGCCATTGCCCAATACCGGGCGGTCATGGCGACGGAGAATCCCGGTCCCGGCCTGCACCGCGACCTGGGACGGGCGCTCGGCAAGGCGGGTCGGCTGGACGAGGCCGAAGCCGAGCTGCGGGATGCCCTTCGTCCCATCCCGGCGCATCCGCGCACGCACTTCGAGATCGCGCTGGTGCTGGAGGCGCGGGGGGATGCGGCGGGTGCCGCCGAGCATCTGCACACGGCGCTCGTGGCGTGGGAGACGGCGGACGAGAAGTTCGCGCCGGCTCGGGCGGCCCGGGCGAAACTGGCGGAGCTCGATAGCTCATAGTGTAAACCATACTTTACATTATGTAATGTAAAGTATACAATCAGCGCACGTTCCCGCTACTCGTCCGGCATGCGAAAGCGAGCGTTGCCGCCAGGAGAAGAGCAAGTGGCAGACCGGACCGAGACCGCAACACCCGACGCAAGTCCAAGGCGCGCCGCAAGATACTCCCCGGGGGCGGCGGCGCTTTCCGCCCTGGCGGCTCCCGCCGCGGCGGCTGTCCTGATACTGGCGCCGCCGAGCGCGGCTGGCCAGGGATCGCTCGAAGGCACCGTTCGGGAAGCCGGGACAGGCGCGGCTCTGGCGGGCGCCCGGGTAGGCCTGGCCGCACTCGACCTCGCGGGAGTCGCCGGCCCCGATGGCCACTACGAAATCACCGACATCCCCGCCGGCACCCACACCGTCGAGATCTCGCTGATCGGCTACGCCACCGCGGTCCGCGAAGTCGCCGTCGCCGACGGCCGGACCACGCGCCTCGACGCGGAACTGCGCGAGACCGCCCTTGCCCTGGAGGGCCTCGTCGCGGTCGGCAGCCGGTCCCGCCCCCGCACCGCCACCCGGTCCGCGGTTCCCATCGACGCCATCCCGGCGCGGGACTTCGTCGAGCAGGGCGACACCGACCTGAACGACCTGCTGCGCACCGTCATCCCTTCCTTCAACGTGAACCCCCAGGCGGTGGGCGACGCGGCCCGCATCATACGGCCCGCGAGCCTGCGCGGTCTGGCCCCCGACCACACGCTCGTGCTCGTCAACGGCAAGCGCCGCCACCGGGCCTCGGTCATCATGTGGATCGGGGGCGGTTTCGCCGACGGCGCCCAGGGGCCCGACATCTCGGCGGTCCCGGCCATCGCGGTTCGCCAGGTCGAGGTCCTGCGCGACGGCGCGTCGGCCCAGTACGGCTCCGACGCCATCGCCGGCGTCGTGAACCTCACCCTCAGGGACGCGTCCTCGGGCGGCGGCTTCGAGGTCCGCGCCGGCACCTACGGGGAGGGCGACGGCGAGTCCTACACGCTGTCCGGCAACATAGGCCTCCCGCTCGGCAAGGGCGGCTTCGCCAACCTGAGCGCCGAGTACGGGGCTTCGAACCCGACCAGCCGCAGCGTGCAGCGCGACGACGCCGCCGCGCTCGTCGCCGCGGGGAACAAGAACGTGCGCGACCCCGCCCAGATCTGGGGCGCGCCCACCGTCGACGGCGACCTCAAGCTGTGGGGCAACTTCGGCCGCTTCTTCGGCGACAGGCTGCAGCTCTACGGGCACGCCAACTACGCGAGCGAGACCGTCACGGGCGGATTCTTCTACCGAAACCCCAACACGCGGCCGGGCGTCTTCAGCCTCGACGGCGGCGAGACCGTGCTCGTCGGCGACGTCCTCGACGCGCGCGACGGGGTTCTCGACGGCTCGGCGAACTGCCCGGTCGTGAAGATCACGGACCACGTGCCCGACCCGGTCGCGCTCAAGCGCGTCTTCGACGACCCGAACTGCTTCACCTTCCAGGAGATGTTCCCGGGCGGGTTCACGCCCCAGTTCGGCGGCGATGCGCGGGACGCCTCGGCGGTGGCGGGCCTGCGCGGCCATACGCACGGCGGCCTGCGGTGGGACGCGAGCGCCGCCATGGGCCGCCACGCGGTCGACTTCTTCATACGCAACACGGTGAATGCCTCGCTCGGGCCCGAATCGCCGGACGAATTCGACCCGGGGGTCTACGGCCAGACCGAGACCAACGTCAACGTGGACGTGAGCTACGCCCTGGGCGACTTGGTCAACCTGGCCGGCGGCGCCGAGTTCCGGGACGAGCACTTCGAGATCGGGATCGGCGACAGCACGTCCTGGGTGATCGGCCCCTTCGCGGCGCAGGGGTTCAGCGCGGGGTCGAACGGGTTCCCGGGCTTCAGCGACATCGCCGCGGGGGACTGGCACCGGGTCAACTTGGCCGCCTACGGCGATGTCGAGGCGCGCGCGCCGGACGAACGCTGGACCCTGGGCGCCGCCCTGAGGGTGGAGCGCTTCGAGGACTTCGGTACCACCGCGAACTGGAAGCTGGCCGGCCGCCGCGCTCTCACCGGCGCGCTGGCGGTCCGCGGCGGCGCCAGCACCGGCTTCCGGGCCCCCACGCCGGGCCAGCAGAACGCCTTCAACGTGTCGACCCAGTTCGACCGCACGCTGCGCGAGCTGGTCAACAACGGCACCATCCCCTCCAACAACCCGGTCGCCGCGGTCAAGGGAGGAGAGGCGCTGGACGCCGAGAAGTCGGTCAACGCGGGCGCGGGCCTGGTTGTGGACGCCGGATCGTTCTCGATGTCGGCGGACTACTTCCGCGTCGCCGTCTCGGACCGCCTGGCGCTGAGCCGGGTCTTCGCCCTCACGCCCGCCGAGGCCGAAGAGCTGATCTCGGAAGGGATCACGAGCGCGAGGAACCTGAAGAACTTCCGCTTCTTCACCAACGAGTTCGACACCCGGACGCAGGGGGTCGACGTGGTGGCGTCGTTCGTTCCCGCGGGGACGGAGGGCGGCACCGAGTTCAGCCTGGCCCTCAACCACACCGGCACCCGGGTGACCCGGCACAACCCGGAGGTGCTCGACTCGACCCGCATCCGGCAGCTCGAGGACGCCCTGCCGGCGACACGCTGGACCGTGGTGGCGCGGAGGGGCTGGGGCGAACTCTCCCTCCTGGGCCGGCTCAGCTACTACTCCGGGTGGTTCGATTCCCGGGACGACCGGTCCTATCCCGGCGAATACCTGGTGGACCTGGAGGCGTCGTACGGGGTGGGCGAGTCGGCGACGGTGACGCTGGGCGCCCAAAACGCCCTCAACCGGTACCCCGAGGAGAACCCCAACGCGCGGGCGGTGGCGGGGAACCTCTACAGCCCGGCCACGCCCTTCGGAGCGAGCGGGGGGTTCTACTACTTGAGGGCGGGGTTCAGGTGGTGACCGGTCCTCCCTATCGTCCCGGTTGACACGGCGAGGTTCGGCGGCTTACCAGGATAGGTTGCGAAGCCGCCGGAAACCGCCGCCTTCCCGGCCCGGCCCCGCTGACCGGCCACTACCGCCCCCCCGGAGCACCGGAGACGCCCATGGAACCCCAAACGACCGCGCTCATCACCGACCCCATGGCGGTCTTCGCCTTCCTGGCGGGCATCGTGGCACTGGTCTTCTGGCTCTCGGAGCTGCCCGCCCTGCGCAAGATCTTCGAGGTCGTCCCCCCGGTCATCTACGTCTACTTCCTCCCCATGCTGGCCACCACCGCCGGGATCACGCCGCCGGCCTCGCCGCTATACGACTGGACGGTTCCCTACCTGCTCCTCTTCGCGCTCCTCCTGCTGATGGTCTCGGTTGACATCCGGAGCATCATGAAGCTGGGCGGGATGGCGCTGTTCATGGTCGCGGCGGGGACTGTCGGGATCATCGTCGGGGGGCCGGTGTCGCTGCTGATCTTCCAGGGCTGGCTGCCCGCCGACGCGTGGACCGGGTTCGCGGCGCTGTCGGGGAGCTGGATCGGGGGGACCGCCAACATGGTCGCGATCGCCGAGAGCGTGGGGACCTCGCCGGACGCGATGGGGCCCGTGATCGTGGTCGACACGGTGGTCGGGTACGGGTGGATGGGGGTGCTGATCGCGCTCGTGGGGTTCCAGCGCCGCTACGACCGGCGCACCCGGGCCCGCACGGGGGCGGTCGAGGAGACGAACCGGCGTCTGGAGACGCAGGCGGGGGAGCGGCGGGCGATGACGCTGCGCGACGCTATCCTGATGATCGGCACGGGAATGGCATGCTCGGTGGCGGCAGCATGGGCGGGAGGGCGGCTTCCCGCGATGGGCGATCCCACGATCATAAGCGGAACGACCTGGGCGGTCCTCATCGTCGTGACCGGAGGCCTGCTCCTGTCGTTCACCCCGGTGAGACAGCTGGAAAAGGCCGGCGCGTCCAACCTCGGCTACACGGCCCTCTACCTGCTCCTGGCGGGCATAGGAGCCCAGGCGGACCTCAGGGCGGTGCTCGACGCACCCGTCTACCTGGCGGCCGGCGCGGTCTGGATCGCTATCCACGTGGCCGTGCTGCTGCTCGCCGCCCGCCTAGTGCGCGCGCCGCTCTTCTTCGTCGCCACCGGGAGCATGGCCAACGTCGGCGGGGCGGTGTCGGCGCCGGTCGTCGCCGGCGTTTACCACCGGGCGATGGCCCCGGTGGGACTGCTCATGGCCGTGGCGGGCTACGTCCTGGGAATCTACGGGGCGCTGGCGTGCGCGTGGCTGTTGGGGCGGGTGGGGGGGTGAGGCCCTCCGGGGACTCCTGGAGGACCCGGACGTTCGACGCCCGATCGGCGGATGCTCATGGACAAAACCGGGTTTCGAGAATAGACTGGAAGGTGACGAACGAATCACGCGCGGGGGAGACGGGCAGCGGCCGAGGCCCGCCGCACGACGCTCGGGCGCCGAAGCGCTCCCGCCGCCTGACGCCGAACGAGAGGTTATTTCCATGCTGCGATCAATCGGACACATCTCTTGCGGGGGTATTCCGGGCGCGTTGGCGGTCGCAACCGCCGCGCTGGCGGGCGGGTGCGATAAGCCTGAGGGAGAGCCGAGGCCCACGACCATCACGGTAACGCCGGCGACGGTGACCATGCCGGACATTGCGCTGACCGAGCAGCTCTCCGCCACCGTGGAGGATGAGAACGGGCAGGTCATGCCGGACGTCGAAATCCGCTGGGTGGTCAGCAACGACGAGATCGCGGAGGTCGACCGCCGCGGGCTCGTGACGGGCAAGGACGAAGGGCAGGCGACGGTGTGGGCCCTCACGGGCAGGTTGTTGGGCAGTGCGAAAATCACGGTCGCTCTCGGGCCGCGCGCGCACTTGGGCAAGTTCTACGAAGCGACGGGCGGGCCCAACGGCGCGTGGACCACCTACACCAACTGGGGGACGAGCAAGCCCGTCAACGAATGGTATGGCGTGGAGACGGACGCCGAAGGGAACGTCACGGGGCTCCGCCTGTCCAGCAATGGGCTGAGCGGCGTCCTGCCCCCCGAGATCAAGATGCTGGCGCACCTCGAAACGCTGGCTCTGGATAGCAACGGCGGCTTGGGAGGCTCGATCCCGCCCGAAATCGGAGAGCTCGTAAACCTCAAGTCGTTCACTATCTCGCGCTCCGCATTCGTGGGCAAGATCCCGCGCGAATTCGGCAGTCTGGTGAATCTCGAGTCGTTCATTGTCCAACAGGATTTCCAGATCTCTCCCGGAAAACTGTCGGGCTCGATCCCGCCCGAGTTCGGCAACCTCGTGAATCTCGAGGAGGTCGATCTTAACGGCAACGCGATCTCCGGATCTCTGCCGCCCGAGCTCGGCAACCTCGCCAGCCTCCGGCGGCTCGAGCTCAACGCCAACGGACTGAGCGGTTCCATCCCGCCGGAATTCGGCAAACTCGGGAACCTGGCCGAACTCGTGATCGCCAACATGCCCTCGATGAGCGGTCCGCTGCCGGGCGAATTGACCGCGGTGCCCCTGAGCAGGTTCCAATGGCAGGGGACGCGGCTCTGCGCGCCTACCGACGCCGCGTTCCAGGAATGGCTGCAATCGATCGACAACCAAAGCGGGAGCGGCGATTGCGACGACACCTGAACCGTCGGCGGGGGCGGTCGTGCGGGCGAGCGCTCCTACCCTTCCTCCGCCTGAATCGTAGCCGCCACCTCCCGCACCCGGTCGAGGACGCGCAGCAGGTTGCCGCTCCAGAGCATGCCGATCTCCTCCTCGGCGTAGCCGCGGCGCACTAGCTCCAGGGTGACGTTGAAGGTCTCCGACGCGTCGTCCCAGCCCGCCACGCCGCCGCCCCCGTCGAAGTCGGAGCTGATGCCGACGTGGTCGAGGCCGATGAGGCCGACCATGTAGTCGATGTGGTCGACGAAGTCCGCGACGTCGACGTCGGGGGGACCGGACTCGTCCAGCCGCTTGGCGGCCGCCGCGCGTATCCGGCGCATCCTGGCCGCGTAGCCGTCGCGCCGGTCGTCGGGGAGCGCCGCCACCGCCTCGCGGTCGAGGATCTCGAATCCTCTCTCGGCGGCGATCTCGGCCTGAGCGGCGTTCATCGCCGCCCACCAAGCCGCGCCCTTCTCGGCGTTCACGAAGCCGCGCAGCGCCACCGCGTGCACGACGCCCCCGTTTGCGGCCACCGCGCGGAGCGCTTCGTCGTCGAGGTTGCGGCTCCTGTCGCTCAGCGCGCGCGCCGACGAGTGGGACGCGATCACCGGCGCGCGGGAGAGCTCGAGCGTCTGCATGATCGACTCCTTCGACGGATGCGAGATGTCGACGATGATCCCGAGGCGGTTCATCTCGGCGATCGCCTGGCGCCCCATCTCGCTGAGCCCGTTGTGGAGCCAGTTGCCGTCCTGCTCGCCGGAGTGGGCGTCGGAGAGCTGGCTCGGGCCGGTGTGCGCGAGCGACATGTAGCGGGCGCCCCGGTCGTAGAACTCCTCGACGCGCCCGATGTCGGTCCCCAACGGGTATGCGTTCTCGACCCCGATCATAGCGACCAGCTTGCCGGTGGCGGCGATCCGGCGAACGTCGTCGGAGGTGTACGCCAGCTCGATGCGGCCGGGGGCGTACTGGTTCACGAGGCGGTGGATGGCGTCGAACTTGTCGATCGCGTTGGCGTAGGCGGCCGCGTAGCCCTCGTCGTCGAGCGGGCCCTGGCGGGTGTAGACTACGAACCAGCCCACGTCCAGACCGCCCTCCTCCATCTTGGGGAGCGTGGCCTGCGTCGACAGGTCCATGGCGTAGTTGCGCTCGTCGGTGAAGTTGTCCGTGGTGAAGTCGATGTGAGTGTCGAGTGTGATGACGCGGTCGTGGATCTCCCGGGCGCGGGCGATCAGCTCGTCCTCCGTTTCTTCCTGCGCGGGGGCGGTGGCGGGGGCGAGGGCGAGGGTGGCGAGGGCGGCCGTGACGACGAGAGCGAGGGGCGTGACGGGGGCGAGTCGGAAGGGGGCGCGGCGTTTCATGGAGGGCTCCGGTTGCAGGCGGGGGGAAACCGTAGTTTGCAGCGGTCGCGCGACCGGGCGCAATACGCGGTGTCCGGACGGTCTTGCCCGCGGCGGGTCGGCGGGGGAGCTTTGCCCGCTGTCGCCCGTCCCCGCGAAGGGAACTCACAGTGCCCGACCAAACGCTCCACCTCGCGCTCGATGCGCTCCTCACCGCCCTTCACGCGCTGCTGGTGGGATTCAACTTGCTCGGCTGGGCGCGGAGGAGAACGCGGCGGCTCCACCTCGTCGCCATATGCGCCACGCTCCTATCCTGGTTCGGCCTGGGCGTCGCGTACGGGTGGGGATACTGCCCCCTGACCGACTGGCACTGGGAGGTCAAGCGCGCCCTCGGGGAGACGGGCCTGCCGGCTTCCTGCATCAAGTACCACCTGGACCTGATCACCGGCGTCGACTGGAGTTCGGGACTGGTGGACGGGGTGGTGGTGGGCTCGGCGGCGGCGGCCCTGGCGGCCTCGGTGATACTGAATGCGAGGGACCGGGTCCGGCGCAGCCCGCCTTCACCGCGCTCCCGTCCTTGAGAAGAGTCCTCGGAGATCCCCTTGTACGATCGCATCGTCTGCCTGACCGAGGAACCGACCGAGATCCTCTACCTCCTGGGCGAGGAGGATCGCGTCGTCGGCATTTCGGGGTTCACGGTGCGTCCTCCCCGCGCCCGCAGGGAGAAGCCGAAGGTCTCGGCGTTCCTGTCCGCCAAGATCGACCGCATCCTGGAGCTCGATCCCGACCTCGTGCTCGGATTCTCGGACATCCAGGCCGACATCGCGGCGGCGCTGATCCGCCGGGGCGTCGAGGTCCACATCTTCAACCACCGCTCCGTGGCCGGGATCCTGCGCACGGTGAAGGCGGTCGCCGCGCTGGCCGGCCGCCCGGACGGGGGCGAGCGGCTCGCCGCCGGTCTGGAGGCCGGGCTGGACCGGGTCCGCGAGCGCGCCGCGGCGCTGCCCCGGCGGCCGCGCGTCTACTTCGAGGAGTGGTACGACCCCCTGATCTCCGGAATCCGCTGGGTGTCCGAGCTGGTCGAGATCGCCGGGGGCGACGACTGCTTCCCGGAGCACCGCGCCGGGTCGCTCGCGAGGGACCGCATCATCGCGGATCCCGCCGAAGTGGTGCGCCGCGCACCCGATGTCATCATCGGCTCCTGGTGCGGGCGCAAGTTCCGTCCCGAAAGGGTGGCGGCGCGCGAGGGCTGGGCGGCGGTTCCCGCCGTCGCGGAGGGTCACGTCCACGAAGTCAAGTCGGCCCTGATCCTGCAGCCCGGACCCGCCGCGCTCACCGACGGGGTTGAGGAGATTCAGCGGATAGTCCTGAACTGGGCGAACGCTTCCCCCCGCCGGTAGCCGTCCGCCGGCATCCACCTGTTCCAGCCGCCCGCGGCGCTCAGGACTCCTCCTCCACTGCGATGTGAACGCGGCGTGACTTCGCGCTCCCGTCGAAGTACCCGTAGACGCCTTTTCCCTCGACGCCGAAGTTCGGCCATGGAAAGCGGGTTTCGTCCAACCTCAGGAACTTGGTGTAGTGCCACCCGATCCCCAGAAGGTGCAGCGAGCCCCGCCTGATCTTCCACTCGTCGTTCCAGTCCCCCGACAGAGTGCCTGCCCGTCCCTCCACGTCCAGCAACCAGGGACTTACCCGCAACCGCCCCGACTCCTCGGCCCCGGCGCTGTCGCGCAACGTCACGAACACCTCGGGCCGCAAAGTGCCGATTTCGGGGGACGCCCGGTACCGAATGGGGATTCGGATCTCATGGACGGAATCCGGGACCCATACCGTGTCCGCCGGTTCCAGAACCCGGGGAGCGGGGGGAACCTCGGTCTCGCCTGTGAACGAACCCTTGGGACCCTCCCCATCGAGATTGTACGTGGCCCCGGCAAGGATGGGCTCCGGGAGCACAGCTCGAAGACAGATCTTCGGGAACGGCAGGTCCGGCGGGGCGCGGCAGGCGCTCTGATCCGGCGCGGTGGCGAACTCGGCTCGCCAATCCGCGCCCGCAAGATCGGCCGTAACCTTCGGGGGCGGGTCGGACGCCGGGCGGTGAGGGTGGCCGACCAGCATATGGGCCCGGCTTTCGCCCGCGACGAGCAGAATTGCGATGTTGATGAAGTCCGGGTCCAGGTCCAGGGGGTCGGGCGGAGCGATGAAGTCGCATCCGCCCGGCGACAGGACGGCCGCCAGGGCCACCAGCCCGCGGGCCCTCAAAACCGGAACTCCACGCCGAAGAAGACGAGCATCGGCATCTGCGGAAAATAGTGGCGTTCGACCCTTACTCCATCGTAGTCACCGTAGTAGCCGTCGAAGTCGGTCTGGACGTCCGCGGCCAGCACGTTGGGCCTGCTGAACAGGTTGGCCACCGAGACGAAGGGTGCGATGAACCGCTCGCCGACAGCGGAGCCCTGCCGTCTTCGTCGCCAGCCCAGGTCGAGCCGCAGGTAGTGCGGCAGCCTCCCGGCGTTGTACTCGCCTTCGAGCGTCACCCACGTGAGATAGTGGGTTCCCCAAGGGTGCTGTTCCCATACCGGAACGACCGCCGCGATCGGCGTGGTCGGCTGTCCCGACTTCAGCGAGAACCGCGCCGACCACACGGACCTTCCGCTCTCCAGCGCGGCGCCGTATTCCAGTTCGTGCTCCCGGTGGAACCGGGGCACGTAGGTCATGCCGCCAACGGTTCTCGTGGCGCGGCTCCAGCGGTAGCTTCCCACCGTGGAGAGCGGGCCGCCGGCCCAGCTCCACGACGCCTCGACGCCCGCCGCCGTACCGCTGCCCGCCTCGTGCAGCGAGGGGTCGCCGAGCACCCAGGCCCCGAGCGGATCTTCCGGCAGCTCGGGCAGCCGAAGGTTCTCCATCCTTCTCGCGTAGGCGTCCAGCCGCAGGCGCCAGGCGCCCCACGCCCCCTCCCACCCGGCTGTGACTTCGGTGTTGCCCGGAACCGGGCCGTTTTTCACCGGCACCATCAGATCGTAGGCGAGGAAGCTGGCCCCGACGGACTCCTCGTTGCGCAGCGAGGCCAGCGACTGGTGGGAGCGCGCAGCGGAGATCCGCGCCTCCCACCAGGCACCCGCATAGCTCAGCTCGGCGAAGGGAGCGAAGGTGCTGGCCACGCCGGCGAAGTGGTCGAGCCGCACTCCGGCGCGCGTTCGCCAGCTCCGGCCCAGGGGCGCGTCCAGATTCGAAAAGGCACTGATCCTCCATTGCAGGTCGTCCAGGAAGACCGGAGGCAATATGTCTTCGAGGTCGGAGTCCAGGTAGTCGTGATATCCGGCGAACCGGATCGCCTGGCCGCCCGCGGTGAGGGTGCCGCGGGACAGATGCCACGTCGCCCGCACGTCGACGCGGTCTTCCGCCATGTGCCCGCCGCCGGACACCGAAGTGTCCGGAACCGGTCGGTCCAGGTCTTCGATTACAAGCAGGTTGCTGCCGAACCGGCTGTGCCCGACGGTGACGTCCAGAAGGGCGCCGCCCCTCAGGCGATCGCGGTAGTGCGCCGCCACTGCTGCGTTGCCCCAGACGTACTCCCCCCTGGCGGTGGCCCGCTCCCTCCCGGTGGTGACTTGGGCGTCCTCGTACCGGACGCCCTCCGTGTTCACGTACCCGGTCACGGAAAGGCGGCGGAAACCGCCGAAGTCCCGCGTGACCTTGGCATGCAGGTCGGAGAACGAATAGGGAAAGTGCTCCTCGATGACGCCCGCCCACGCGAGCCCCCTGGTCAGGAGGTCGACGTAGGTGCGCCGTCCGTCGACGAGGTACGAGGTGCTGCCGCCGAGCGGCCCCTCGACCGTGAGCCGCGAGGAGGCGAGCCCCACCGCTCCCGCCGCCCGGTGGCGGTCGCGCGCCCCGTCCCGGGTGGCGATCTCGATGGCGCCCGAGAGCGAGCCGACGTGCTGCGCCCCGGCCCCCGAGCTGGGAAGAAGCGTCGCATGGTCGACGGCTTCGGCGTTGACCGCCGAGAGGAAGCCCCCCAGGTGAAACGGGTTGAAGAGGCGCACGCCGTCGAGCATGACGGGCGTTCCGTCGCTGGTGCCCCCCCGGACGTATGGGACCGAAACGAAGTCCGACGGCGCCGAGGCCGAAGGCGACATCGCGATCACTCGCAGGACATCGGTTTCCAGCACGGTGGGTATCGTCCGGATCATGGCCGGGTCCACCACGAAGGCGTCCCGCGAGACCGAGATCGGGTCTCCTTTCCGGCTCGCGGCCTCGACGCCCAGGGGGTCCAGCAGGATCGGCGAGGGTGCGAGCAGGATCTCGATCGGGCCGGCCGGGAGCTCGTCGTAGTCGCCGGCCCACCCCGTGTACCCGAATGCGTTCGCCTCGATGCGCACCGTACCGGACGGGGCGCCCGGGATCGCGAAGGCGCCGAATCGGTCCGTGACTCCGGCCGCCGTCCGGGCGGCGTCGGCGGAAGATGAGACGCGGACCTCCGCGAACGCGACCGGCTCGAGGCTGGTGCTGTCGCGCACCACGCCGGTCAGAGTCGTCTGCTGTGCCGCCAGGGTCAGCAGCGTCAAGACCATGCCATCCTCCTCGGGTGTGCCGGACGGTACTCCCTGCCTGTTACGCGCGAAAGGCCTGATCGTTTCCTATAGCAGCCCGTGGACAAAATCCCCCCGGCATTCGAACGGCGATGCATCCGGGCTAGCCGCTTCGCTTCAGCTGTCCACGCTGTAAAGCACACATTACATGATGTCATGTGTGCTTTACATATTGTCACTACAAGGCGTCGCTCTGCGTTTCTCCTCGGGCGAATAGCGCTGCTATTCCCCCTTCGTCGCGCCTTGCCGGCCCGG
>JAPPNM010000103.1 GCA_028873825.1 Gemmatimonadota bacterium | reverse complement strand
TAGCGCTGCTATTCCCCCTTCGTCGCGCCTTGCCAGCCCGGCGCCTCGCCGCTCGGGCGGCTTTATCCACGGGCTTCTAGCCCGTGGAAGAAATCCCCCCCGGCGTTTCCGTGAGACGGGCACCGCACTGCGGCGCTAGTTTCGGCCTGCGGGGCGGCGGGTCGTTCCGCGGACCGCCGGGGAACCGGTCGGTCTCCACGGGCTGCTCGTGATCCCGGAGCCGACGGATTCCGCCCGCGGTCACGCGGCCCCGGCCCTGGGGAGGCGGATCTCGGAGGACCTTCTGTACCTTGGCTTCCAGGGCCGCCGCCTGGAGGCGAGCGTCAGAAGTCTGGCCCGCTCGGGTCTCCTCGATTCCGGTCTCGCGGGTTTCCGCATCGACGTCAGAACCGCGGTGGTCGCCCGGGCGATGCGATGCGCGCCGGACGGCCGGGGCGACCTCTGCCATCCGGGACCGCTGTCACCAGGACCCGCCCTGGCCTTCGGCGCCACGCCGCTGGAGTTTCTGCGCCATGTGGCGAGGAAGGGAACGACTCCGTCGTCGGCGCGGGCGGGCGGATTGAGCTGGACCGACCTGCGGCGGGGCATGATCGGCTGGGGAGGGCCCCGCGCCGGGATGATGACCCAGATTCTCGCCGGGGCGGCGCTGGCCTTCAGGCAGCGGGGCGAGGACCGGGTTGCGCTGGCCTTCGAAGGGCGCGGGGCGCTCCAGTCCGGCGGCTGGCACGAGGGCATCAACCTGGCGGGGGCGGCGCGTGTGCCGCTGATCGTGGTTGTGGAGGACTCGTTTCCCGCGGATCCCTCCGACTCGACCGATGTCGGAGCGGTGGCCGCCAGCTACGGAGTAGGGTTTTCGAGAGTGGGGGCCGAACCGCACGAGGGGATCTTCAGAACGGCGGCGGCCGCGAGGAGGCGCGCCGCGAAGGGCCGGGGCCCCACCCTCGTCGAGCTAGTGCCCCTCCCGGACGACGACTTATGGGCCCTTCACGACGCCTTCGCCGAGCGCGCGGCGGCCGAAGCCGGGATTGGGGAATCCGAACTGAAGGCGATCGAGAGGGCTGCGGCCGCCGGCGTGGACCACGCGTCCGCGCGTCTGGAGAGGGAACCCGCGCCCGCGGCCCGGGACGCCCTCGCCCCGGTTCTCACCGGCGCGGCGCCCCTCGCGCCCTGGACTCGGCGAGATCCGTCGGCGCCCGGACTTTCCCGGCCCGCCGGAACGCCGGATGCGGGAGCCTCCGATGCGCGTTGAGGCGCCCGCGCACGTCACGCGGACCCGCTCCGGCGAACCCGCCACCGTTCTCGAGGCGATCGGCGAGGCGCTCTGGGAGGAGATGGAACGGGACGAGCGCGTCTTCCTCATGGGCGAAGACATCGGCGCCTACGGCGGCGCCTTCAAGGTCACCCGCGGATTCCTGGAGCGCTTCGGCGCTTCCCGCGTGATCGACACGCCCATCTCCGAGGGGGGATTCACCGGGGCGGCGGCGGGGGCCGCGCACATGGGCCTCAGGCCCGTCGTGGAGATGCAGTTCATGGATTTCATCTCTCCGGCGTACGATGTCCTGACCAACTACATCGCCACGTCGCTGTACCGGGGGGCCGGGCCGCTTCCTCTCGTGGTGCGGGGTCCGGTGGGCGGCGGCAACCGGGGGGGGCCGTTCCATTCCCAGAACGTGGAGATGGCCTTCTTCCACACGCCGGGCCTCAAGATCGTCTATCCCTCCAACCCCCGGGACGCGAAGGGGCTGCTCAAGAGCGCGATCCGCGACGACAATCCGGTGATCTTCGAGGAGCACAAGGGACTCTACCGCGCCCCGCACTGCCGCGAGGTGCTCCCGCCGGACGACTACGCGATCCCGCTCGGCCGGGCCCGCACGGCCCTCGAGGGCGAAGACCTCACTATCGTCACCTACGGCCTCATGGTGCATCGCAGCATGGACGCGGCCGCGGAGCTGGCCCGGGACGGGATCAAGGTCGAGATCGTCGACCTCAGAACGTTGCTGCCCCTCGACGAGGAAGCCATTGCGGAGTCGCTGAAGAAGACCGGCAAGCTCTTGATCGTCCACGAGGACACCCGCACGGGAGGGATCGCCGGCGAAGTCGCGATCCGCATGAACGAACGGGCCTTCGAATGGCTCGACGGGCCGATCCTGCGGGTCACGGCCATAGATTCCCCCGTCCCCTTCAGCGGGGAGCTGGAGGACTACTTCCTCCCTTCGGTGCGCGATGTGGTCGGCGCGGCGCGCTATCTCGCGGATTACTAGCGAAACGGACCCGAAACGGTCCGTTATCTTGCCGATTACTGAAGTAATCGGCCATTTGACCCCCATTTCGGGCCGTTTTCTTCTGTTATCCTTGCTAAATGACTTCATCGGTTATCTCGTATATCTCAGGCCGGGGGAAGGGCATCCCCGGGAAGACCACCGGAGACGGGAGAAACGAGATGACCGAAGACGCGATCAGGAAGAAGCTCGCCGACTTGCGAAGCGATGACACGGTGAACCTGTCCGCGGGGTCCCGCAGGGTCTATGGGACCTTCTGGAGGGACTTCGAGCGGTGGTGCGGGAAGAATGGCTTCGAGTCCCTGCCCGCGACCCCGACGACCGTCGTTGGCTATCTCATGCACCGCTACGAGACCGGGCTGGCGCTCACCACGCTCAAGACCGTCAGGAACGCGATTGCGAGCAAGCACCGGCTCGCGGGACTGGACCGGCCCACCAACTCGGAGGACGTGAAGACCTGTCTTCGGCTGCTTCGCAGGAAGGCGGCGAAGTCCGCGAACCGCCGGGTGAAGCCGAAGCAAGCCCCCGGTGTCAGGCTGGAACACATCAAGATGCTGGAAGGGGACAGGCCGCTGGACGAGGAGTTGGACGGCCCGTGGCTGGCTCCGCCGTTCGGGCTGAAGTGGACCGAGGCGGACGAGAGGCGCCACGCGATGGATTGCGCGGTGGTGACGGTCATGCACAGCGCGCTGCTCCGCACCGCCGAGGCCGCCGATCTCCGATGGAGTGACATCGTGCCTCTCGCCAACGGGCAGGCCCGGCTCACCATCCGGCGCTCCAAGACATCCGATGAACCCATGACCCGACTGTTGACGACGAGGGCAGTGGGGTGGCTCAAGAAGATCATGCCGAAGAACGCCGACCCGGAAGACCGGGTGTTCCGGGTGAAGACGGGCAGAGCGATACACAACCGGATCGTCCGTTGCCTGTCGGACTCGGGAATCCGGCCCGGCGCGACCGGCCATTCTCCGAGGGTGGGCGGCGCGCAAGACCTGACGATCCGGGGCGCGAGCCTCCAGCAGGTGAAGGAAGCGGGCGGCTGGCGGAATCTGTCAATGCCCGCCCAATACGCAGAGAAGGTCCGGCCCGAGGTCGGCGGCGTGAACCTGCTGGAGGACGACTAGGCTGTTCGCGCTATCTTCGGTCCATGGCCGGACCACCCCCCCGCACCGCGAATGATGGCACCGCGAACCCCCGCGGCGACACGGGGGTACGGGGGTTTAGCTTCGGCTCCACACATTCCGCCATCCCTTGGCAGCGCCGTTTCCTTCGGGGGCTGTCGCGACCCGGGGTGACGACGGCGGCGCTGTCGGTGTCGAGATCGAACGGCAAGTCGTGGCTGGCGGCGAAGCTGGCGGCGGACTACCTGCTCGGGGACGGGCTGGACAGTGAAGCCGTGATCGTGGCGTCCAGCTACACCCAAGCCAAGATCATCTACCGCTACGTCCTTCGGATGGTGCGGGAGGCCGGACACGATCCGGGGGACCGGGCAGTGTGGCACTACCGGGACTCCGCCAACGTGGCGCTGCTCCGCCACCGGGGGACTGGGCAAGCCGTGCGGGCGCTCGGGTGCGACCCGAAGCGCGCCCATGGGCGGGTGTTCGGGTTGGCGCTGATGGACGAGCCCGCGCAATGGCCGCGGGGATCGCGTGACGCCATGCTGGCGGCGATCGACACGGGCGCGGGCAAGATCGAAGGGTCCCGGATCGTGGCGCTCGGGACCCGCCCGGTGGGGGACCATTGGTTCACGGACTGGCTGGAGGGCGGGGCGGACATGGTGCAGCTACACGCCGCGCGGCGCTCCGACCCGATCTACTGGCTTCGGACGATCCGCAAGGCGAACCCGAGTTTCGACTACCTGCCCGCGCTTCGGGCGGACGTGCTTCGCCAGCGGGAGAAGGCCAGGAAGGACGAAGCGGCGCGGGCGCGCTACATGGCGCTGGCGTTGAACATGGGGACTCCTGACACGGTGGAGGACGTGTTGGTGAGTCCCGAGGCGTGGGAGAGGTGCGAGGCGGAAAAGCTGCCCGATGCGGTTGGGCCGTATGTGCTTGGCTTCGACCTAGGGGGCTTCGGAGCCTTCACGGCGGCGGCAGCGTTCTGGCCGCGAACCGGAAGGCTGGAGGCAGTGGCAGCCTGCGGAGGTATCCCGGACCTGCGGGAGCGTGGCCGTTCGGATTCGGTGGGCTCGCTGTATGCGGATCTTGCCCGAAGGGGGGAGCTACTTGTCCAGCCCGCGCGCCGGGTGCCGGACTATGGGGTGTTCGTGGCGGACGTGCTGGCGCGGTGGGGGGTGCCTGCCGTAATCGCCTGCGACCGCTACAAGGTGGCGGAGTTCCGCGACGCGCTGGACGCTGGCCGGATGCCTCCGGGCCGTCCGTTGGTGATCCGGGGGCAAGGCTACCGGGACGGGGCGGAGGACGTTCGCCGGTTCCTTCGGGCCGTCCTGGAGCGCCGTGTCCGTCCGCTCCGCTCGTTGCTGATCCGCTCCGCACTGGCGGAGGCCAAGACGATTACCGACGTGTCCGGCAACTCCAAGCTGGCGAAGGGGAGCGAAGGGAAGCGGCGGCAGCGGGCGCGGGACGACGTGGCGGCAGCGGTAGTCATGGCCGTGGCGGAGGCCGACCGGCGCGGCATCCCGGCGGACCGTCCCGCGCTTCGACTGGTGGCCGTTTGAAGCGGCTCAACAGGATCGATTCAGGAGTGTATATTTCGCGATGAACATCAGCTACCGTTGGCGAGCGTACTTCGCACTTGTGGCGACCTATTGGGTGTTCATTGAGCGTACTGCAATCGCGTCGCTCTTGATGTTCCCGCTCGCATTGAAGTTGCTCAAAGAGTTGTGGCTTGAGGGGCGATGGGAGCGGAAAGAGTATCGCCGCCTCTTCAAGAACGCCGCGAACGGCGGTTCGGACCAGGGTGGAGTGGATGCGCGCGATCAACAGGGGGACGAGGATTGACGCCGCTACCGGGCCGGTTGCACTGGCGGAAGGCCGCGCAGCTCCGCCGGGCGGCACTGGAGGCCGCCGGATATCGGTGCGAGCGGTGCGGCGAAGGTCCCCCGTTGGAGGCGCACCATCCCGACCGCGACCGATGGAATCCCGAGGCGCGAATCGAGGTGCTTTGCCGGGGATGTCACATCGCCGAACACGACCGATTGCGGGGCCAACCGAAGGCCCAGCGGTGGCGCTCCATGGTACGGGAGTTGCGGCGAGTGTGATAGATTGAGGGTGACGGGGGCCGCGCCTCCGGGGAAAGTGCTGTACGGAAACAGCAGTCGGGAAACACAAGGTTCGCCGCCGTACACACTTGGACCCGAAGGGGAGGCCAATGACCGACCGACAGAAGCTAGAGATTGCCGCCGCGAAGGCTCGCAAGGAGTTGCGGGCGCTCGCGATGAGCGAAGACGCCACCGCCGAACAGATCGCGGAGGCGACCGCGAAGGTGGACAACCTGGAGGCGCGCGCCGCCGCGCTCCCGGATGACGACCCTGACCCGGAGCCGAACAAGGGCGGAGACGAAGACGCCGAAGCGCGGGAGCTGCGGGAGCTGGCGGGCCGTGTCGAGGTCCGGCGCTACATCGGGGCCGCCATGGACGGTGGGGCCGTGGACGGCGCCGAAGGCGAGTACAACGCCGCGCTCGGGATGGGCGCGGGTTCCTTCCCGCTTCGCCTGCTCGCCCCCGAGGAGCGCGCAACGACGGACACCGATGCGGGGGTGAATCAGGGAAGTTGGCTGGACCGGCTGTTCGCGAAGACTTGCGCGATGCATGTTGGTGTCGGCTTCCGGTCCGCCGGTCCGGGCGTGGCGGCCTATCCCGTGACCACTGCGGGCGCCAGCGCCGCGCAGCGTGGCCGGGGCGAGGCGGCGGCGGACGCGGCGTGGGCGGTCGGTGTAACCGAAGTCAAGCCGAGCCGTAACGCCGTCCGGGCCGTCTTCAGTGTCGAGGACGCCGCAAGGCTCCGGGGGCTGGAGGATGCGTTGCGCCGTGACCTGCGCATGGCGCTGACGGAGGGTATCGACAAGGCCGTGTTCCTGGGGGACGGCGGGGCGAACGAGAACAGCGCCGACATCGCGGGCTTGACGACCGCCGCCAACGTCTCGGAAAGCACGATCACCCAAGCCAACAAGGTGAAGTGGCCCGCGACCGTGAAGGTCTTTACGGACCTGATCGATGGGGTCTACGCATCGTCTCCCGCCGATCTCCGCATCGTCGCGGCGGTGGGCGCGGCGCGGCTGTGGCTTTCTACCCAGGCGAACAGCAACCGCAACGAGTCCGTCGCTCAAGTGATGAAGGGCAACGGGCTGTCCTGGATGACACGGGGCGGGATCGAGACCGCGACGGCGGACGGCGACTTCGGCGCATTCGTCGGGCTTGCCCGTGGCATCGAGGGCGCGGCAGTGGCTCCGGTGTGGGAGTCCGCCCGCCTGATCCGTGACCCGTACAGCGGGGCCAGCAAGGGCGAGGTGGCGATCACGCTGCATACGTTGTGGGGCTTCAAGCTGGCGAGGGCCGCCAACTTCAAGCGCGTCAAGTTCGTTGCGTAGACGATGCGTCTTGCATCCCCGGTCGAGATACGGGAGGCCGAAGGCGGGCCGCATCTCTACGGCGTTCTGATCCAGGAGGGACGGGCCGCGAGGCGGCGCCGGGAGGTGTTCGCTCCCGGGGCGGTGGAGTGGCCGTCCGATGGGGTGGGCATCCTGACCCGCCACCATGGGGAGGCGGAGGTTCGCGCGATCCCGGTCCGCGAGGCGGACGGGAGAATTACGCTCAAGGCTCGGGCAACCGAGGCGATCCGGGATGCCGTCGCCGCCGGGCGCCGGTACATGAGCGTGGAGTTCCACGCCATCCGGGAGCAGCGGACCGAGGGGGGCATCCGGGAAGTCCTGCGGGCGCTGGTGCCGGACGTGGCGCTCGTTGCGAGCCCCGAATACGACATGACTTCGGCGGAGGTCCGAAGGCGCGGGGGCTTCCGTACCGAGATCAAGACGGGGCGCCGCATGGACTGCAAGTGCGCGGACGGGGATGCGGTGGAGGTCGAGTTTGGGACGGACGCCTTTGTGGGTGTCGGGGGACTGGACGTGCAGGCGATTTCTCGGGGTGCGGAATCCGTGATTGCTTCGACGGCCACCGGCAGCCTGACGCTGGAGCGGACCCGGGCGGGGATTGGCGTGTCACTGGACCCGCTGGACACCGAGGCGGGGCGGCGGACCCGGGAGTTGCTGGCGGCGGGGGTGGGTGTCTATGCTCGCCCGTTGTGGGACCCGGACCGTTCGGACTGGTCGCCAGCTGAGGGCCGGGAAACGGAATCTCGGGCCGCTGCGGCCATCGTAACCCGCGCTTGGTTCAAGTATCTGTTGGTGCGGCCCGTTCCCGAGGCCGACGCCAACGGGCTGGAGCCGCTTCGCGGAGGCGGGCGGACCCGGCGCCGCGCTGTCGCTCCCCGTCGCCGTCGCCGTCGCCGCTATCTGGTGGGGGCCGCATGACCCCCGCCGCGCTCACCCTTGCCCGCGAGGGGGACGCCTCCGCCGTCGCCGCCGCTACGGCTTTGTGGCGGTCCATAGTGGGACATGGGACCGAGGGCCAGCCCGGATACGTTGCGCCTGCCGTCGCCGACGTGTCGAGGGCCGGGGCGGCGCTGGACATGGTGGGCCAGCATGTCGGGGCCGAAACCGACGTACCGGACGACACCTTGCGGGAAGCGGTGGTCCGAACCGGCAGCTACCTGCTCAACTCCGCCCCCTTGCTCGGCTACCATGCGGCGCTAGGGGAGGGGCTGCCGGAAGGGGACCCGAGGGTTGGCGGATACTCCGCGCTCCGCCGCTCGGGGGCCATGTCGCTGCTAGCGCCCTACAGGGTCCGCCGGGCGGGCGCCATCTAACCGGGAGGGGACCAATGAGCATTGAGGTCAAAGCGAACTTGTCGGGGCTGGCGAGACTGGCCGAACGGATGCCGTCGATACTGGACGCCGCCGCCAACGCCATGGCCGCGGAGATTTACCGGAAGGCGGACAAGGAGGTCCCGGTCGTGACGGGCGAGCTGAAGAAGTCGGGCCGTGTCGAGAACTCCAAGGCCGGCAAGGGCGAGGCGAAGGTCGTCTACGGGGGCGAGGACGCTCCCTATGCCGTTGCCGTCCACGACCGCCCGAAGGGCCGGGGTCACCAGTTCCTGCGGAAAGCGGCGATGGAGCGGCGCAAGCTGCTGTTGGCCGCCCGGGATGCGGCGCGCCGCGAGATTGAGAAGGCGGCGAGCGGGTAGCATGTCGTCCGCGCTGCTCGCTTCCGTCGCCGCCGCGACCCGGGGGGTACACCGCTCCGCGGGCGCGCTGCTCGCCGTCGAGGTGATCCGCCGCTCCGCTGCCCGCGATCCGTTGACGGGCAACCGGGGCTTTGCCGCCCCGGTGGCGGCGGAGGCGCGGATCGACGGACCCGCGCTGCTGGAGGACGAGGCGGAAGGCTACACCACCCGGGCCCGCTACCGTGTCTGGCTGTACGACGTGGAGATAGAACCCGGCGACCGCATCCGGTTCGGCGGCGCGGACCATACGGTCCGCAAGGTGGACGGCATTCTGCGATCCGGGACGGGAGCGGTGTTCCTTGCCCGTGTGACGGTGGACTAGCCATGTGGCCGTGGTCCACGATCCGGCGTGGTCGGGCGGAGGCCCGGGGCTACTCCGACGCGCTCACGGACCTGCTCGTTGCCAGCGCCGGCGGAGGCGACGAACCGACGGGTTCCGCCCACCTTACCGCCGCCGTCGAGGCTTGCGCCGGAATGTGGGCGCGCGCCTTCGCTTCGGCGGAGGTGGAGGGGGACTCCTTCGGCGTGCTCACCCCCGGACTGCTCGCCCGTGTCGCGCGCTCGCTGATCGTGGCCGGCGAAAGCCTGCACCTTATCCGGGTGCGCGGCGAGGACGTGCGCCTGATCCCGAGCGGATCATGGGACGTGTTCGGGGACGATCCCGAGCCGCGCGGGTGGGTCTACAGGCTGCAACTGGACGGGCCATCGGGCGCGCGGACCGTGACGGAGCGGCATTCCGGAATCGTCCACGTCCGGTACAGTGACGACCCCTCCCGCCCATGGCGGGGGGTGGGGCCGATGGTGCGGGCGGGGCTGTCGGCGGAGTTGCTGTCCAGCCTGGAGACTCGGTTGAGGCAAGAGGCGGGCGCGCCGTCCGCCTATGTGATCCCGAGCCCCGCGGACGGGCAGGAAACGTCCACCGCAACGCTCCGCAGCGACGTGAAGGCGGCGAAGGGGGGGGTTGTGATGGCGGAGACCATGGCTTCCGGATACGGCGACCAGTCCGGGGCGCCTCAACGGGACTGGCAGCAATCGCGGATCGGCGCTCACCCGCCCGACGTGCTCCGGGCGCTCCGCTCCGACGTGGGGATGGCGGTGTGCAACGCCTGCGGTGTTCCCGCCGCGCTGCTCGGGGGACGCTCCGACGGGACGCTGGCGCGCGAAAGCTGGCGACAGTTCCTTCACGGATCGGTCGCTCCGGTGGCGCGGATCGTGGAGGCGGAGGTCTCCGACAAGCTGGACTCCGCCGTCAAGCTGGAGTTCACGGGGCTGTACGCCTCCGACGTGGCGGGCCGCGCGCAAGCCTTCCAAAAGCTGGTGGCCGGCGGGATGGCCGTCCCCGAGGCGCTGGCGCTGTCGGGGCTGGTGGCGGCGGAGTAGATGGCGAGCAACGAGGGCGTCAATCTGGAGTACGCCGCCGACAAGGCGCGGATCGCCGCCCGCGCCGTCCGCCTGCTCGGCGGCGGCTTCGACGGCGCGCTTGTCCTACGGGCCGCGGGACTCGAACACCACCGGCAAGCGAAGTGGCTTGTTGGGATCGCCCGGAAGGTCTACGACCGGACCGAGCCTCCCGAATAGCGCCAATTCGCTCCAGAATCGCCGCTGGCGCGCTGCGCGGCCCGGGGCGGACCCGTTTACCTTCGCCGTAGGCCGCCGTCGCTTCTGTGGGACATCTACGGGTCCGACGACGGCTCCCCCCCCTTGTTCCTCAACAGGTATCGGGTTCATGGGGGGAGCCGCCGTCCGCGCATAAAGGGTTTACCGCCTTCGCCCGTAGGGTTACCATTGAAGGACGGTGGTGTCTCGGCGGACGCACCGGACGGCGCGGTTCGGAGGGTTCCTTGGTCGGCTTCCCCTCCGCGCCGCGTTGTCGTATCTTGGGGACTGGAAAGAGGCTCCCCCCGGGGAGCGTGGAAACGGGAAACGACAGTCCGCCGACACGCTCACCCGATCAAGGAGCCGACTTCATGAAGTCCCCCCGCCGCAGGACCCTCACCCCCCCGACTGGCTTCATTCCGGGACCGAGCGGTAGCAATGCCTGGTGGTCCCGCGAACGCTGCGACAAGTGCCACACCCGCGCGAAGTGGAGGGACGGGCACCTTTCGTCCTGCCGGTGCGGCGCCACCGAGCTCCCCGAAGCGGGGCCGTGCGAGGATGACGCACATGTCTTCATCTGCCAGCTGAAGGAACACCTGGTGGCGGGATGGCGGGCGAAGATCGGCCTGCTCAAGGCTCGGTGGGAGCTGGCCGTATGGCTCCGCCCGATGGTGCCTCCGCACGGCGGGGACCGCGGAAATCAGCACACGGGTGGCAAGTCCCACGCGTATGTATTTGCCAACGGGATGACCGCCCGGGAGGTGTTCGAGGCCGCGCGCGACGGGGGCGAGTTCCCGAACCTGCGATGGCGCACGCTGGTCAACTACCTTCCGTTGGCCGACCACAAGTGGCACGATCTTCGCAAGGGGAAGCTGGCCGACGGGGGTAGCGTGACATCCGTTCGGACCGCCCTGCGCTGGTGCCGGGAACAGAAGATGACTCCTGACGAAATCGCAGCCGAGAAGGCCGCCCGGGCGGCGCGGAGGCGGGAGAACCTGACGCGTGAACAGGAGGACGCCGCCACCATTCGGCGCCTCCGGGAAGAGAACCGGAATCTGGTGTCGCGAACCCGAGAGTTGGAGAAGGCCGTCGATCCCGAGGAGGTGAAGCGACAACTGGCGAGCCGGAAGCAAATGGCCGCCGCGCTGGCCGAGGCGGACATGGAAAACCGCCTCCGCATCAAGGCCGCGGGAACAGCCGCCCCCGGCGACGTGCTGGAGGCGATTCTGCGGCTTGTCCCCACCGATCCCCCGTGGGAAGTGAAGATTCCGCCGATACCGCCCGACGCGCTGGCGGACCTGAAGGCCGACGCCTGGTACCATCGCGCGCTCGCCGAAGTGCGGAAGAAGGATACCGAGTCCGCGCGGGTCGCTGAGTGGGCAGGGAGGGCTCCCGCCAACCTGCGCCGACAGGTCGCCCAACAGCTCTTCGACGACGCCATCGAAAATGCGAACGCGTTCGCATTTTCCAACGGCGCGCGCCAGTAGTATTCAAGGGGATTCCCCCGGTTCGCACTCGCAGGCCAGCACTCGGGGCCGGTTGCAGGTCTCGCAGGCGAGCACTCGCGACAGGTTGCGCAACCGGGCTTCGACCGGCTCCAGCCACAGCGAGCACACTTCACCGATGTCGTGGTCGGGGTGGTGGCGCGCATGACGGTCGAGGTGGCCGCGGATCCGGGCGATCTCGGCGGCGGCCTCCTCCAGCTTCAACGGGAGCTTGCGGTGGGCGCTGGCATCGAGAAACTGTTCCTGGGCGCCGCTCATTGTGTGGGTCTCCCTTCAGTTGGGGGTGGTTGCGATCCTTGCCGGTGGTACGCCCATACCGCCGATTTTCTTTGATTGGGGGGGTTACCGGGAGGGTTACAGAATCCCAACGGAGGTGCTCGGAGGACTGGGATCTTGCCGATTGCCGACGCCGCGGCAATACTGACGCTGCGGCGAACCGGCGCCGCGGTACCGCAACCGTCGCCCGGAACCGGAACCCCCGCATGGAGCGGTGTCCATGTCCCGAATCGAAGTCCCGATGCCCCAGATGGGCGAATCCATCGCGGAGGGCACGGTTTCCAAGTGGCTGAAGGAAGTCGGCGACGCCGTCGAACGCGACGAGCCGATCCTGGAGATTTCCACGGACAAGGTGGATGCCGAAATCCCGTCCCCGTCGGCGGGGGCCTTGGCGGAGGTCCTCGTGGCGGAGGGGGAGACGGTCGAGGTAGGAACCGTCGTGGCCTACATCGACCCCAACGGGACGGTAGCGGCAGGGGCCGCGGCAACCGCTCCCGCCCGGTCCGAACCCTCCGCCGTCCGGACGCCTTCGCCGGGCGACTCGTCTCCGCCGGCCGCGCCGCCCGCGCCCGCTTCCTTCTCCGGCGCCCCCGCGCAGGTCTCCCCGCCCCCCGCTCCGACCGACCGGGAGTCCGAAGACCCGATGTGCACCACCACGAGCGAGGAACGCCTGCGCACGCGGTCGACCCCCGTGGTCCGGCGGATCGCCGCCGAAGCCGGCGTGGACATCTCGCGGGTTACCGGCACCGGACACCAGGGGCGGGTCACCAAGCAGGACATCCTGTCCTACATCGACAGCGGGCGGGCCGCCGAGCGCCGAACGCCCGCCCCGCCGCCCGCCGCGGCCGAACGGCCGCCTGCGCCACGGCCGTCCACCCCCGCCCCCGCCCCGGCCGAGCGGCAACCTCCGCCTTCCCAACCCGCCCCCGCCGCGGCGGAGCCCCCCCCGCCGACACCCGCTCCCGCTCCCGCCGGGCAGCCCCCCCCGCCCCCCGCTCCCTCGCTCCCGGCGGCCCCGGCCGGCCGCGACCTGTGGCAGCGCTACCATCGCGAGGTCGAGCACGCGGTCTTCCCGGTGCGCGCGGAGGACCGGGTCGAAACCATGGACAAGGTCCGCCGCCTCACCGCGGAACACATGATCCTGGCCAAGCGGATCCACGCCCACGTGCATTCGATCATCGAGATCGACTTCACCGCCGTGGACCGGATCCGCCGGGAAAACAGGGACCGCTGGTCCAGGCGCGGCGCGCGCGTCTCCTACACGGCCTTCGTCGCGTGGGCGTGCTCGCGGATCCTGCGCGACTTCGCGACGGTCAACGGCGTCATCTCGGGGAACAACATCATCCATCGCGGCGCCGTCAACCTCGGAATGGCGGTGGACCTGAACCCGGGCCTGATCGTGCCGGTCATCCACGACGCGGACGACCTGAGCCTGGTGGGGACGGCGCGGAAGATCGTCGACCTCGCCACGCGGGCGAAGGCCCGGCAGCTGTCGCCCGCGGAGATCCAGGGCGCCACCTTCACGATCACCAACCCGGGCGTTCTCGGGACCATGGTCGGGATGCCCGTCATTCCCAAGGGGACTTCGGCGATCCTCGGGACGGGGTCGATCGAGAAGAGGGTCGTGGTGCTCACCGACCCCGAGACCGGCGAAGACTCGATGGCGATCCGCAAGCGGGCCCTTTTCTCGCTCGGATACGACCACCGCCTGGTCGACGGGGCCGACTCGGCGCGCTTCCTTTCCGCGCTCAGGGAGCTGTTGGAGGACTTCCCGGAGGACGCCTGAGGCTCCGGCGGCGCGGGGACCGGGAGGGCGGGAGCGATCGGTGGCCGCCCGGGTAGGCGGAGCGGCGGGCCTCCCGGTCCGGAAGCAAGCGCTACCCGCCTGGAGCGACCGCACCCTCGCGGTGCGGCGTCACGGGCCTACCGGCTACCCGGAGGCGCTGGAGCTTCAGGCCACGCTCGTCGGACAAAGGAGAGCCGGCGAGATTCCCGACACGCTCCTGCTGCTCGAGCACCCGCACGTCATCACCCTCGGGTCGGCCGGCGGGCGCAGCCACCTCCGCGTCCCGCCCGGCGAACTCGCCGCCCGGGGGGTCGGCGTCTACGAGGCGGGACGCGGCGGCGACGTCACCTATCACGGGCCGGGCCAGCTCGTAGGCTACCCCATCCTTGACCTCAAGCCGGACCGGAAGGACCTGCACGCCTACCTGCGGAGCCTCGAGCGGGCGCTCATCGGGGCGCTCCGCGCCTTCGGCATCGAGGGCGAGCGCGACGAGAGCGCCACCGGCGTGTGGGCCGGGGGCGCGAAGGTGGCCGCGATCGGGATCCGCGTCTCGTCGGGGTGGATCACTTCGCACGGCTTCGCCCTCAACGCCAGCACGGACCTCTCGCACTTCGACGCCATCGTGCCGTGCGGCCTGCGCGGCCGCCGGGTCACGAGCGTCAGCCGGCTCCTCGGGCGCGACGTCACGCCCGACGCCGCGGCCCCGGCCGTCGTCTCGGCCATGGCGGACGAGTTCGGCTACGGCGCCGTGGCCGATCCGCCCGGCGGCGCGCGCGGGTGAGCGAGCGATCCCGCCGGCCTCTCGCACGGGCCGGCCCCGCCGTCACCCTCCCTCCGCCTCGCCCGCCGGCGGCGCGAACTCGAAGTGGTCCAGGTACCGCCCGCTTTCCTCGCGCTGCGCTTCGAGCCAGGCCTCGAACCCCGACGGCACCGGCCCGGGCACGGCCGACAGCTCCCTGGCTGCCTTCTGGGCCAGCTCGTTGACGTACTCGTTTCTGGGATCGCCCGCGTGGCCCCGAACCCACGCCCAGCCGACCTCGTGCCGCGCGGCGACCCGGTCCAGCCGCCGCCACAGGTCCAGGTTCTCTATCGGTCCGCCCTTGCGCTTCCACCCCCGGCGCTTCCAGGCGGGCATCCACTCCGAAGCTCCGTTCACCAGGTACCTGGAGTCGGAGACGAAGCGGACCCGGCAGCGCCTGTTCAGAGCTTCCAGGGCCAGGATGGCGCTCGTGAGGGCCATCCGGTTGTTGGTCGTGGACGGCTCCGACGTCCACAGGTCGCGTCGCACCCACCCGTCTTCCGTCCAGTGCTCCAGGAGCGCGGCGGCGCCCCCGGGCCGGTCGCGGTCCGCGAACTGGTTGCCAAGGCACGACTCGTCGGCGTGGACCAGGACCAGCGAGGTTCGTGTTGCCATTCCCATCCTCCTTTCGCCTCCCGCCGGGGTGTAGGGTTTGCGGCGCCCCGCCAACGTAGTGGTGCCGGGGACGTGGGAATACGGGACCGGCGGGCTAGCAGTCCGTGGATAAAGCCGCCCGAGCACCGAGAGCGGCGAGGCGCC
>JAPPNM010000165.1 GCA_028873825.1 Gemmatimonadota bacterium | reverse complement strand
CCCCCCCCCCCCTCTCCCCCCCGCCGCTCTTGGGGGTGGGTTTTCTTCTTTGGGGGCCCCCCCGTTTTTTTTTTTCCCCCCCCCCCCCCCCCGTTGGGGGGGGGGGGGGGGGGGGGGGGGGGGGGGGGGGGCCGCGGCCCGCGTCGAGGTGGAGGTCGTGACGGAGGGGCGGGTCGCGGTGGTGCCCTTCGTGGTGATCCGGGCCGACGACGGGCGGTGGCTGGTGGAGGAGGTGGTGTTGGGCGGGGTGTTGGGGGGCAAACTGTAATCTCCGGTTTACATTATGTAATGTACACATTACATTCATGTAGCCTCTTGACTCCCCCCGTTCCCGTCACGCCATTCGGAATGACCACCCGGCCGCCCTACACCATCACCTCGACCATACTCGCACGGGCCGAGGAGATCGGTGAGGCCATCGGCCGGGCCGAGGCCGCCGCGATGGGACAGGATCTCCGCCTGCGGCGCATCAACCGAGTCCGCACCCCCCAGGTTGAGCGCCTGCTCTCCGTGCTTCAAGGCACGATGTCCAGGCGCCAGATCCAGCAAGCGCTCAGGCTGCGAGACCGCAAGTCGCTGCGCGAGCGCTATCTACTGCCGGCGTTGCAGGACGGATATGTTGAGATGACCCGCCCCGATGCGCCCAGTGCGAAGAACCAACGATACCGCCTGACAGAACTTGGGCGCCGGGCGTGTTTGCGTTCCGTAACGTAAACACTACGATTTTCCCATGAGATTCCTATTCGGCGAAGTTCAGAACGTCCCGGCGAGCCGGACCCGGACGGGACTCGCCCTGGTTGCGGTGCTGTCCGTCGCGGCCCTGCCGGCGGCGGCGCATCCGCGGGCACAGGAGCTCCCGCCCGCCGGAAGTGTGTTCAGGGATTGCGAAGCGTGTCCGGTAATGGTGCGGATTCCGACGGGGACCTTCACGATGGGGTCGCCAGCGGCGGTTCCGGAAAGCCGGTCCTACGAAAACCCCGAACACGCGGTGAGGATGAAGTCTCCGTTCGCCGTGGGGATGTACGAAGTGACCTTCGAGGAGTGGGACGCGTGTGCGGAAGCGGGGGGATGCGGAGGCCGTCTTCCGGACGACTTCGGCTGGGGCCGCGGCCGCCGCCCGGTGATAGACGTGAGCTGGGAGGACGCGCAGGCCTACGTCCGGTGGCTGTCCGGGGAGGCGGGGAAGCCGTACCGGCTGTTGACCGAGGCCGAGTGGGAGTATGCGGCCAGAGCGGGGACGCGCACGGAGCGCTACTGGGGGGCGAGCGAGGCGGAACAGTGCCGGTATGCAAACGGATATGATCGGACCGGAGACGCGGAAACCCTCGCCTGGTCGCCGGCGGACTGTTCCGACGGCTTCGCGCGGACGGCTCCGGTGGGGTCGTTCCTGCCGAACGCGTTCGGGCTGTACGACATGCTGGGCAACGTGTGGGAACTGACGGAGGACTGCTGGAACGACGACTACCGGGATGCGCCGACGGACGGGAGCGCCTGGCGATCCGGGGACTGTTCCGTTCGCGTCTTGCGCGGCGGCTCCTGGTGGAGCGCTCCGTGGTATCTCCGTTCGGCGAGCCGCTACGCGGGCACGGCCGGATACCGGAACTACAGCATCGGATTCCGCGTCGCCCGGACCATGAGTTGATTCGCGAGGCGGGGCAGGTTGAGAACCCGGCTGTCGCCCCGTGGCCGCCGCGAGAGCCCGACGCGCCGAGAGGCGTCGCCCGGCACTCCTAAAGCCGCCGATGGCCGCCGCCTCCGCCCGCCGAGTCAGCGGCGGTCGGCGAGCAACCGCCGACACACCCCGGATTCGCTGTCGTCGCGGTCCGTGCAACGCTTGAGGCGACGCTCTCTCCACCGCTCGAGATCATACCAGAACGGGGTCGGGTCGCGGAGCCTCCCGCGAGCGCGTTCCCGAATCTTGTCGATGCGAACCGCATCGGTGATCCCGAGCGCCGCGGACGGAGCTGCCGCGAGGCGCTTCACCTTCCCCGTGAGTTCGGCATCCCCGAGCAGCACGCTCAGGTCGATGGCCCTCATGACGAGTTCCGGGTCGTCGAGGGCCGACGCCGCCAGGCCGCGGATCTCCGAAAGAAGCCCGGCATCGAGCCCCTGCGGGCCCCGCTCGTCCACGAACATCGCCATCACGATAAACGCCGCGCGCCGGGCCGAGCGCTGGACCCTCGTGCCGCCGGGGCCTTTTGCCGTTCGGATCACCTCCCGCAACGCTGGTTGACCGAGGGAAACCAGCGCGTCGAATACGGACAGCCCAGACATTCCGAAGCTGGCCAGCGGCCCGATGGCGGCCGGATCGCCCATCTCCCCGATGACCACAACGGCGTCGTACAACTCGTTGTGGAGCTCCCCCCAACCCTCGGGAGCGTCGAGCCACGCTTTCTGCTCGACCGCACGGACTATGGCGGCGCGGAGTTCGGGACCCCACTCCTCCGGCGGGATCCCCGGCAGCCGAATTCCGCCGCGCGGCATTCCCAGCTGCATTATGCCGCGCCCCACTTCCCCGGGCCTCGGCGACACCAGAAGACGTGCGATCTCCGTCTGGGTAAGCGAAGAACCGGCGTCCGGTTCCTGGCCGTGCGCGCTTGACGGGATCGTCATGGCCGCCACGACCAAGGCGGATCCGGCGAATCGCGCCAGTGTCGGTGCTCTGCTCGGTGGAGGTCTCATCCGCCTCGCGGTCGCACCGCGGGCAGGCCGAGTGGCGATGCGCCGCCCGCAGCACCGTGAACGCGAAGGGTCACGGTCCCGCCGCCATCCGGCCGCCGAGTCAGCGGCGGTCGGCAAGCAACCGCCGGCACACCCCGGATTCGCTGTCGTCGCGGTCCGTGCAACGCTTGAGGCGGCGATCTCTCCACCACGCGAAGTCGTTCCAGAATGGGGTCGGGTCCACCAGCTTCCCGCGAGCCCGTTCCCGGATCTTGTCGATACGAACCGCATCGGTGATCCCAAGCGCCCGCACGGCGGACGGATCTGCCGCAAGGAGCTCCACCTTCCCCGTGAGTTCGGCATCCCCGAGCAGCACGCTCAGGTCGATGGCCTCCATGACGAGTTTCGGGTCGTCGAGGGCCGACGCCGCCAAGCCGCGGATCTCCGAAAGGAGCCCGGCATCGAGCCCCTGCGGGCCCTGCTCGTCCACAAACATCGCCATCACGACAAAAGCCGCGCGCCGGGCCGAGCGCTGGGCCCTCGTGCCGCCGGGGCGTATTGCCGTTCGGATCACCTCCCGCAACGCGGGTACGCCCTGGAAGACCAGCCAGTCGTAGATATCAAACCCAGTCATTCCGAAACCGGCCAGTGGTCCGATGGCAACCGGATCGCCCAACTTCGCGATGGTCCAGACGGCTTCGTACAACTCCACATCGAGCTCCCCCCAGTCCTCGGGAGCGTCGAGCCACGCTTTCTGCTCGACCGCACGGACTATGGCGGCGCGGAGTTCGGGACCCCACTCCTCCGGCGGGATCCCCGGCAGCCGAATTCCGCCGCGCGGCATTCCCAGCTGCATTATGCCGCGCCCCACTTCCCCGGGCCTCGGCGACACCAGAAGACGTGCGATCTCCGTCTGGGTAAGCGAAGAACCGGCGTCCGGTTCCTGGCCGTGCGCGCTTGACGGGATCGTCATGGCCGCCACGACCAAGGCGGATCCGGCGAATCCCGCCAGTGTCGGTGCTCTGCTCGGCATCTCTCCGCTCTCGGGACGTCGCCGTCACTCACCGCCGCCCGGCTCGAGCCGCCAGACATCCACATGGTCCAGATCGAGATCGTCCTGGCGGATCGTCGCGACGTACTCCCCGCGAAACACGGGAACGGTGCGCTCGTTGTACGGGACGGCGGGAACGCTGCCGAGCAGCCTCCCCTCCGGTTCGAAGAACTCCCAGCGGTTGCCGGCTGCGCGGATCACTTCCACCCACAGCTTGCCGTCGGGGGAAACGAAGATCTCGCTGATGAACGAAGCCCGTTCAGGCCGGTTGTAGCTCCGGGGGTTGCAGGAACCGCCCGGCCAACGCTCCATGGCCTCGTCGAACTCCGCACTGCCTGCGTCCCATTCCTCGTCCGGGATCGGCTCGGTCGGCAATGTGCGCTCGATCACCCGCAGCGTGTCGCCCGCTCCCTGCGTGACGGCGATCCGGTAGAAATAGCCCCAAGCGGAATACATGACTCCACCGGAAGCCGGGTGCTGCACCCACTTTGCCCCAGCCGTATGGCCGTACCAGCCGACTCTGCCCTCCTCCCAAGTGCAGCGAATCACCCCGGCTACCCCGGGAAGGTCCTCAGGAGCGGTCAGGAAGGGGATGGTATCGCCCGTATCTCCGCGGCTGTCGAGGCCCGCCCAGAGGACTCTACCGCCGAGGGCAAGGCGAAAGACCTCGTCCGGACCGACGGGGAAGAAGCGCATGAAGGCGGGTGAACCGGTCACGCTTCCCGCGGTTCTTCTCTGGCCGAGCCACTCCCCTTCGGCCGAGAATTCGCCGATACGGCCCAGGTGAGGGTCGTAGGTGAGGAGCCGGTCCCCGACCCAGGCGATGGAATAGATGCTCGCGAACTCTCCGGGCCCTTCGCCCCCTCGCCCGAATGTGCGCAGGTGCGCCCCGTCCAGACCGAAGACGCGGATCTCGAGGTTCGCCGCGTCCGCCACGAACACGGCCCCGTCCGGGCCGAGGGCGACGGCGCCGACCCGGCCGAACTCGTCGGGAGTCTCCCGGTCCGTCAGCGACTTGGGTCCGATCGAGACGACGGGGGCGAGCCGCCACCGGGACGGCGTGCCTGTGCTGGTAACGCGGATGACGCCGCCCACGGTGTCGAACGCGGTGGAGGCGCCGACGGCGGCGGATTCCTGCCGGTCGCAGCCGGCCGGGACTGCCGAGAGCACGACCGGCGCCGCAGCGACGAGGACACGAAGCGAACGCAGGCGGGCCGACATCGTCGGCTCCGCGGTTCGGAAGGCCGACGAGGCGGGAGGCCGGGCGCGCGGGCGCGAATCCCGCACGCGCTACGGCCCCTTGAAGAAAGCCGGATCGATGTCCGGATTGAGCACGAAGTCGGTGGTCACCAGGACCTTTCGAACCCTGCCCTCGGCGTCGACGTGTACGCGCCGCCCCGCGAAGACGTAGCCGTCGACTTCCCGGATATCCTCCCAGTACGTGCGGCTGACGTTCTCTCGCCCCTCCTCCCGGTAGCCGATCGAGACCGGCATCGCGCGGTTCTCCTCGAAGGCGTAGAACCAGGTGTCGCTGTGGTCGCCCACCCCCTCGCCGAAGGTGACGCGCACCAGGTGACGGCCCTCGTCGTCGCGGCCGTCGTAGTGGAGAAAGACGCCCGGGTCCTCCAGCTTGAAGGGCAGCCCGATCCAGTAGAAGACGTCGCCGGCCACGTAGCGCGCCTCGTCGTAGTCCTTGTCGCCGGGGCCGGCCGCGGCGCCGTTGACGACGGCCCAGGGGGCGACGCCGTCAAAGCCGTGCCGGATGAAGTCGTCGCCCTCCCAGCGCTCGACGCGCGCCGCTTCGCCGGTCTCCAGGCGCGCGATGGCGACGTAGCGGGGGCGGGCGCGGCGGAGGCGGCCGCTCTCCGGGTCCCACATCTCTGTGGTGAGGGTGAACGATGCGCTAGTCAGCTTCCCGTAGGTCTCCATGCCTCCCAGGACCTCGATCCAGCCCGCGACCAGCGAATGCGCGAGCTCGTCGCCGTCCGGCGGCCGCGCCGGAGCCGCCCACGCGACGGTCGCCGCCAAGCCGCCAAGCGCGCCTAAAGCCAGCCGTTTCCTTGTCACCGCTCCTTCTCCTCTCGCATCGATCAGGGTTCTCGCGAGCGAGCGAACCCGCGGGCAAGGCCGCTGTCGGCCTCCTGCCGGTTCACTCACGCTGCCGGTCCGGCGTCTCCGTCCCGCGCGGAGCCGTGCGGGCGCCCCGGCCCCGGGTGGTTCCCGCTCCAACCTACGGTTTCGGCAGCGTCACGCCCACCTGGCCCTGGTACTTGCCCTTCCGGTCCGCGTAGGCCACCTCCGGCGGCTCGTCCCCCTGGAAGAAGACGAGCTGGGCGATCCCCTCGTCCCCGTAGATCCTGGCCGGCAGCGGCGTCGTGTTGGAGATCTCGAGGGTCAGGAAGCCCTCCCAGGTGGGCTCCAGCGGGGTGACGTTGACGATGATCCCGCAACGGGCGTAGGTGCTCTTTCCGACGCAGAGCACGAGCACGTCGCGCGGGATGCGGAAACGCTCGACCGTGCGCGCCAGGGCGAAGGAGTTGGGCGGGATGATGCAGTCGCGGTCAGTCACGTCGACGAAGGAGCGCTCGTCGAACTTCTTCGGGTCCACCACCAGGTTGTGGACGTTGGTGAAGACCTTGAATTCGGGCGCCACGCGGATGTCGTAGCCGAAGGACGAGAGGCCGTAGGAGATTCTGCCGCTCCCGACTTGGCCGTTCTCGAAGGGCTCGATCATGCGATGTCGGACTGCCATCCTGCGGATCCAGCGGTCGCTCTTGACTGGCATGGAGTGTCGGCTTGGGGGGGAGGAGAGGGGTCGCGGGCGCGTCGGCCGAAGCGGCGGGCGCCGCGGGCGGAGGGGAAATCTAGCAGTCCGTGGATAAAGCCGCCCGAGCACCGAGAGCGGGCGAGGCGCCGGGTCGGCAAGGCGGGGGATTTGGTCCGCGGGCACCAGGGCGTGTTCGGCGCGGGCGGCGTCGGGCGAAGCGGTCGTGGCGCGGTCTTCCCGCGGCCTTCGCTCCTAGCAGTCCGTGGACAAGGCCGCCCGAGCACCGAGAGCGGCGGGGCGCCGGGCTGGCAAGGCGCGACGAAGGGAGAATAGCAGCGCTATTCGCCCGAGGAGCAACGCAGAGCGCAGCCTTGGAATGGCAAAATGTATAGCAGACATTACATAGTGTAATGTGTACTTTACAGCGTGGACGGGTGAAGCGAAGCGCCAGCGCGGATGCATCGCCGTTCGAATGCCGGGGGGATTTTGTCCACGGGCTGCCAGGCCCGGCTCGGTCGCCCTCCGTCCTACCGTTCGCCGCGGCCTTCGCGCTCCCTTGAATCGCGCAAACGGCGGAAGAGGTTCGCGATCTCCCTTCGGAAGATTTCGCAGGCCTCCTCCATCGTCAGCCGCCCTGCGTCGACCGCCGCGACGAGACGCGCCTTCAACCTGGCGATCGCTCCGCTCAGGCGCCGGGCTTCCTCCCGGGTTATGGTCCCGCGCCGCACCTCGGCGCGGATGCGCCTGTTGGCCGCGGCCTCGATGTCGTCCAGGGTGCCGCCCCCCCGGTCGTCGTGTGCCGCGTGGGCCAGGTGGAGCGCCTCCCGCAACGCCGCGAGGTCCACCGTCTCCTCCTCCGGTTCGGCCGCGTCCGGGCCGCAGGACCCGAGGCCGAGCGCGACGAGGGACAGGGCCGCGACGGGCAGGGCCGAACGGAGCCAACGCAAGCGGGTCGAATCGGTCATGACGCCATCCTCTCGGTGCGGTTTCGAGTTCCCGTGCCGGTCACGCGACGGCTGATCGTAACGACACGGTGTCGCGGATGTCAAAGCGACGGTGCGTGGGCGGGTTCCGGCTCGGAACAGGCCGGTTCGGACCCCGCCGTCAGTCCGCCAGCGCGGCGTGAGGTTCAACGGACCGTTCGATCTCGCGGCGCGTCCCCTCTGCCTCGTCGAGGTCATGGCAAACCTGGAGGCGGATCCAGAATTCGGCCGTCGTGCCGAAGTAGCGAGCCAGCCGTAGTGCGGTATCGGTGGTGATGCGGCGTCTGCCGCGGACGACTTCGTTGAGACGCGGCCGCGGAATCCGCAGCGCGCGGGCGAGCCGATATACGCTCAGCCCGAAGGGAATCAGAAACTCGTCCCGCAGGATCTCGCCTGGATGGACGGGCGGTAGCCGACCCGGGGCGGCAACGTCCGAGAAGTCCACGACTGTCCGGTCCACGTCCTGTCGGCTGATGGCCATCCTGTACCTCCCCGTTCAGTGATAGTCGGTAATTTCCACGTCCCATGCGTCGCCGTCGAACCAGCGGAAGCAGACCCGCCACCGGTCGTTTACGCGAATGCTGTGCTGACCCTCGCGGTCTCCCCGCAGAACCTCGAGACGGTTCCCGGGCGGAGCCCCCAGGTCGCCGAGAAGTTCGGCCGCCTCGATCATGAGCAGCTTGGCTCGCGCCCTTCGCTGGATCTGGTGTGGCAACCCTCGGGCGACGAGTCCGGCGAACACCGCGGCTGTCTGTTTATCGGCAAAGCTCCTGATCATGCCGTACAAACTAGCGTAACGGGGGTCAGTACGTATCAGCAAGTCGGCGGAAAGAGCAGTCGGCGGAAAGAGCCGCGTTGGGGAAGTCGCGGCGCAATCGCGCCTGAACTCGAACGGCCCCGGACGTGGAAACGCCCCCAACAGCCTGACCGGGATCGAGCCGCCCGGCGCGCCGGAGACGATAGCCCGGATCTGGGCCCCCCGAGCCCCCCGAAGACGCCCGGCAGCCCGGATCGACAGCGATCGAGGCCCACGGGTACCCCGCCCGCACCGATGTCGCCCCGGAATCGCAGCTCGACCGCGTACTCTACGCCTGCGACGAGGTGAGCGGCCTCGTCTACGCCTGCTGCCTGGTGCGCCCCAACGGGATAGACGACCTGAAGCCGAAGTCGGTGGCGAAGAAGATGAATGAAGGACAAGGCGTTCGCGCGCGGCATGCGCCGGGACGCGGTCCGTCGCGGCATCGAGTTGATCGGGCTGCCGCGGGCCAAGCACGTTCGGAACGTGATCGACGGGCTGCGCACGGTCGCGGATGTGCTGGAGGCGAGGGGCATCAACACGGCGAGGCGGCGGGGCGAGCGGACGGACCAAGGCACTGGAGCCCGAGACCATGTTGCTGAGTACAGCGTCAAGGGCCGGCTGATGGCCATCCTGCACCTCGTTCAGTCCACGGGGCGGAGAGATGCCAGCCGCTCGAATGTGTCAGGGTACTTGCGGGCCATCAGGATGAGCGCGGTGGCGGAAGGAGGCGGCTTCGACCTGTCATGCTCCCAGCCTTCAAGCGTTCGGACCGGCGTGCGGAGCATGGAATGCGAACGCCGCTCGCGACAGGAGGACGAGGAGTGAACGACGCCCGCATCCGCAAGCTCGCCGACCAGATCCTGCGGATGCGCGGCTTCGTAGCCGCCGGCTATTCGCCCGAGGAGCAACGCAGAGCGAGGCTCCGGAAGGGAAAATGTATACTATGCATGACATATTGTAATGTTGCCTTTACAGTGTGAACAGGCTGAGCGAAGCGACCAGCGCGGATGCATCGCTGCTCGAATGCCGGGGGGATTTTGTCCACGGGCTGCTAGGTCGTGATCGTCGCTCCTGGGCGATCCTGTGAGCCGTAGGTTTCCCCGAAGTGCCCCGAAAACAGGCCAGAAAGCGCCCCTGACGGCCTTCGACCCCCCTTGGCGGGTCGTCTCCCCCCCGCCTCCTGGCCGCGTTCGTCAGCCCCAGCCGCCTTGCGCTGTCAGATTACAGCCCATAGATTCTGGGGGGTACGGGAAAACAGGGCCCCAAGGGCCGAAGCACGGTTTCTGGGGGCGACATTCCAACAAAATGGACGTGAACAACGAATGCTAGGTAAGAGAGCCTTGCTGGCCTTGGTGCCCATTGCTGCTTCGATCGCTTGGATCGTTGGGCCGCGCAACCCGGAGCAGTTTCTCGCAGACCCGGCGCTGGCCGAAGCCGCTATTGAGGAACTGGGATTCATTGGCTGCTTCGGATGCGTCGACTGCCCAGAGGATCCTTTCGGCCATCACCTTTCGGGCCATCCGGACCCCTTGACGGGAGGCCGCGGGGAGCACGAAGAAAGCAACTATTGTCACGTCGCTGTGTGTGAGCTCCATCCTCACTGCGGGCCAATTATGGTAGAGGCTCCCACGAGTCCAAGCCTCCGGGAAACAGTTCAGGCAATCAAGAGTGCCGCTCCAAGGGAGCTTGCCGCACTTACAGCCAAGTACCCGAATCGCATGCGCATCAATCACGGCCGACGAGCCCTGCAGCTAGTCGGTTGCGGAAACGCAATCATTGCAAGCTACGGGATGATGTCGGTTCCTTCGTTGGAGATGCTGCTATCCTGACCCCCCCCGCGGGATCCTTCTCAGGTTATTGCGCCGTACCCGCCATAGTAGCTCTGCTCATGGGAGGAGTGCCGTTAGTGGCGCAGGAAGCAGCCAGGGTCACGGTCGTGGAGCCCTGCCTCGCGTCCTGCGGCCTGACGCTGGTCCTCGAGCGCGAGTACGGAGAGGATGTCGGCCCGGGGATGATCGAAGCCACCGGAGCGCGGGGGTGGCTCGACGATTCAGGACGCCTGTATCTCCTGGGAAGTCGCACGCATCTTCAGGTGTTCGGTTCCGATGGAGCGTTCCTGAGGCGCATAAGCCGTCGTGGATCGGGTCCTAGGGAGTTGCAGAACGGCCTATCGCTGGTGGTCACGGGAGACGGAGTCGTCTCCGTCTTGGACCGCTCGCGAGTGATGATCCTGACGTTTCACTGGACCGGAGCGCTCCTGAGCGAAACCCGACCCAAAGGTTGGACCGTCCTGAGCCCTCGAACCGTTCATGTCGGAGGTCCTCTGGGGGTACACCATGGGGCTATCGGAACACCCGAGCGAACCGGATACCCGCTTCATTTGGTGAGCCTCGAAACAGGTGAGATCAAGGAATCGTTCGGATCTCTAACCGGTGAGCAGGATTTGTTTGCCGGCTTCCACCATGTGATCGCCGCCGGTCCCGGACACTCCGTATGGATGGCGCAACAGTTAGCGTACAGAATCGAACTGTGGGGGCCAGACAACCGGCTGCTTCGCTCGCTACGGCGAGAGGCAAAGTGGTTCCCTGAGATAGCGGCGACCGAACGAACTCAGGGATGGGAGGAAAGGCCGGACCCGGCACTCGTGGGCATCGCGGCTGATGATTCGCTGCTTTGGGTGTTCGTCGCTACAGCAGACGAACAATGGAAGAACGCGGCTGAGAGCCATGATTACGATTTGTTCTACGACACCACAATCGAAGTGATTGATTGGAGACGCGGCCAAGTCGTCGGCAGCGAGCGTTTTGACGAAAGCTACTTTCACTGGGTTAAGCCAGGGCTGGTTGGCCAACTGGTAGTTACTGCGGAAGGTTCGGTGCGCTACCGCACGACTCGCGTACGGCTTGTTGGTCGCTGACCGGCTCTCTGGGCCTCGTTCCACCCGTGGGCCGGGGCGCGCACGTCGTCGTCGGTGACGTACTCCGGCCCGGCCCGCTTCATCAGCAGCCGGAAGAGCGTGGCGTGCCGTCCCTCGGGGGTGGTGGGCATCCTCGGGACCCGCCAGTACGGGGCGATGTACTCCGCCAGTTCCCCGGTGAGGTTGTAGCCGCTCGTGGCGGGGTGATCGACGGTCCAGTCCTCGGGGTGGAGGCCCGCGACGATCGCGTTCCGGAACGTCACGCCGTTGTAGGCGGGATCGCCCCCGAGCACGTGGCGGTAGTACTCGACCGTGCGCCGGTAGAGTTGCTGGGGCCTGTCCCTCGCGCCGGGGTACTTGTGGACCGGCTCCTGCAGGAACCACGCGGCCGCCGCGTGGCCGTTCCGCCTCCCGACCGCCAGGACGTTCGGGGGCGCCGCGAACGACGGGACCGGCGTTGCCCCGCCTTGCCCCGCCGCCCCCGTTTCCGCACCTTGTCGCGGCCGCGGAAGCGGGCGCGGAGGACGGCCCGGAACCCGGGACCGGTCGTGCCCGGCCCGGTTTCTTCGCCCCGGCCGCCCCTCCGCGGCCTCCGCCCGAACCCCACCGCCCAAGCCGAACGGAACGCCTCATGACCGCCGCAACCTGGATCACCATGATCGCAATCATGGCGTTCGTGTGGGGCGGCCTCGCCATGGCCCTCCTCGCCGCGATCCGGAAGGAATCCGCCAAGAGGGCCGAATAGGCAGCCCGTGGACAGAATCCCCCCGGCATTCGAGCGGCGATGCATCCACGCCGGACCGCTTCGCTCTACGTTGCTCCTCGGGCGAATAGCCCACCTTGCCTAGACGCACGGACATCGACTCGATCCTGATCTTGGGGTCGGGTCCCATCGTGATCGGGCAGGCCTGCGAATTCGACTATTCGGGCACCCAGGCCGTGCGCGCGCTCAAGGAGGAGGGCTTCCGGGTAGTCCTGGTCAACTCCAATCCGGCGACGATCATGACGGACCCGGACCTAGCCGACCGGACCTACATCGAGCCGCTCACGCCGGAGTGGGTGGAACGGGTGATCGAGCGCGAGAGGCCGGACGCGCTGCTGCCCACGATGGGGGGGCAGACCGCGCTCAACATCGCGATGGAGCTGCACCGGCGGGGGGTGCTCGCCGCGCACGGCGTCGAGCTGATCGGGGCCGACGAGCGCTCGATCGCGATGGCCGAGGACCGGGAGAAGTTCACCGCGGCGATGAACCGGATCGGCCTAGCGGTTCCGCACGGGGGATTCGCGCGCAGCCTCGGCGACGCGCTCGCGATCATCGAGGACACCGGCTACCCGGCGATCGTCCGGCCCTCCTTCACGCTGGGCGGCACGGGGGGCGGCACCGCCTACAACCTGGCCGAGTTCGAGGCCCAGGTGCGCAAAGGACTGGACGCCAGCCCGATCCGAGAGGTGCTCGTCGACCGGTCGGTGATCGGCTGGAAGGAGTACGAGCTCGAGGTTGTCCGCGACGGGCTGGACAACGTGATCGTCGTCTGCTCGATCGAGAACTTCGACGCGATGGGGGTGCACACCGGCGACTCGATCACGGTGGCGCCGGCGCAGACGCTCTCGGACGTGGAGTACCAGCGCATGCGCGACGCCGCGATCGCGATCATCCGCGAGATCGGCGTCGAGGCCGGGGGGTGCAACATCCAGTTCGCGGTCAACCCCGAAGACGGCGAGATGCTGGTGGTGGAGATGAATCCGCGCGTCTCGCGGTCGTCGGCGCTGGCGTCGAAGGCGACCGGTTTTCCGATCGCGCGCGTGGGCGCGAAGCTGGCGGTGGGCTACCGCCTGTACGAGCTGCCCAACGACATCACGAAGACGACGCCGGCGTCGTTCGAGCCCGCGCTCGACTACGTGGTGGTGAAGTTCCCCCGCTTCGCCTTCGAGAAGTTCCCCGAGGTGGACGACACGCTGGGGGTGCAGATGAAGGCGGTGGGCGAAACGATGGCGATCGGGCGCACCTTCCGCTCCGCGTGGCAGAAGGGGCTGCGCGGCCTGGAGGTAGGGCGCACCGGCTGGGTCGCGGGCGAGACGCTGGAGGACGACGGGCTCGAATCCGACGATCCCGAGGCGCTGCTCGCCGCGGTGCGGAGACCCACCACCCTGCGCAAGTACCAGCTCAAGCGCGCGCTCGAGGCGGGCGTCTCGATCGACCGACTCCACCGCGCCACCGGCATCGACCCCTGGTTCCTCGACCAGCTCGTGCAGATCCTCGAGCTGGAACGCTGGTTCAGGGATCTGCCGTCCCTCGCTGCGGCCCCGGTGCGGCGCATGAAGCGCGAGGGGTTCGCGGACGCGCAGCTCGCGGCGCTGCGCGGCGTGGAGGAGGCCGCCATACGGTCGCGGCGCCGACAGTGGGGGATCCGGCCGACGTACAACGTCGTCGACACCTGCGCCGGCGAGTTTCCCGCGGCGACCCCCTACTACTACTCCTCCTACGAATCCGAGGACGAATCCGACCCCACGGACCGGCGGAAGATCGTCATTCTGGGGAGCGGGCCGAACCGGATCGGGCAGGGGATCGAGTTCGACTACTGCTGCGTGCAGGCGGTGCTGGCGCTCAAGGAGGCCGGCTTCGAGACGATCATGGTGAACTCCAATCCGGAGACCGTGTCGACCGACTTCGACGTGAGCGACAAGCTCTACTTCGAGCCCCTGACGCTGGAGGACGTGGTCGAGATCGTCGAGCGGGAGCGGCCGGTGGGGGTGATCGTGCAGCTGGGCGGGCAGACGCCGCTGAACCTGGCGTACAAGCTGGCGGAGCTGGGGGTGCCGATCCTGGGGACTTCGGTGGACGCGATCGACCGGGCGGAGGACCGGCGGCGCTTCGAGGAGGTCTGCCGGCGGATCGGGGCGCGGGTGCCGGCGAACGGGACCGCGATGAGCGAGGCCGAGGCGCTGAAGATTGCGCGGGAGATCGGCTTCCCGGTGCTGGTGCGGCCGTCGTACGTGCTGGGCGGGCGCGCGATGGAGATCGTCTACGACGAGGAGTCGCTGAAGGGGTACTTCGCGAGGGCGGTCAAGGCGTCGCCCGACCGTCCGGTGCTGATCGACCGCTTCCTGGAGGACGCCTTCGAGGCGGACGTGGACGCGCTCGGCGACGGGACCGACGTGGTGATCGGCGGGATCATGCAGCACATCGAGGACGCTGGGGTGCACTCGGGGGACTCGGCTTGCGTGCTGCCGCCGTATCTGCTCGGACGCGAGGAGCTGGACGAGATGCGGCGGCTGACGAGGCGGTTCGCGCTGGAGCTGGGGGTCGTCGGGTTGCTGAACGTGCAGTACGCGGTGAAGGACGGGCAGGTGTACGTGATCGAGGTGAATCCGCGGGCGTCGCGGACGGTGCCGTTCGTGGGGAAGGCGACCGGGGTGCCGCTGGCGCGGCTGGCGGCGCGGGTGATGGCGGGGGAGAAGCTGGCGGACCTGGGCGTGCCGTCGGAGCCCGAGGTCAACGGGGTTGCGGTCAAGGAGGCGGTCTTTCCCTTCAACCGGTTCGACGTGGACACGCTGCTCGGACCCGAGATGCGGTCGACGGGCGAGGCAATGGGCGTGGACGACTCCTTCGGGATGGCGTTCGCCAAGGCGCAGGTGTCGGCGGGGAACCCGCTGCCGGAGGGGGAGAACGAATTGTCCGTGATCGTCACCGTGAACGATTCGGACAAGCCGACCGTGACGCCGCTGGTGCGGCGGCTGGCGGACCTGGGCTTCCGGGTCCTGGCAACGGGCGGCACCCGCAACCACCTCACCCAGCTCGGCATCCCTTGCGAGAGAATTCACAAGGTGGGCCAGGGGCGTCCGCACATCGTGGACCGGATCGTCAGCGGGCAGGTGGGGCTGCTCGTCAACACGCCGCTCGGCAAGAAGTCGCAGTACGACGACTACGCCATGCGGCGGGCCGCGATCGCCTACGGCGTCCCCTACCTGACGACGATGTCGGCGACCAGCGCGGCGGTGGACGCCTTGACGGCGATGCGGACGCGGCGCGCCGAGATCCTGAGCATTCAGGAGCGGATCGCGCGGGCGGCGGAGCCGGCGGGTGCCGAGTAGGAGTCCGTGGATAAAGCCGCCCGAGCACCGAGAGCGGCGAGGCGCCGGGCTGGCAA
>JAPPNM010000183.1 GCA_028873825.1 Gemmatimonadota bacterium | reverse complement strand
GTCGGGTACGCGAACGAGGAACAGCTCCTCGAACTGATCGAACGGTCGCGCTAGAGATGGCCATGACGGACGCCCTACGGAGACCGCTGGCGAAAGCGATGCTTGCGGTCTCCTGTGTGGTGCTCTGCGCCGCCTGCCGGGACAAGCCATCGGACCCAGGGGCCACGGATCGCCCGGCGGCTGTGGACCTGTTCTCCGCGTGGCCTGGGGACGAGTCGTTCCGGATCGCTGCGGAACCTAGCCTAGTGGTGGGATCGGACGACTCTCTCCCGCTGGGCAGGGTCTCTGGAGCGGTCTTCTTCGGCGACGGCATCGCTATCGCCGATGTCCAGGCGTACGAGGTCCTAGTCCTGGATGCTGCGGGACGGCTGCTTTATCGGCAAGGCGGGAATGGAGAGGGTCCCGGCGAGTATGTGTACCTGGCTGGGATCGCTCGCCACGGGGACGGACTGGTCACCTCGGACGCATACTACTTGCGAGTAACCCGGCTCGACGCGTCCGGGACGTACATCGGGCAGACGAAACTCAGACCGGTCGGTCGTCAAATGAGCAGGATCGTTGGAGCCTTCGGAAACAGCGTGCTGTTCGAAAGCTGGGAGATGGGATGGCGGGGTCCCTCGCCCGCCGGGCCGATGGAGATCCGGCTGCCGGTGACATATGAGATCGTTCGTCTTTCTGACGGGGAGGTAGTCTTCGAGGGCACCCGTCCCGGTGAAGAGCAGTGGGCGTTGAGGGAGGTTTATAACGATGCCGGCAATATGGCTCACGGCGGGAGATCCGTGATCTTCGGACGGACTGCCGTGTCTGCCGTCACCGATCGCTACGCCTACCTGGCGGATACCGACTCGATCACGATCACGCGCTACGACGAGGCGGGGACCGCCGTGGAAGTCGTCTCATTCGAGCAGCCCCGAGAGAGCGCCGAGGCGGACTGGGTGCGGTTCGTCAGCGATACCCTGCGGGCGAACGAGTTCATATCGGAGTTTGGCCTCCGCCTGCTCGAGGACCTGCCGGCCCGCCCCACCCTTCCCGCGTTTTCCGCCATGATGGGCGGCGCCGACGGCCTTCTGTGGATCCGGGAGTACCCCAACCCGCTTCAGGACCAGGTGGTCTGGGTCGGTTTCAGCGAAGCGTGGGAGCGGAAGAAGCGGATCACGATGCCCGTGCGCCTGCACGTTCTGGATATTTCGGAGGACCGGGTACTCGTCCAGGCAAAGGGCGCCCATGACGAAACTATGATCGAGGTCTACCCGATCGAGCGCTGAGGGCCCACGATGCCTCCGCACGATATGGAGGCCGTACCCCGCTGGGGAACAACGGCCCGCTTTTCATTGGAGAACGGACGGTTGTCACGGGGAGTTAGATGCGAACCGCATTCCCGCCATTCGATTCGGGATTCCCCGCTATCGAGGGTTGATCGAACCCGATCCCACGCACCGGCGAGAGTGGCAGATCGTGCAGTCCTGGTTGACTTTACGTGATTTCTCGCCGTGATCTGGAGCTTTGGCAGTCTGCGCTATCAGCGCGCGGACGAAGGACAGCTTCGGACGGCTCTGGAAGCTCGTAGAAGACTCCGCGGCTAGATCCGCAATCGGCGGGAGTCAAACGGCTGGAATCCGACCGGCCAATCCCGTAAGTTCAACGTCCATGAGCAGATGCGAATCCACGACCGACTGCCGGGCTGGCAAGGCGCGACGAAGGGGGAATAGCAGCGCTATTCGCCCGAGGAGCAACGCAGAGCGCAGCGATCCAGCCCGGATGCGTCGCCGTTCGAATGCCGGGGGGATTTTGTTCACGGGCTTCTAGAGATGAGGCCGCCGCCGGGGCGCCGACATGGCGGGGTGGGCACGGGCGTCCGCCGCCCGGTTCGACGCGCCCCGGCGAGCGGGCCTGCGGACCCGGCCCGGCGGACCGGGCGTCAACTTCCGTCCAGGGGCCGCACCGCCCAGTTCAGCTTCTGCCGTAGCGTCGCGAAGAACGAATGCTCCGGCAAACGCACCAGCGGAACCCGGAAGGCGCCCATCCGGACGACGACCCGGTCGCTGTGGCCCACGGGACCGCCCTCCCGTCCGTCTGCGGTCAGAAAAAGGGGTTCGCGACGGTCGAGGGCGGTGACCGTGATCTCCTCCCGGCCGGGCACGACGAGGGGACGGACGGCGAGCGTGTGCGGCAGGATAGGCGTAACCAGGAAGCAGTGCATCTCGGGGACCACGATGGGGCCGCCGGCCGACAACGAATAGGCCGTGGACCCCGTGGGCGTGGCCAGGATGACGCCGTCGCCCGAGTAGCTGCCGATCTCCTGCAGGTCGTCCTGCGGGCCCACCCACAGGTCGAGGCGGAGAACCTGGGCTGCGCCGGCGCCGTGAACGACGACATCGTTGAGGACGCGGAAGCGGCCCCGCACTTCGCCCGCCGGCGTGCGGACCTCGGCCTCCAGCGTTCGCCGCTCCTCGATGGCCAGCTGTCCGTCAAGCACGCGGCCGAGAGCGGCTCCGACCCCGGTTCCGGACACCGAGGTGAGAAATCCGAGACCCCCCAGGTTGATGCCGAGTACGGGGACGCCGCGCCCGAAGACCGACCGGGCGGCCCGAAGTAGCGTGCCGTCGCCTCCGAGGGAGACGAGGAGGTCGATTTCGTCGCTTCGGACGTCCGCGGCGTCCACGCCCGGGACCAGGGGGACCAGGGACGCTTCAACCGCCACGGAGGAACCGAAGCCGCTCGCAACCGCAACGACCTCGTCGAGCGCCGCCCTTATGCGGTCGCCCCCGGCGCCTGCGCGCCCCACCACCGCTATGCGCCGAAACCGCATGCCGCTCACCGGCTGCGCCCAATCACGAAGCGGGCGAGCCGGCGCAGCTGGCGCGCGTTCAATCCCGCCGCGTCGAGCGCCGCCAGGGCGCGCTCCACGAGCCGCAACGCGTGCGCGCGCGCGCCTTCGACTCCCATGAGGGCCACGTAGGTCGACTTGTCGCGTTCGGAGTCGGACGGGCGCTTGCCGAGCACTTCGGAGGTGGCGGTCGCGTCGAGCATGTCGTCCGTGACCTGAAAGGCCAGTCCGATGTCCCTTCCGAAGCTCCCCAGCGCGGCCAGCAGCGCACTCCCGGCGCCCGCCGCCATCGCGCCCATCTCCAGTGCCGCCGCCAGCAGAGCCCCCGTCTTCAGGGCATGGAGCTCCACCAGGTCCGGCTCTTCGAGCGAACGCTTCTCGCCGAGCAGATCCAGCGCCTGGCCCCCGATCATTCCCCCCGCCCCGGCCGCCTCCAGAAGGTGGGCGGCGATCTTCCGCGCTTTGCGATCCGAACGGCCGAGCGCAACGGACGATTCGTAGGCCCGGGCGGCCGCCCACGGGATCAGCAGCACCCCGGCCGCGGTGGCCGGCCGCAGCCCGTGGGCGACATGCACGGTCGGGCTCCCCCGTCTGAGGGGCGCGGCGTCCATGCAGGGAAGGTCGTCGTGAATGAGCGAATACGCATGAATCATCTCCACCGAGGCGGCCAGGTCGAAGACGGGATCGCCGATGTCCCCGCCCGCCTCTTCGTAGGCTGCGACGAGCAACAGCGGGCGGATGCGTTTTCCGCCGCTCAGGACACCGTCCCGCATCGCCGCGGCGACGACCGGCGGCGTGGCGGAGGCGAGGGCGTCGACGGACCTCGCCAGAGCCGATTCGACCTGTTCGAGACGCGCCTCAGGAGAGCGTGCCCCGGAATGCTCAGTCATCGGCCCGGCCTTCGGGCTCATCTTCGCCCGGGAGACGCAGATCCCGCACCTCGTCGCCCTCCGGTCCGATCAGCTCCTCGATGCGAAGTTCGGTGCGAGCCAGCATCTCCCGGGCGCGGGCCAGGTGCTCCACGCCTTCCTCGAACGCGGCGAGGGCCTCGTCGAGGTCGAGGGCGTCGGAATCCAGCGCCGCAACGATCTCCTCGATGCGTCTCAGCCGGGCGTCCAGCCCCAACTCACTCTTCACGTTCCTCCCTCGCGGGTTCGGGTTCGCGCGGAGCGGGCGCCCTCCGCGGGGGGCCCGTCACGACGGCGGGAACGTACCCGTCCGCGACGCGCAGCCTGAAGTCCAGGCCCGGAGGAAAACCCCGCACCGTACGCAACAGGCGGCCGTCCGAACCGAGCGGCACCGCGTAGCCGCGCGCGAGCGTCGACAGCGGCGACAACGCCTCCAGGGCTCCCGCCGCGCCGGCCAGCCGACCCGACTCGCGCCGAACCCGCGCACCCATCTCGGCCGTCATGCGGGACCGCGCCGCCTCCAGCCGGGCCCGGCAGCGGCCCACGCCCCGGCGGCCGCCCCGAAAGAGCATGGCCCCCCCCCGGTCCAGCCGCCAGCGCCGAACCCGCGCCTGTACGGCGAGTCCCCTTCCCAGCCGGCGGCCGAGCCCCTCCAGGCGCTTCCCAACCGATTCGCGGCCGGGTGCCACGGCTTCGGCGGCGGCCGACGGCGTCGCGGCCCTCACGTCGGCCACCAGATCGCAGATGGTGACGTCGGTTTCGTGTCCCACCCCCGACACGACCGGCACCGGACTCCGGGCGACGGCCCGAGCCACGGCCTCCTCGTTGAACCCCCACAGGTCCTCGATCGAGCCGCCGCCCCGCGCCACGACGATCACGTCCGCATCGGTCCCGGCCAAGGCCGCGACGGCGGCGGCGATCTCCTCTCCCGCGCCCCGCCCCTGCACCCGCGTGCCGCGCACGAGCAGGCGCAGCCACGGCGCCCGCCGGGCAATCACCGCCACGATGTCCCGCAGCGCCGCGCTCGTGGGCGAGGTCGCTATTCCCACCGTGGCCGGAAAGGCGGGAAGCGGCCGCCGCCGCGCCGGGTCGGTGAGGCCTTCGGCGTCGAGACGGCGGCGGAGCCGGTCGAAGGCGAGCTTCCACATCCCTCCTTCGCTCCCGGTCTCCATCCTCGACGCGACGAGCTGGTACACGCCCCGGGCCTCGTACAGCGTCAATCCCCCGAACACGCGAAGGGTCATGCCCTCCTCCGGATCGGCGGGCAGTCGCGCGGCTTCGCGCCGGAACATGACGCAGCGGAGCTGGGCCGACCGGTCCCTGAGGGTGAAGTAGCAGTGGCCGGAGCGCTGGCGGCGGAAGTTGGCGACTTCGCCCGCCACCCACAGGCGGGGAAGGCTCTCCTCGATCAGAAGGCGCGCGGCGCGATTGACCTGCCGCACGGTCCACACCCGCGGCGCGGGAGGGGAGCGCGCCTCGAAGGACCGGTCCGCCGCCGCCCCGGGCGGATTCGCGTCACCGAAGAGGTCGAGCGTCGAACCGCTCACCGGCCCGCCCTCCGCAATCTGACCGCGGCTTCGACCGTGTTGGCAAGCAGCATGGCGATGGTCATCGGGCCCACGCCGCCCGGCACCGGCGTGATCGCCGCCGCCACTTCGCTCACCCCCTCGAAGTCGACATCGCCCACGACCCGGTAGCCGCGCTCGCGGCCGGGATCGTCGACGCGGTTCGTTCCCACGTCGATCACCGTCACGCCGGGCTTCACCATTTCCTTCGTGATGATCTTCGGACGCCCCACCGCCACGATGAGAACGTCGGCCGTGCGGGTGAGAGCCCCCAGATCGGCGGTGCGGCTGTGCGCGACGCTCACGGTCGCGTTTCCGCCGGGCGCCCGCCGCAGGAGCAACAGGGCCATCGGCTTGCCGACGATGTTGGAGCGCCCCACCACCACGACGTGCTTCCCCGACGGATCCGCGCCGCTTCTGAGCAGCATCTCGACGACGCCCCGCGGCGTACACGGCGCGAGGACGTCGGGGTCGCCCGTGGCGAGTCGTCCCACGTTCACGGGATGGAAGCCGTCGACGTCCTTGTCGGGGTCGACGGCCAGGAGCACCTTCGACTCGTCGATCTGCCGCGGCAGCGGAAGCTGGACCAGGATGCCGTGAATGGCCGGGTCGGCGTTGAGGTCCGCGATCAGGTCGAGCAGCTCGGCCTCGCCGGCCGATCCGGGCAGGGTGAGCTGGCGCGAGTGGATCCCCGCCTCGGCGGCCGCCCGGTTCTTCATGCCCACGTACAGCCGGCTGGCCGGGTCGTCGCCCGCGAGCACCGTCGCGAGTCCGGGCGTCAGCCCCTCGCTCGCCAGCTCCGCGACCCGCTCGTTCAGCTCGTCCCGGATGGCGCGGGCGATGTCCTTTCCCGAAATGATCTTTGCGGACATGAATCTCCTGTTCCGCGAGGGGTGGAAGGGGGCGCGACGCGGGCCGCCGGCCCCGCCGAGGGCCGAAGTCGCCGCCGCCGCGGCCCGGCACCGACCCAAGATAAGCCGCTCCGCCTCCCGAGGCAGGTTCTCGCGGTGCGCCGAGCCGGCGCTAACGCGCGAAGTCGATCGCCCGCGTTTCCCGGATCACGACCACCTTGATCTGGCCGGGATACTGCAGCTCGTCCTCGATCCGGCGGGCCACCGCCTCCGAGATCCGGGACATGTCCTCGTCCGACACCCGTTCGGGCCGCACCATGACCCGGAGCTCGCGGCCCGCCTGGATGGCGAAGCAACGCTCGACGCCCGGGTGCTCCGTGGCGATCTCCTCCAGCTTCTCGAGGCGCTTGACGTATCCCTCGAACATCTCGCGCCGGGCCCCCGGGCGGGCCCCGCTGATGGCGTCCGCCGCTGTCACCAGCCACGCTTCGGGGTACCGGTGCGGCTCCTCGTCGTGGTGGGCGCGGATGGCGTTCAGAACGGGGTCGGGCTCCTCGTGGCGCTTGCACAGGCGGTAGCCCAGCTCCACGTGGCCGAGTTCCTGCTCGTGGGTTAGCCCCTTGCCGACATCGTGCAGAAGTCCCGCCCGCCGGGCCATCCGCACGTCGAGCCCCATCTCCGCGGCCATGTTGCCGGCCAGCAGCGCCACCTCCCTGGAGTGCGCGAGCTGGTTCTGGCCGTACGAGGTCCGGAACTTCAGGCGTCCGAGCACCTTGACGACCTCGGGATGGACGTTGTGGATCCCGAGCGCGTACAGCACCTCTTCCGCCGCTTCCCGCATCTCCGCCTCCACCTCGGCGGCGCTCTTGGCCACCGTCTCCTCTATGCGGCCCGGGTGGATCCTTCCGTCCTCGATCAGCTTGGCGAGCGAGACGCGGGCGATCTCCCGTCGCACGGGGTTGTACCCCGACAGAACGACCGCCTCGGGGGTATCGTCGATGATGACGTCGATCCCGGTGGCCTGTTCGAAGGCCCGGATGTTGCGACCTTCCCGGCCGATGATGCGCCCCTTCATTTCGTCCGAAGGCAGCTGAACGACCGAGACGGTGAGCTGGGCGGCCTCGTCGGCGGCCATGCGCTGGATGGCCATGGCCACGAGCTTCTTCGCCTCGCGGTCGGCGGTGCGCTGGGCCTCCTCGCGGATCTCCCTCAATCGGTTGGCGGCTTCGGCCCGGGCCTCGTCCTCGAGCTCCCCGACGAGCTGGGCCTTCGCCTCCGCGGCGCTGATCCCCGCGATCGTCTGCAGCCGCGCGCGAGCTTCGGCCCGGGCACGTTCCACGTCGGTCAGCCGCTCCGCCACCTCCTGCTCGCGCGACTCCAGCGCACGGGCGCGCTCCTCTACCGCGCGGGCCCGCGCATCGAGCCCTTCCTGCCGGCGGTCGAGCTGGTCCGACTTGCGGTCGGCGGCCTCGGACCGCTGCAGCAGCCTTCGCTCGCCGCGCTCGACCTCTTCCCGGCGGTGATTCTCCTCCCGCTCCCAGGCCTCCCTGAAGCGAAACCGCGTCTCCTTGGCCCGCAGCTCGGCCGCGCGGCGCAGGCTTTCGGCTTCCTCCCGCGCCCGTGTGCGGATCAGCCGAGCTTCGTCCTTCGCCGCTTCCTTCTCTTTGAGCTGCCGGGCCCGCTCCCGGCCCCTCCCCAGCAAGTACGCCAGAATCGCGGCGACAACCGCACCGACCGCCGGGAGAACACCACCCAGCGGATCCATGTATTTTCTCCAAGACCGAACCGGAGCCCGGCCGCGTGAGTCGATTTGGGAGCGCCGACCGATCCCGCCGGCGGGCGTCCCCGGATTGTACGGCTAAGATATGCCGTGTAACGAACTTGGCGCAAGCTGCGACCGCAATCCTGCGGCCGGCCGCTATCCCGCTCCCCCCCCTGCGGAAGAGGCGGCCAGGGCCTCCTCGAGACGCCCCGCGAGCTTCTCCGCCCGGTTCCCGAATCTCTCCCTCTGCTGCAACAGATCGTCGGACAGCGAGAGCGCCGCCATGATCGCGGTCTTCTTGGCACCGAGCGCGGAGTCCCCCCCGATCGCGCGCATCCGTTCGTCCACGAGCGCGGCGCAACGGCGCGTGTAGGCTTCGTCCGCGTCGGTTCGCAGCGTGTACTCCTCGCCCGCGATCCTCACGCGAACCGTGGTCCGCGACTCGTGCGCCGAGTCGCTCATCGCCGGTTCTCCAGAAAGCGCAGGCCGGCCAGTACGCGGTCTATCGCCCGCCGGCCCCTTTCAATCCGCCCCCGCAGGTCCTCGTTCTCGGCCTCGAGAGCCGCCACGCGCCGCGAGAGCGCCCCCGCGTCTTCGTCTCCGGCAACGAACTGGCGCAGCATCGCCGCGCTCCGCTCGGCGCGCTTCTCCGCTTCGCCGGCGCGTTCCCGGGCCGACCGGACCTCGACGATCGCGAGGTCGATCGCCCTTTCGAGCGAACCCATTCCCGGGAGCGAAGCGCCGGCCGACCGCTCAGACCCTCGGTTCGACACCGGTCTCCTCCTTCACTCTTCCGATCACGCGACGACAAGCCTTGTCGACCTCCCTGTCCGTCAGGGTTCGTCCGCGGGCGCGAAAACGCAAGCGCAACGCAACCGATCGCGTCCCGGCCGGCAGGTCGTCGCCCCGGTAGAGATCGAAGACCTCCACCGCCTCGAGCAGCTTACCGGCGGCCTTGCGAGCGGCGTCGAGCAGGTCCCCGACAGCGACGCGGCGAGGCACCAGAAACGCGAGATCGCGCTCGGACGCCGGGTGATCCGGCAGCTCGCGCGCGATCACTTCGGGCTTCGCCGCCGGGAGGGAGGGCAACACCACCTCGGCGCCCACCACCGCGCCCGCCCAGGGAGGAAGGTCCACGGCGCCGGGGTCCACCTCCCCTCCCCACCCCACCGCCTCGCCCGCGCCGGTCACCAGCTCGTAGCACCTCCCCGCCGCGTACGGGGCCGGCGCCGCCCCCTGCCCGGCGGGCACGACGCGCGCCCCCGGATGCGCTTCGGCGGCAACCAGCTCCAACACCCCGGCGATGTCGTGGACGTCGAACGGCTCCGCCGGGACGGACCAGTGCGGCGGCGAGCGCCGGCCGGTCAGCACCGCCGCCACGCGGGACGATTCGCGCGGGGGCGCCCCCGCCACCGGCGCGAAGGCGGTCCCGATCTCGAAGAGCCGCACGTCGCGCACGCCCCGGGCCATGTTGCGCTCCACGTGCGCCAGCAGTCCCGGGAGGCGGTCCCGCCGCAGGTATCCCTCGTCGCGCGACATGGGGTTCCGGAGGGGCACGTCGCCGTGGCGCGCGGGTCCCAGCGCCGGGGTCTGCGCCTCGCTGATCCCGGCGGCCGCCAGCGCCGCCCTGAGCCCGTCCTCGAGCCGGAAGAGAGGGTGGTCCGGGACGGTGCCGGGCCGGTAGGGGGACATGACCTCGGGGAAGGCGTCGTAGCCGTGCGTCCGCGCCACCTCCTCGACGAGGTCCACCTCGCGCAGGGTGTCGCGGGCGCGGTGGCCGGGGACGACGACCTCGAGCTCGTCGGGCTCCCGCCTCGTCGCCGCGTATCCGAGCGGTGCCAAGAGCCCCGCAATCTCGTCCGCGGCAAAGTCGACTCCCAGGAGGCGCCGCACCCGCGAGGGCCGGAGCGTCACCGCCGGAGCCTCCCACGGAGCCGGATGGACATCGATGACCTCCCCCTCCGGCGCCCCGCCGGCGACGGCCGCGATCAGCGCCGCCGCCCTCGTCACCGCGGTCTCCATGGCGGCCGGATCCACGCCGCGCTCGAAGCGGTGGCTCGCGTCGGTGGACATGCCCAGCGCGCGGCGGGTAGCCCGCACTTGGCGCGGCTCGAAGAGGGCGCACTCGAGCAGGATGTCCGCCGACTCGCCGGTCACCCCGGAGTCCCGTCCCCCGATCACGCCCGCCACCGCCACCGGCCGCTCCGCGTCGCGGATCGTCAGCATTTCCGGCGTAAGCGAAAGCTCCCCGCCGTCCAGAGCCAACAGCGACTCGCCGGACCGGGCGGGGCCGACGACGATCGTGGAGCCGGCCAGCTTGGCCAGGTCGAAGGCGTGGAGCGGCTGGCCCAGCTCGAGCATGACGTAGTTGGTGGCGTCCACGACGTTGTTGACCGGGCGCGCACCCGCGGCCCGCAGCCGGCCGGCGAGCCAACGCGGCGAGGGGCCGACGGCGACCCCCCGGATCACGGCGCCGAGGTAGCGCGGGCAGAGCGCCGGGTTCCGGATCGCGATGCGAACCCCGGCCGAGCCGCTCTCCGAAGTCCCCCGCGCGAAGGAGGGCGCCGGCACGGAGGCGGTGCCCGGCAGCGCCGGCAGCGCGATCCCCCCCTGCCCCTCCGGGTGCAGCTCCCGCGCAACGCCCACGTGCGAGAGCAGGTCGCCCCGGTTGGGCGTCACCTCGACGTCGAAGCGGACGTCGTCGAGGCCGGCCGCCGCCGCGAAGGGTTCGCCCGGCTCGTACCGCCCCTTCAGCAGCATGATCCCGGCGTGGTCCTCTCCCAGCCCCAGTTCGCGCTCGGAACACAGCATGCCCTCGCTGCGCTCTCCCCGGATCCTCCGCCTCCCGATCGCGAACCCGCCCGGCAGAACCGCGCCCACCGGCGCGAAGGGGTAGTACCCGCCCTCGCGGACGTCCGGCGCCCCGCAGACCACCGGCACCTCGCCCCCGGGTCCGGCCACGCGGCACAGCGTCAGGCGGTCGGCGTTCGGGTGGGGCGCCGTCTCGATCACCCGCCCGACGACCACGTCCTCCAGCCCGTGCGCCAGGTCGACGACCTCCTCGACGGGCGCCCCGCGCAGCGCCAGCCGCTCCACCGCATCGGCGGGCGCTAGCCCGATCCCGGGGGCCACGTCGCGGACCCAGCGGTACGAGACCTTCACCGGACCGGCCTCGCCGGACGGCTCCCGTCCGCCGGCCCGGCAGCGACGCGCCCCCTCACGCGAACCGCCCCGAGGTGCCGCACACGGACGACACGCGCTCGCGGCCCGCAGCGACGCGCCCGCTCACGCGAACTGCCCCAGAAAGCGCATGTCGTTCTCGTAGAAGAGGCGAAGGTCCCGCACCCCGTGCCGGAGCAGCGCCACCCGGGCCGGCCCCATCCCGAAGGCCCATCCGGTGTAGCGCTCCGAGTCGTAGCCCACGTTGTCCAGCACGGCCGGGTCGACCATCCCGGCCCCCATGATCTCGATCCAGCCGGTCTCCTCCCCGCCGCCGTCCTCGCGCGCGATCACCCGCTTCACGTCCACCTCGGCGGACGGCTCCGTGAACGGGAAGAACGACGGGCGGAAGCGGACCCGGGTCCCCGGTCCCCAGAACCGGCGCGCGAACTCGGCCAGCGTGGCCTTGAGGTCGACGAAGGTCACGCCCTCGTCCACCACCAGCCCCTCGATCTGCGCGAAGGCGGGCGTGTGCGTGGCGTCGTAGGCGTCGCGGCGATAGACCATGCCCGGCGCGATGATCCGGATCGGCGGCGGATACCTCTCCATGGTGCGGATCTGCACCGGCGAGGTGTGGCTCCGCAGCAGAAGGCCGGGGCCCAGGTACAGGGTGTCCTGCTCGTCGGCGGCGGGGTGGTCGAGCGGGGTGTTGAGGGCGACGAAGTTGTACCACTCGGTGTCCGCCTCCGGCCCCCGGGCGCGGGTGAAGCCCAAGCTTCGAAAGATCGCCCAGACGTCGTCGATCACCCGGCTGACGGGGTGGATCGTCCCCCGCCACGCTGCGCGGGCCGGAAGTGTGAGGTCCGCTTCGTCGCGGGCGGGAGCGGAGGCCGCCTCCAGTTCCGCCAGCCGGTCCTTCAGTGCCCCGGCCACGGCTGCCTTAGCCCGGTTCGCGGCTGCGCCCGCAGCCGGGCGCTCCTCGGGGCTCAGCCGCCCCAGCCGTCGCAGCGCCGCAGACACCAGCCCTTCCCGGCGGCCCAGATACCGCACGCGAAGCCGTTCGAGCTCGCCGGGATCCGCCGCGGCCGCAATGGCCGCGAGGGCGTCCTCCTCAAGCCTCCGGAGGTCTTCGATCACGATTGCACACCCGCTGGCGCGGCTACCGTCCCACCCAGGCGGCGCGCCGCTAGCTCTTCAGCGCCGACTTCGCCCGGTCCGCCAACGAAGAGAACGCGTCCGGACTGCGAATCGCGAGATCGGCGAGCGCCTTGCGGTCGAGCTCGATCCCGGCCCGCCGGAGTCCGTTCATGAAGCGGGAGTACGAAAGGTCGTTCTGCCGGGCGGCGGCGTTGATGCGGGTGATCCAGAGCCGGCGAAAGCTGCGCTTCTTCTTCCTCCGGTCGCGGTAGGCGTGCTCCCATCCCTTTTCCACGGCGTCCTTGGCCGTGCGGTACAGGTTCTTGCGTCCTCCGAAATAGCCCTTCGCGGTCCTGAGGACCTTCTTCTTGCGCTTGTTGCGTGCGACGGCGCGGGTCGAGCGCGGCATCGGTCTCGTCTCCTTTTCACCTGGCTTCTATGTTCCCGGGAGCATCCGCCGCACCCGCGCCACGTCGGCCTTCGCGGCCGAGGTCGACGAGCGCAGCCGGCGCTTCCGCTTCTTCTTCTTCTTGGTCAGGATGTGCGACTTGCAGGCCCGCATCCTCCTGAGCCTTCCGGTTCCCGTCCGGCGGAAGCGCTTCGCCGCGCCCCGGTTCGACTTCATCTTCGGCATGGGTTCCCCCTGAGATTCGGTGTTTCGTTGAGCGGAGCCGGCGGCCGTCCCCCAAGGGAGCTCCGGGGCTCCGGGCCGACCGGCGCCTTCCCGGCTCAGCGCTTCAGCGGAGTCAGAATCATCGACATCTGGCGGCCCTCGAAGTTCGGGTACTGCTCGATCTTCCCGAACTCGACGAGGTCCTCGGTGAGGCGCAGCAGGACCTGCCGTCCCAGCTCGGGGTGGGCGATCTGCCGTCCGCGGAACATCATGGTGAGCTTGACCTTGTTGCCCTCCGCGAGAAAGCGCCGCGCGTGGCGCAGCTTGAACTCGTAGTCGTGGTCCTCGATTCCCGGCCGGAACTTCACCTCCTTGACCTGGGTGGTGTGCTGCTTCCTCCTGGCCGCCCGGGCGGCGCGCGCCGCCTTGTACTTGTACTTCCCGTAGTCCATCATGCGGACCACGGGCGGCCTCGAGTCGGGAGCAACCTCGACCAGGTCGAGTCCCGTCTCGGCGGCCCGGGCGCGCGCCTCGTCCAGCGAAACGATCCCGATCTGTCCCCCGCCCTCCGCGATCAGCCGGATCGGACTGATCCGGATCTGTTCGTTCACCCGGACGCGTTTTTCCGCGATCTCGAAACTCTCCCTGTTCTTCGGGGCGGCCGCGCCGCCGTCCTTCCGTGCTCGATCCCGCGGCCCACAACGGAAAAACCCGGGGAGACCCGGGCCACGCGACCGGCCGGGCGGAGCGTGAAGCCCGCCGACCCGTGACCCGGAAGCCCGCACCAGCTGGGGTGAGAGGCGGTCAGTCCTCTGCTTCCTGACTGTGATTTCGCGGAATTGCCGTGGAGCCCGCTCGCGACGAGGGGGCTGTGAAGATCTCAATGATGGCGATTCGCGGGGGCGGATGTCAACCCGGGTACCGCAGCGCGGGCGGGTTTCGGCGAACGGAAGGACCCATGAGACCAACCGCCGACGGCTGGATCTTCCTGTTCGCGGATGTCGAGGGCTCGACCTGCGCGGAGGACGCGATCGCGGCCATCGCGAAGGAGACCTATTCCATCCGTTCGATCGCCTCCCGATCTTGCCGACAGGAGTTAAGGACCGATGAGCGACCACCCCACCCCCACCATCCGCAAGTCTGGTGGTCGGGCCTCGCGGGCGGGGCAAAACCATGCTGCTTGCGCGGGTAGTAGCGGCCAAGCTGCGCGGCAACGGGGACTTCGCCGGGTCGCTGCTGCCGGTCCGGTTCATGGAGGAGAGCCAGGAGATCTTCAGTCTCACCGACTTCTGGCTGGAGACCATGTTCCATCTGGCCAACGAGGTTGACGAGCACGACGCCGGACTGGCGCGGGAACTGCGCGACACCCGGGACGCGCTTGCTGATGATGGCGGCCGAGTTCGCCCGGCATCGCTCCCTGCGCCGGCTGATGTCCGAGCTGGTCACCATGATCGACGAGCACACGGAGTACTTCCGGGGTCACCTGGAGGCCCTACCCAGGACGGAACGGCGCGTCTACGTGGCCGTGATCGACCTGTGGCAGCCGTCCTCGGCGAGCGAGGTTGCGGCGCGGGTGCGTGTCGACATCCGGGGGGCGTCGACCATGCTGGGGCGGCTGGTCGAACGGGGCGCGGTGATCCGGGCGGACTGTTTCATACCAGTCTCCCGGGCCGGCGTGAGAGATCTCCTTGCGTATGTACTGCTAATGTAGTACCATCCCACATGGGGTTTTTGGAGGCGAAGCCGGCGGTCATGGCGGCTCTTCACGAGGGGAACTTCGAGCATGACGGTGTATTTCGCGGAAACCGACGGGGACGACCGGAAAGCGATGTTCATAAGCGTTCATCGAGCAGGGAACTGAGATGAAGATCTTGCGGGAGGGAGATCGCGGGTACGCTCTGGCGCCGGAACGCGGGCGGGTCGAGATCGTCTACGAGTACCGAACGGTCGAACTCGAGAAGTCGAGGGCCACGGTCAGCAACGTCCTCGTCGGCGTGGATACCGAAACCGGAGAAGTTCTGACGGTGCCGGCCCAATCGACGCCGAAACTGAAAGCAGCGAGGGAGGCGAAGAAACGGGAGGTGATGAGCGTCCGGATGCCGCGGGAGCTCGACGACGTGCTTCATCTCGTGGCGGATCGCTATCGCGTGGCGCCCAAGCAGTTCGCTCCCGCGGTCATTCGATACTACCTCACGTTGGCTTGCGCGAATGCCGACATGGCTCAGCGTCTGCGCACGCTCTCCAAGAGCCGCTTGGCGACGGGGAGGTGTCAGAAGGATCTGCGCTTGAGGATACAGCGGGAGCTTCTTGTGTTGTTGGGCGACATCGCGGTCGCGACGGAAGGAGCCACCAGGAGCGATATGGTTCGAGGCGCAATCGTGGCGGCGAAGGAAGATGTGCTCGACGATCGCGCAAGAGAGCGGCAGCGGCAACTGGAGGCGATTGCTCGGGCCATCTAGCAGTCCGTGGATAAAGCCGCCCGAGCACCGAGAGCGGCGAGGCGCCGG
>JAPPNM010000018.1 GCA_028873825.1 Gemmatimonadota bacterium | reverse complement strand
GGCCAGCCCGGATGCATCGCCGCTCGAATGCCGGGGGGATTTTGTCCACGGGCTGGTAGGTCCGGTGCGCTCCCCCGCGGCGCGACCCCCGCGCCGGACAGGGCCCCGCGAGGCCGCTGCGGCTCAGATCAGCCCCCTCCGCCTCAGCCGGTCGAGCGGATCGCCGGCCGGAGCCGCCGCGGGCTCCGGAACAGAGCCGCGGCCCCCGGCCGACCGGCCGCCCCTGCGCTCGGATCGTCGTCCGGTCCGAAGGGGCTTGGCGCGGGCCTCGGCGGGAGCGGCCAGCACGAGCGGAAGCAGGATCAGGTTGGCCGTGAACGCCACGGCGATCCAGATTCGCATGCTCTTCATGGACGTTGCCTCTTTTGGGTGAATTGGGGGTTCAACGCCCCCAGGCACAGTATGGGCAACGCTCGGCCGCGCTCACTAGAGGGAAAACCCGGTAGTTCGTGACGGGAAAACCACTCCACGCCGTGCCCGAGCCGCTTCGTCCCCGGGGGCGGCAACTCCCGTCCGGAAGGCCCAACTCGTAGATTCTCCGGCCGGTGATGCGCCGCACCGAAACCACGCTTCCGCCGGGGGCGGAGGCCGTCGGCCGAGACGGTTCCGGCCGGACGGAAGGATGAAAGGGGGGGCGAGCTTGACGCTGAAAGGGCGGGGACTGGTGTGCTGCTACGGTCCCACGCGGGCCCTCGACGGAGTCGACGTCGCCGCCGTCGGCGGCGAAATACTTGCCGTGGCGGGACCGAACGGGGCGGGGAAGACGACGCTGCTGCGCGCGCTGAGCGGGGAGCGTCGGCCCGACCGGGGCGGGGTGTTCCTGGACGACTCGGCGGTGTCGGGCGCGGATCCCGGGTGGAGGGGCCGGGTTGGACTGGTCTCTCACCGCACCGGGCTCTACCGCAAGCTGTCGGTGACGGAGAACATGCGCTTCTTCGCCGCGCTGCAGCGCGTGGCGGACGTGCGGGACGCGGTTGCCCGGGCGCTCGATGCGGCCGGCGCGACAGAGCTGGCCGGCGTCCGGGTCGAGTCCCTCTCCCGGGGACAGCGCCAGCGCGTGGCCCTCGCCCGGTCGCTGCTCCACGACCCGGACATCCTGTTGCTGGACGAACCCTTCGCCGGACTGGATCCGGCCGGCGCGGCGGCCCTCGAAGCCGCGCTGGAGGAGTGCCGGGCGAAGGGGCGGGTCGTCGTGCTCGTCACCCACGACCTGCGCCGCGGACTGCGCCTCGCGGACCGGGTGGCGGTGCTGAGGGGCGGCCGCACGGTCTTCTTCGGCGAGGCGTCGGCGGAGGATGCCGCGAAGCTGGTCGAGTTCTTCTCGGCGGGCGCGGCGGCGGCGTCGTGAACGCGCTGCGCTCGACCTGGCTGATCGCGCGCAACGACCTGCGCCTCGAGTTCCGCAGCGGCGGCAGGCTCCTGGCGATGATCGCCTTCGTCGTCCTGGCCGGCTTCCTCTTCGGCTTCGCCCTGGACCGGAGCCGGGTCGCGGGCCGGGACGTGGCGGCCGCCCTGATCTGGCTGACGATCCTCTTCGCGGCGACCGCCGGCGCCGGCCGCATCTTCGACCCCGAGGAGGAGGACGGCGCCTTCAGGCACCTCCTGCTCACCCCGGTCGCGCGGCCCGCGGTCTTCCTCGGCAAGGCCCTGGCCAACCTGGTCGTCGTCTGGCTCGCGAGCGCGCTGTCGTTCGTCTCGCTCACCGCCTTCCTTGGCGTCCGCGACCCGGGTTCCGCGGCCGCGCACGCGGCGGTCCTCCTGCCCGGCACGATCGGCCTGGCCGCCGCGAGCACCTTCTTCGGACGCATCTCGCGCCTCAGCACCCTGGGCGACACGCTGCTGCCGGTGCTCGCCTTCCCCCTCCTCGTCCCGGTGATCTTCCTCGGAGCGACCGCCACCGCGCGGGTTTTCCTGGAACGCCCGTGGACCGAGATTTCGGGTTCGGTACGCTTGCTGTGGGCCTTCGCCCTGGGGGCGGTCGCGGTCGGCGGCGCCCTCTTTCGCCACATCGCCGACGAATAGGACCAGCGGAATGGAACGCCGTGAACTCGCGTAGGGGAAGGATCGCGGCGCTCGTCCTCGCGTCGGCGGGGGTGGCCGCGATCCTCGCCGGCCACTGGATGGCGGCCTTCTGGGTGCGCACCGAGGCGGAACAGGGCGTGGTGCAGCGGATCTTCTACGTCCACGTCCCGGCCGCCTGGACCACCTTCCTCGCCGTCGCGATCGTCGCCTTGGCGAGCGGAGCCTACCTGTGGCTCGAGGACGAGCGCGCCGATGCGGCCGCGGCGGCCGCCGCGGAGGGAAGCCTCATCTTCGGCGCCGTCATGCTGATCACCGGGCCGCTTTGGGGACGGATCGCCTGGGGAACCTACTGGACCTGGGAGCCCCGGCTGACCCTGACGCTTATCCTCTGGTTCACCTACCTGGGGTACTTTCTCGTCCGCGGCTCGGTGGCGGACCCGAGGCGGGGCAAACGGTTCGCCGCGGTCGTGGCGGTGGTCGGATCGCTCAACATCCCGCTAATCCACGTGAGCGTGCAGATGTTCCGTTCGCTCCACCCCGGGCCCGTGGTGATAAAGCCCGAAGGTCCCACGCTGCCCTCCGACATGCTGGCCACGCTGCTGACCTTTCTGGCCGGCTTCACCATGTTGTTTATGGGACTCTTCATCCTCCGCTACGCCGTCGAGAGGCTCCACGGGCGCGCGCCGCCGGTCGGCAACGCGGAAACCGGCGGAGCGCTCACATGATTCTTCGACCACTGACCGCCGCTCTGATTTCGCTCGCGACGCCGGCCGGGCTCCTCGCCCAGGAAGCGGGACGGGGCGCCTTGCGCCCCTACGTGCACGTCCTCGTCGCCTACGGGGTGGTCTGGCTCCTGATCCTCGCGTGGGTGTGGATGATCGCCCGGAAGCTGAAGCACGCCGAGGCCTCGGCGAAGGCGGAGGGGGAGTAGCTCCGGACCTCGCCCGGCGCTCCGGCGACGAACCCCGCGCGAGCGCTTCCGGGACGGCCGGCGGCGGCGCTGTTCGTCCGAGAAGCGACGCGGAGCGGAGCCGCGAAGAGACGGGAAGCGCGAAGAGACGGGAAGTAAGGTAAACATGACATTTTGGAAACCGGAGTTTACAGCGTGACCGGTCCGCCGGACTGGCAGCGTTCAGTTGGCCGCGCGGCCGCTCCGGCCCTGCTCGCGCTCGCGACGCTGGTCCCGCGGGGGACCGCCCAGACGGTCGGGACGATGCCCGGCACGCTCCGCTACGGCTCGGGCCTCCTCGACATTCCGGTCGCGTGGGTGCTTCCCCACATGGCGCTCGTCGCGACCTGGTCCGGGTTCCGGGTGTCGGTCTCGGAGACGTCGGTCCCGGACAGACCGGGCGAAAGCGTCCCGCCGGGCGGGCGGTACGAGCGATGGTTCTCCGACGGCTCGCTCGCGCTCGGGCTCTTCGGCCGCGCGGAGGTCGGGGCGACCCTGCAGCACTTCGCCGGCGAGGACCGGGGCGGCAAGATGCTGGGAGCGTTCGGGCGCCTGGCGCTCCTCCGGCCCGGAGACCGCGGTCTCGGACTGGCGGCGGGACTCCGCTATCTGACCTCGCCCTCCTTCGGCGGCGGCGAGCCGGCGGAGCTGCAGCCGAACCGGCTCGGGTATCCGGACCGGCGGGTGACCCGAAGGTCTCCGGCGGGCGGGGAGTTCGGCGGGAACTTCAGCCCGTACCTGGCGGGGACGGCGGTGCTTCCGGGCCTTGCCGCCGGACCCGCCCCCTATGACGTGACGCTGCACCTGGGTTGGGGCGGCGGGCTCTTTTCGGCCGGGCGGGAACTGGATTTCTACCGCGACGCCGACTCCGGCGGCGTGTTCGCCGGAGCCGCCGTCCACTTCGGTCTCGGGGGCGGCCGCCTGCTGAACGTGATGGCGGAATTCAACGGCTTCGACGCCAACGCCGGCGTGCAGCTGGACCTGGGCGGGGTCAGGGCGGGGGCTTTCGTCCTGGGGCTCCAGCACGACGGCACGTCCACCTTCCTCTCCCGGAAGTTCGGCGTCCTCGGGTCGGTGGCCTTCTGCGGGGGACGGAGGACGCTGTGCCGGGGAGAGCGGAAACCCGCGCCGGACACGGTGACGCTCCCCGCGCCGCCGCCCGATACGGTGGTGGTCGTGCGAGAAGTCGCCGCGGAGGCCGCGGGGGCGCCGGAAGGGACCCCCGAGACGCTGTGCCTGGCGACCGGTGTCGGTGTCGGAGTGCGGGTGACGAACGCCGGCGACACCCTCGTGGGACCGTCGTGGGTTTCGGTTGGGGAATTGCGGCCCGGCCTGGTGTTCGCGGGCGGCTACGCCGGGGCGCTCGAGTGGTTCTTGGCGGACGAGCCCTTGCGTTTCGAGGATCGCGAGTACTCCCGGACGGACGAAGACGTGCGTCCGAACTGCGACGACATCGTTCGGGTCGGCGACTACAGGGGCGTGGCGGTCTTTGCGGATCGTTCGGCGGAGCCTCCGTTCGAGATTCTGCACGTGCCCGTGCGGCCGGGCGTCTGGCGCACGTACCGGCGAATGCCCGGGCGGGCGGGTGGCCCCGGTGGCGCGAAACGCTGCCCGGAGGCCTTTGCCCCCTCCGGGTTGCACGACTATATCTCGTCGGGACGGAACAGGTCCCGCTAATAGGAGACGGAGAGACATGAGGCGGAAGAGAGCGGTTGCGAGAAGACGGGGACTCCCGGCGAAGCTGCTGCCGGGGGCGGTGCTCCTGTGCGGCTGCGCCGATCTGGCCATGGAACCGGACCGAATACCGACGGAGATGGCCGTCGTTCCCGACCTGGGCCGGTTCGGCGCGGGAGAACCGACGGAGCTGAAGATCGTCGTCAAGGACCAGCACGGCGCGGTCATGCCGGTTCCGGACTGGGCGCCGCCGTTGTGGACGGAGCCGGACGGTTCCGCGGCGCCGGTGAGCCCGGATGGAACGCTGAACGCGAAGAACGACGGCTGGCTGGACGTCACGGCCCGGCTGGCCGGCTTGACGGCCGATGCGCGCTTCTGCATCACCTCCGGCGACGCGTTTCTCCAAGCGCCCGTGATCTACCTGAACCAGGCGGTGCCGGAACGACAGGACACAACTCTAATCGCCGGCAGGCCCGCGCTCCTCCGGATCTTCATGACTCAGGGCCTGCCCAGCGACCTGGAAATTGCGGTTCGGGTCACCCTTCTTCGAGATGAAGCGGTGGTCTTCGAAAAGCTCCTGAGCCGAAAGGACATTCCCACCGAGGTCGACCAGTCGGACTTGGCGGGATCCGTCAACGTCGAGGTTCCGGGGTCCGTCATTCAGCCCGGAGTCCGCATGATCGTGGAGTTGGATCCGGAGTGCGTGGCTCCCCTGTCCGGGGCGAGCCGGACGAGGTATCCGCCCCACGGTTCAAGGGGGCTCGGCGTGGTGGAGGCGCCCCCGTACCGCATCGTCCTGGTCCCGACCGTCCAGATCTCGTGGCCGGACTCGTCGGTCTTCGACTGGACGGACGGGATGAACCCCGACAGCGAGCAGATGCGCATGTCCAGGACGATCCTTCCGGTGGGGGCCATGGAGGTCGAGGTCCGCGAGACCTACACCACCGGCCTCGATTTGCAGCCCTGGGCCAACGTGAGCGCGTGGCTTGGCGAAATCCGCGTCCTGTACGAGCAGGAAGGCAGGCGCGGCTACTACTACGGGGTGGTGGGCGTGCCGCGCTATGGCGTTCGCGGGCTGGGCATCATCGGCCGCCCGGTGAGCGTGGGGTCGGGCGCCGACCATGTGCACACGCACGAGGTGGGACACAACATGAATCTGTTCCACGCCCCGTGCGGCGGCGCCGGCGGGCCGGACCCGAACTACCCGTACGAAAACGGGTCGATAGGAGTCTGGGGATACGACGTCGCCGGGAAGAGGCTGGTGGATCCGGGGATCTACAAGGACATAATGGGCTATTGCTTCCAACGCAGCTGGATCAGCGACTACCACTTCGACCGGGCGTTGACCCACCGGCTGAACGGAGACGGCGGGATCAACCACGGTGCGGATGCGGACGCTCTCCGGGATTCGGGACGAGGCGAGATGCTGGTCGTGTGGGGCGGGGTCCGGGACGGACGACTGACGCTCGACCCGGCGTTCGTTCTGGACGGGCCGGCGGTGCTTCCCGAGGCGGACGGTCCCTACCGCGTCGAGGGGCTCGGCGCGGGCGGGGAGACCCGGTTCTCCCTCTCGTTCTCCCCGACTCCGCTGGCGGACGGGGGAGGCAGCTTCGTCTTCTTCGTCCCCTACGAGCCCGAGTGGGCCGGCAACTTGCACCGGATGGTGCTCACCGGTCCCGAAGGGGAGTACGCGATTACCCGCGACGGCGAGTCCCTGATGGCCGTGGTGACCGACCGGACCACGGGAAGAGTCCGGGCCATCTTCCGGGACTGGGACGGCGGCCCGCTCCCCGGCGAGGAGACCGCGAAGGTGACGGTCACCAGGGGGGTTCCGGCGGGCGGGCCGCGGTAGCGGACCGGGCTCGCCTCCCGTCGCGGTTCGGCGGGTCGGCCGCGCACTGCGCATCCCGCACGGAGGCTCAGCTCGGGGGCGGCGACGCCCGCCGGTCCGTTCCGCGGTCGACGTTCCGCGCTCAGCCGATCCGCCACCTCCGCCGTCAGGTCCGCGGCCGTATCGACATCGGTCGCCACTTCGAGGAAGGTGACCGACAGCTCCAGGCTCCTGGCCCGGGCCACCGTCTCCGCGAGGACCGACCCGGTGCTCCACGTGATCCCGCCGAACAGCGCGGGACAGGGGTTTCGCAACGCCACCAGGTAGTACCCCCCGTCGCTGGACGGCCCCAGCACGACATCGGCGCCGTCGAGCGCGGCAAGTGCGCGCGCCACCGTCCCCGCTCCCACGGCGGGCGCGTCCGTACCGATCACGACGACCCGCTCCGCGGCCTCGAACGCGCGCGCGAACATGCGCGCCATGCGCGCTCCGAGGTCGCCGTCGCCCTGCGGCCAGCACCGTCGCGGAGCCCGCCCGAGCCACTCCCGCATCTCCGCCTCCGCGCCGGGAGGATCGTAGCACACGGTCAGGACGGCCGGCGCGTCGGCCACGTTGTCGACGACCAGGCGGCCCATCCGCCGGTACAGCGCCGCGGCCGCCTCGTAGTCGGGCGACCCGCGGCGTCCCAGGCTACGCGCCAGCCGCGTCTTGACCTCGCCGGGGCGCGGGGCCTTGGCGAAGACGAGAAGGGCCGCGTCGGCGGCTTCGACGCCCGGCGCGGCGGCGTCTCCGCCATCCCCGCCGCCTAAGCTCCGGACCGGATAGCGAGCCGCCAGATCCGCCGGCTTCGCCCCCGCCAGCAACCGGCTCGTCAGCCCCGCATTGCGCAGCCACGCCCTCAGACGGCCTTCTTCTTCGTAGCGGCGCGGGCTCGTCGAAATCGCCGCCGGAAGACGCACCAGCCGTCCCTGCCGCCGCAGCCGCCGGTTCAGGATCGCGTCCTCCATGATCGGCTCGCCGGGATAGCGACCCGCCTCGTGAAAGAGCTCGCGCCGGATCAGCAGCCCCTGGTCGCCGTAGGAGAGGCCCAGGAGCCGCTCGCGCATCCGTTGCCCGCCCTCGATGACGCGGTAGCAGAAGTGGGGATGGGCGATCCGCAGGGCGAAGCACGCGGCTTCGGGCCGGTCGTCGCGGACATGGGCTTCGACCGCCGCCAGCGCCTCGCGTCCGAGCCGCGAGTCCGCGTGCAGGAAGAGGAGCCACCGGGTCGCCAACAGCCGTGCGCCCGCGTTCATCTGCCGGGCCCGCCCGCGCCGGCTCCTCATGACCTCGGCGCCCCCGGCCCTCGCGGCCGGGACCGTCCCGTCGCGGGAACCCCCGTCCACGACCAGCACCACGTGCTCCGGCGCCAGCGCTCGCAGGTCGTCGAGCAGACGAGGCAGGTGCTCCGCCTCGTCCAACGCCGGAACCACGATCCCGATTTCGGCGGACCGCGGATGGATCGCGCGCCCCGTCGTCGTCACGGCCCCGCCGCGCACCCGGTCCCCGGTCTCACCACCGGGCGGAACCCTCCGCCCGTCCCCGAGGCAGGGAACGATCCGCGTCCTCCTACCGGGCCACGTCGTTCAGGGTCCAGTCGTAGTCGAAGAACTCCAGCTTCGTTCCGGAGTCCGCGAGCGCCTCCCGGTACGATCCCTCCGCGTAGCCCGCCAGAAAGGCCCGGATCCCCTCGTGACCCCCGAAGTCCTCCTTGAACCAGTCGAGGACCTTGTTCACGCGCACGGTCCGCCTGCCGCCCTCGGTCGCGACGTCGAAGTGCGCGGGGTCGCTCACGAACGAGCGCACCCTGTCCTCCAGCTGCTCCTCCAGCGTCTCGCCCTCGTAGGCCCGGGCGGTCAGCGGGGGACAGCTGACTGCCGCGCAGTTCACGGCGAGATGGATGCGCGGGTCGCCCATGGGCCGGATGATCTCGTGCTCGATCTCGTCCTGCGACCTCTCCTCGCCCGCCACGGCGCAATGGTCGCCGGTGAAGACGTTCCCGATCTGCCACACCGAGTTGTCGGGCCGTCCCGCGGCCGCGTTCTTGATTCGCTGAAGCCCGCCCGCCTTCCTGATCGGGTAGTGCTCGATCACGCGTTTCAGCATGCAGGCGTTGTAGGCGTTGATCCAGAAGGCGAGCCGGTCGTCGTCCGAGGCGCCGGCCACGGCGGCGGGATCGGTGGCCGCCAGCCGGGCCAGGTAGCTCCTGAGTCCCGCGTCGTCGCCGGCCAGCTTCGCATAGTCCACCCGCGGCTCCGCGACGACCCGGGCCAGCACCTCGGTGAACGCCGAGTGATCCGGAAGCCGCTGCGCGGAGGCGGCCGCGCCCGCCCCGGACCACGCGAGCCCCCCCAGGGGGACAACCGCAGTTGACAAAACGACAACCACGGTTGACATGCCGGGGAGTCTCACCCTCATCTTCTTCAGGATCGCGGGCAGGAAACTCAGCAGGACCAGCAGTCCCCCGGCCAGGAACAGCCGCGCCAGGGCGTCCCGCGAAGCCTCTTGGGACCCCTGCAGCAGCGCGTCGGCGAAGAAGGTGTAGATCGCCGTCCCCGGCAGGATCCCCGCCGCCGTCGCGATCGCGTACGTTCGCCACCTCAGCGGCATCAGCCCCGACCCGAAGTTCAGCGCGTTGAAGGGGACCAGCGGGATCAGCCGCAGGGTGAGCAGGCCCCTGAATCCGTGTCGTTCGACGATGCCGTCCAGCTTGCTCAACACGTTCGATTCCTTTCCGATGAGGCGGCGCACCGCGCCCCCGCCCAGCGAGCGGGCGATCAGGAAGGCCGCGTTGGCGCCGATGTTGGCCGCGATGGAGTTGTAGAGCGTGCCCCAGTAGAAGCCGAAGACGGCTCCCCCCGCCAGGGTGAGGATGGCGCCGGGGACGGCCAGGGCGGTGGCTGCGGCGTAGACGCCGACGAAGATCGGCGGGGCCCAGGGGTTTCCCCTGAGCCAGGCGATCCCTTCGCCGATTCCTTCGCGGGTCAGGTAGCCGCCCGCCGGCGTAGCCTTGGCGACCAGGTATCCGCCGACGACCAGGAGTGCGAGGGCTCCCAGTTTCAGGAGAGCTCCGGCTCGCCCCCGCGGTTCCCGTCGCCCTCCCGGACCGCCGCCGCCCCCCCCGTCGGCCGAAAACGTCTTCCCCTCCGTGTCGTCGGTCGTCCGCGTCCGGTCTACTTCAGCCATCGGATCACTCGCTTGAGCGCCCTCCCCGAGGCCGTGTCGAGGCGGGAGCGCATGTACTCGCCCGAGGCGCGCTTCACGCCCTCGACCATGGTGGGGTAGGGGAAGACGGTGTTGGCGACCCGGCTCAGGCTCAGGCCGTGCGTCTTGGCGAGGACGAGCGGCATGATCAGATCCCCGGCGCCGCGGGCCACGATCGTCGCGCCGGTCACCTTGCCCTTGCGGTCCGCCGAGATCTTCACGAACCCGACCGCCGACCCGTCCACGACGGCCCGGTCCAGGTCGTCCATCTCGTAGCGGTAGGTCGTGCCGCCGGCCGCGGTCGCCTCGGCTTCCGACATCCCGACGTGCGCGACCTCGGGGTCGGTGAAGGTGACCCAGGGCACGTTGTCGTAGCGGATCTTCGTCCCGGCGGGCAGCACCGAGTTCCGGAGCGCCACCTTGGCCATCTGCTCCGCGACGTGGGTGAACTGGAGCGCCCCGGTCACGTCGCCCACCCCCCACGCCGTCTTCGAGGTCGTGCGCAGGCGGTCGTCGACTACGACCGCCCCGCGTTCGGTCCGGATCCCGGCCGCTTCGAGGTCCAGGCCGTCGGTGCACGGCCTCCGTCCGGTCGCCACGAAGAGCCGGTCCGCGGCGACCGACCCGCCGTCGCCGGTCTCGGCCACCGCGCGGCCTCGCTCCGTGCGCACTGCGCTCACCGCGGCACCCGTGCGGATCTCGATCCCCTCCCGCTCCAGCAAACGGTGCATGAAGGCGGCGACGTCGGGGTCCTCCCGGACCAGGATCGAGGGGGCCATCTCGAGAACGGTGACCTTCGACCCGAGGCGGGCGAAGACCTGGGCGAACTCGACTCCGATGGGGCCGCCGCCCAGGATCGCGACGGAGGCGGGCAGCTCGTTCTCGTCGAAGACGGTCTCGTAGGTCCAGTAGCCCGCGTCCGCGAGGCCGGGGACGGGGGGGATGGCGGGCACGGCTCCGGTCGCGACGACGAAGCGCTTGGCGCGCAGGACGCCCTCGCCCTCGACCTCGACCGCGTCGGGGCCGAGGAAGCGCGCGGTTCCGAAGTGTACGCCGACCCCCATCTTGCGGAAGCGCTCGGGATCGTCGTGGCGGGCGACGGTGGCGCGCGCGGCCCGCATCCGCTCCATGACGGCGCGGAAGTCGTGCCGTTCGCCGCCGGGCGCGAGGCCGAGGCCGTCGGCGCGGCTCATCCGCCGGGCCAGCCGGGCCGAGGCGATGAGCGCCTTGGAGGGAACGCACCCGGTCCAGAGGCAGTCGCCGCCGAGCGCGTGCTTCTCGACGATGGCGGTCCGCAGGCCGAGGTAGGCCCCGCCGGCGGCCGCGACGAGCCCGCCGGTGCCGCCGCCGAGAGCGACGAGATCGTACTGCCGCGCCGGATTGGCCCGTTTTGACATGGTTGCGCCCATGAATGGTCGTACTTTGATCGGAGCGGGACCGGATTCGGGATTCCGGCGCCGCAGAGTGATGATCTCCCGAAGCTGCGGAATTCACAACCCCGGACGGCTTGACCCGGATCGGTTTCGCATTATCTTCGGTATCGGTGCCGCCGAACGGCGCCGCACGGACCCCCGTCACGAGAAAGAGGTTCCAGCCATGCCCAGACAGCCAAAGTCCAGAAAACCGATCTCCGGCGCGAACGGCAAGGAGAGGCGGCAGCGCGAGAAGGCGCTCGATACGGCGCTGACCCAGATCGAGCGGTCGTACGGAAGGGGGGCCATAATGCGCATGGGAGCCGACGGCGCCAGCCTCCAGATCGATGCGATCCCCACGGGGGCGATCAACCTCGACGCGGTGATCGGGATCGGCGGAGTGCCCAGGGGGCGGATCAGCGAGATCTACGGGCCCGAGTCGTCGGGGAAGACGACGCTCTGCCTCCACGTCATCGCCAATGCGCAGCGCGAGGGGGGAATCGCGGCGTTCATCGACGCCGAGCACGCCCTCGACGTCCAGTACGCGCGCAAGCTCGGGATCGATGTGGACAACCTCCTCGTGTCGCAGCCGGACACGGGCGAACAGGCGCTGGAGATCGCCGAGGTGCTCATCCGCAGCAACGCGGTGGACGCGATCGTCGTCGACTCGGTCGCGGCGCTGGTGCCCAGGGCCGAGATCGAGGGCGAGATGGGCGACTCGCACGTGGGCCTGCAGGCGCGGCTGATGAGCCAAGCGCTCAGGAAGCTCACCGGCGCGGTGAGCCGCTCCAACACGGCCGTCATCTTCACGAACCAGATCCGGGAGAAGATCGGCGTCATGTTCGGCAGCCCCGAGACGACCTCGGGGGGAAGGGCGCTCAAGTTCTACGCCTCCCTGCGCATGGACATCCGCCGCATCGGGGCGCTCAAGGACGGGCCCGAGGTCATCGGCAACCGGACCCGCGTCAAAGTCGTCAAGAACAAGTGCGCACCCCCCTTCAAGCAGGCCGAGTTCGACATCCTGTACGGGCGCGGGATCAGCCGCACGGGGCTGCTGATCGACATCGGGGTGGAGCGGCGCATCGTCGACAAGTCGGGATCGTGGTTCTCCTACGGCGACCTCCGGCTGGGGCAGGGCAAGGAGAACGTGCGGACGTTCCTCAAGGAGAACCGCGACGTGGCGGAGGAGATCGAGGCGCGGCTGCGGGCGGCGCTGGGCATCGACGAGGGGGAGAAGGGAAGTTCCGGGCAGGGCGGGGGCGAGGGGCCGGCGGTCAAGGTGGTGTGAGGCGCCCCGCCGCTCGCGGGGCTTCATCCGCGGACCGCCGGGCGGCCGGTCTTGCCGGAGATCCGGAGTAGCGAGACTCTTCGAGGTGGCGCAATTCGGCGGGGATCGGGTCCGTGGAGCGCATTGCCGCTCGAATCTCCCATGGCCGCGAGCGGCCACCCCGCGGGCTGAATCTCGCGGTGCGAAGCGGCGCTTGTTTCATAGGAATGCCGGGGGCATTTTGTCCACGGGGCCAGGCGCGACAAGGTTCCTCTCCCCGTGTGGGGCCCGGCGCCCCTTCCGTTCCCCCGCTGCCAGCCCGTGGTGATCCACAGTCCTTCGTCCGATGAAGTCCGCTGAAATCCGCCGGAGGTTTCTCGAGTACTTCGAGGCCAGGGGCCACGCTGTCCGCCCGAGCTCCCCTCTGGTCCCCGAGGGCGACCCGACGCTCCTCTTCACCAACGCCGGGATGGTGCAGTTCAAGGGGGTCTTCCTGGGCGAGGAGAAGCCGCCCTTCGCGCGCGCGGCCACTTCGCAGAAATGCGTGCGCGCCGGGGGCAAGCACAACGACCTGGAGGAGGTGGGCCGGACGGCTCGCCACCACACCTTCTTCGAGATGCTGGGCAACTTCTCCTTCGGGGACTACTTCAAGCGCGAGGCGATAGCGTACGCGTGGGAGTTTCTGACGGTCGAGACGGGGCTGGACCCGGACCGGCTGTTCGTCACCGTGCATCGCACCGACGACGAGGCGGCGGGGCTGTGGACCCGGGTGGCGGGAGTCGCGCCGGAGCGGATATACCGGCTGGGGGACAGGGACAACTTCTGGCAGATGGCCGACACGGGGCCGTGCGGTCCGTGTTCGGAGATTCACTACGACCTGCGGCCGCGCGCGGAGCGGGGGACGGTGCCCGGGAAGGAGGAGTTCGAGCGGAGGGGCGAAGCGGGGGAGTTCCTCGAGCTGTGGAACCTGGTGTTCATGCAGTTCGACCGCGACGCGTCGGGCGAGCGGACGCCGCTGCCGGCGCCGAGCATCGACACGGGACTGGGGCTGGAGCGGCTCGCGGCCGTGATGCAGGGGGTGGGGAGCAACTACCACACGGATCTGTTCCTGCCGCTGCTGGAGCGGGTGGCGGAGGTGGTGGGGCGCCCGTACGAGGCGGCGTCGGAGGAGGGGGTTTCGTACCGCGTGCTGGCGGACCATGCGCGGGCGGTGGCGTTTCTGCTGGGCGACGGCGTGTTCCCGTCGAACGAGGGGCGGGGGTACGTGCTTAGGAGGATCCTGCGGCGGGGAGTTCGGCACGCGTGGCTGCTGGGGATGCGGGAGCCGGCGCTCGCGGAGGTTGTGGGCGAGGTGATCGAGCTGATGGAGGGGGCGTATCCGGAGTTGGCTGTCGGGCGGGATCGCGTGCTGGCGACGGCTCGGGGCGAGGAGGAGCGGTTCCTGGCGACGATCGACGGGGGGATGGAGAGGTTGGCGAAGGTGGCGCCGAGGGTGGCCGCGGGGACGTCGCCGCGGCCGGTGATCGCCGGTGCGGAGGTGTTCAAGCTGTACGACACCTTCGGGTTTCCGCCGGACTTGACGCGCATTGCGGCGGAGGAGCGGGGGTACGGGGTGGACATGGCGGGGCTCGAAGAGGCGCTGGCGGGGCAGAGGGAGAGGTCTCGGGGGGGGAGATCGACAAGCGTGGATGCAGGCCCCGCTCGATTCCGCTTCCAAACCTCGGAGGCAGCAACAACCGTCTCGCGCCCGATGTCCTCGCCCCCCCGTTTCGTCGGTTACGACACCCTGAAAGCGGCAACCGAGGTCATCGGCTTCTCGCGTCGTCGGGATGGCTCCATCGCTCTCATCCTCCAGCACCGCCCCTTCTACATGGAGGCCGGCGGCCAGGTCTCCGACCGGGGCCGCGTCTTCGCAGACGACTGGAGCATGGAGGTCGACGAAGTCCTCCGCGACGGCGACCGCGTCGTCCTCCGCGGCCGCCCCGCCGGCGACTTCCCCGGCGAGTCCGTCCTCGGCAGCACCGTAACCGCCCAAGTCGACGCCCCCGCCCGCCGCGACACCGAACGCAACCACACCGCCACTCACCTCCTCCACGCGGCCCTGCGCTCGGTCCTCGGCGACCACGTCGTCCAGCGCGGCTCCCTGGTCGCCCCCGGCCGCCTTCGCTTCGACTTCTCCCACACCGCCCCCATCACGCCGGCCGAAATCGGCGCGGTCGAGGACACGGTGAACGAGGGGATCTGGGTCAATCGTGCGGTCCGCGTCGAGATCCGGCCCTTCGAGGAAGCGGTCGCGGCCGGCGCGACGGCCCTCTTCGGCGAGAAGTACGGCGACGAGGTGCGGGTCGTGGAGGTCCCGGGGGTCAGCATGGAGCTCTGCGGGGGCACTCACGTCCGCCGTACGGCGGAGATCGGGCTCTTCAAGATCACCTCCGAAACCGGCGTGGGGGGCGGCGTGCGTCGCATCGAGGCGCTGACGGGGCGGAAGGCCTTCGGGCACTTGGCCGCGTACAAGGCGCGGTTGGAGAAGCTGGCGGTCTCGGTGAAGGCCCGGCCGGACGCCGTGGAGCGGCGCGTCGGGGAGCTGATGACGGAGAAGGCCGCGCTCGAGGAGCTCGTCGACGACCTGCGAAGGCACGGTTCGGGGGGCGCGGACGTGCTCGCCGAGGCCGAAGTCGAGGCGGGAGGCGGTCCGGTGACGTACACGGGGGTGCGCATGAGGGTGCGAAACGCGGGTGACGTGAGGAAGTGGGGGGACGCCTTCCGGAACGCGCCGGACGCGCGGGTGGCGGTGGTGGCGGCCGTGATGCCGGGCGATAGGCGCTCGCTCTTCGCGTTCGCCACGGACCGGGCGATCGCCGCCGGGCTGAGGGCCGACCGGGTCGTCCGGGAGGTCGCCGCGCGGGCGGGGGGAAGAGGCGGGGGGAGGGCCCACATGGCGCAGGCTGGCGTGGGCGATCCGGGAAGGGTCGAAGAGGCGGTGCGGGCGGGGGCCGGGTTGCTCGGCGACCTCGCCCGCGAGAGTTAGCCCGTGGACAAAATCCCCCCGGCATTCGAACGGCGATGCATCCGCGCTGGCC
>JAPPNM010000004.1 GCA_028873825.1 Gemmatimonadota bacterium | reverse complement strand
TTGCCAGCCCGGCGCCTCGCCGCTCTCGGTGCTCGGGCGGCTTTGTCCACGGACTTCTGGAGCGCGTCATGGAGGGAGGGCGGGAATGATGGTGGTCTTCTCCGGAGGGGGTACCGCCGGACACTTCCATCCGGCCCGCAACATCGCCGAGGCGCTCACCGGCGAAGTCCCGGGCGTCCAGCCCTACTTCGTGGGTGCCAGGGGGCGGATCGAAGAGGCGGAGCTGCCGGGTCTCGGCTATCCCTACAGGTTGCTTCGGGTGGCGGGGCTGCGGAGCCCGCTGGGGGCGATGCGCGGGGAAGGACGGGGCGTTCGGGGCGTAGCGGCTCTCGTCTCGGCGGCGGCCGCCAACGTTCGCGCCCTCTGGCTCCTGGCGTGGGCGGTCTGCCGCCTCCTGCCGGACCTTCGCAAGCGGGCCGCGGCCGCGGTCGTCGTCACCGGCGGCTACGTCTCGGCCCCCGCCGGAATAGTCGGCCGGCTGCTGGGAGTTCCGGTGGTGGTGCAGGAGCAGAACCGTCATGCGGGCAGAACCACCCGCCTTCTGGCCCGGTGGGCGCGCCAGATCCACGTAGCCTACCCGGAGGCGACGGCGGGGCTGCCCGGCCCAGCCCGCGGCCGGGTCGTCCACTCCGGCAACCCGATCCGTCCGCTTCCGCCGCCGGAGAAGCGGGACCGGAAGGCCTCCCGCCGGGCGCTCGGCGCGCCCGCCGGCGGTTCGGTGATCCTGGTGGTTGGGGGAAGCCAGGGCGCCCGCAAGATGAATCGGGCGATGATCGAGATTCTGCAAGACGGCATGCCGAACGAACGAGAATTCGTCTTATGGTTGACCGGGCGGGCCCACTTCGCCGCCGCCGGGGCGGCGCTGGCCGGCGTTCCGCGCGACCGGTTCGCGATCGTGCCCTATCTGGAGCCCGAGAGGATGTACTTGGCGCTGGCCGCGGCCGACCTGGCGGTCTCGCGCGCCGGGGCGATGGCGACCTCCGAGTTCCTGGCATGGGGCCTGCCCGCGATCCTGGTCCCGCTTCCCGCCGCCGCCTCCGGCCACCAGACCGCGAACGCGCGCGCCCTGGAAGAGGCGGGCGCGGCGGTGCATCTACCCGAACTGGACGGCTCCGGCGCCCGGCTGCGGGGCGGTCGCCTCTGGAGCGAGGTGCGGCGCCTCCTCGACGCCCCCGGCCTGCTCGCCGCGATGTCGGCGGCGGCCCGCGAACGCGCGCGCCCCGACGCCGCCCGCGACGTTGCGGCGGCCATCGCCGGGCTGCTCCGTCCCCGCCCAACCGACGCCGCGTCATGACCGCCTCCCCCGGCCTCCGCACCCTCGCCGCCCGGGGCCGCGTGCACTTCGTGGGCGTCTCCGGCGCGGGGATGGCGCCGTTGGCCGAGCTCGTGCTCCGGAGCGGCGGCACCGTATCTGGCTGCGATCTCGCGGCCGGTCCCGCCGTGGCCCGCCTCGCCCGCCTAGGCATGGGATTCAGCGAGGGCCACGACCCGGCGCACGTGGAAGCGGCCGCGGCGGTGGTCGCCACCTCGGCGGTGACGCCGGACCACCCCGAGCTGGCCGCGGCCCGCGCGCGCGGCATTCCCGTCTTCAAGCGGGCCCGCGCGCTGGGCGAGTGGGTGGGCGGGGGACGCGTGGCGGGTGTGGCGGGGACCCACGGCAAGACGACCACGACGGCCATGGCGACGCACGTCCTGGAGCACGCCGGCGCCGACCCGACCGGGGTGGTCGGCGGCGAGGTGGTGGGCTGGGGCGGGAACCTGCGGCCCGGCGGGTCGGAGGTCTTCGTGGTCGAAGCCGACGAGTACGACCGCTCCTTCCACGAACTTGCGCCCGACGTGGCCGTCGTCACGAACGTGGAGGCGGACCACCTCGACACCTACGGCGACTTAGCCGGGGTGCGCGCCTCCTTCTCGGGCTTCGTGGACCGCGTGAACGCGCGGGGCACCCTGTGGATCTGCGCCGACGACCCGGGGGCGGCGCGTCTGGGCGCCGAGGCCGGGGGCCGCGCCCGCAGCTACGGCATGGTCGCGGGCGCCTGCCTGCGCGCGACCCGGGTTCGAGTACGTCCGGCCGGGAGCGCCTTCGCCGTCGTCGAGGACGGGGTGGGCGCGGGCGAGTTCGCCGTGCGGGCTCCGGGGCGGCACAACGTGCTGAACGCGCTGGCGGCGGTCGGGGTGGGGCGGTCTTTCGGGGCCGGGTGGAAGGACATACGAGCCGGGCTGGCCGCCTTCCGCGGGGTCCGCCGCCGCTACGAGGTGCTGGGGAGCGCGGCGGGGGTGCGGGTGGTCGACGACTACGCGCATCATCCCACGGAGATCGGGGCCACGCTGGCCGCAGCGCGCCGGACCAACCCGGGGCGACGGCTGGTGGCCGTCTTCCAGCCCCACCTTTTCACCCGCACCCGGGACCTTCACCGCGAGATCGGGCGCGCGCTGGGCGCGGCGGACGCCGTGTGGGTGACGGACGTGTATCCGGCGCGCGAGGAGCCCGTGGCGGGGGTGGACGGCGGGCTGGTGGCCGGAGCGGTGACGGGTTCCGCCGTCCGCGTGGCCCGCCACGCCGAGTTCGCCACCCTGGCGGCGGCGGTCGCGGAGGACCTCTCGCCCGGCGACGTGTGCGTGTTCATGGGGGCCGGTTCGATCGGGGAGGCCGCGCGCGAAGTGCTGGCGCTGCTGAGCTCCCGCGCGGGACGGGGGGAGGAGGCCGCATGAGGCGCTCGGCCGTCGTCCGCCGCGTTGCCGCGCGCCGCACGGCGCGTCGCGCCGCCATCGCGGCTGCGGTTGCCGCGAGCGTCGCGCTCGCGGCCTGGGGCGGCTTCCGTCTCGTCGCGGGTTTGCCCTTCTTCCGCGTCGAACGGTTCGAGGTCGCCGGGATCGGCTACCTCACCAGGGACGGAGTGCGCGCGGCGGCGGGCGTGGACTCTTCCGCCTCGGTGTGGGAGAGCACGGCCCGGATCGCGGCGCGGCTCGAGTCCCATCCCATGGTGGCGGAGGCGCGGGTCGAGCGCGTGCTGCCCTCCACTCTCCTGCTCAAGGTCAGGGAGGCCGTCCCGGTGGGACTGGTGGCCTCGCCGCTGGTCGAGCCGGTGGACCGGGGCGGCAACGTGCTTCCCGTGGACCCCACCGAGCCGATGCTGGATCTGCCGCTCCTGCGCATCGTTGCGCGGCGAGCGGCCGTTTCGCGGGGGATGCGCGTCCTGGCCCGCGACGCGGGACATCTGCTCGAGGTGGCTCCCGAAGTCTTCGCCGTCGTCTCGGAAGCCCGTCTGCACGGCGGCGGCGAAGCGACCCTCTTGCTCGGCGACGAGGGGCTGCGGGTGCGTTACCTGCCCCCGATCTCCGAGCGGCGCGCGCGGGAGGCGGTAATAGCCCTCAACGACGCGGAGGAGCGCTTCCCCGGGCGCGTTGCCCGCGAGATCGACCTCCGCTTCGCCGGCCTGGTCGTCGTGAGGACCGAGCCGGCGCCGGCCACGACAGAGGCGTCGGCCGCGGAAGAGAGTGCGGACGGATGAAGTCGGTGCTCGTTGCCGGACTCGACATCGGGTCGACCTTCACCCGCGCGGTCGTCGGAGAGTGCGTGTGCGAACTCCGCCGCCCGGAAATCCGCGTGCTCGGCGTGGGCCGCACTCCCACCGACGGGGTCCGCAAGGATGTGATCACCGACCTCGAGGGGGCGACCGAGACGGTCAGGCGCGCGCTTCAGGAAGCCGAACTGATGGCGGGGATGCGCGTCGACCGGGTCTACGTGGGCGTATCCGGCGACCACATCGGCGTAAACCGCTCGGTGGGGGTGGTGGCGGTCGCCACCGACGAGATCGTGCCCCGGGACGTGAAGCGCGTCCAAGCGGTGGCGAGGGCCGTGCCCGTGGTCCGGGACCGGGAGCTCCTGCACGCCATACCGCAGAACTACTTCGTCGACAACCAGGGAGGCATCAAGGATCCGGTCGGGATGTCGGGCACGCGGCTGGAGACGGAGCTCTACCTGGTGACCGGCTGCTCGGCGGTGCTGGGAAACATCGTGCGGGCGGTGGTGCGGGCGGGCTACCGCGTGCAGGACACCGTTCTGGAGCCGCTCGCCGCATCGCGCGCCGTGCTGGCCGAGGACGAACGGGAACTGGGTGTGGCCATGGTCGACATGGGGGGCGCCACCACCGGGCTCTCGGTTCACTACGAGGGGAGAATCCGGCACCTGGAGGTGCTGCCCTTCGGCGGCAACACCGTTACCGGCGACCTGATCCGCGGACTGTCGGTCCCCTTCGCCGAAGCGCGCACGATCAAGGAACTGCACGGGTGCGCGCGCGCGCTCCTGGTGGATCCGGCGGACGTCATACGGCTGCCGGGAGCGAACGGTAGTCGCCGCAAGGTGGCCCGCACACTGGTCGCGAAGCTCATCGAGGAGCGCATCGAGAGCATGTTCCGGCAGATCGACCGCAGGCTCCAGGACGTCTTTCCGCAGGTGTCGCTGGGAGCGGGGGTGGTGATCACCGGGGGGGTGGCGATCACTCCCGGAATCGTCGAGACGGCCCGCGGGTCCCTCAAGTCGCCCGTGCGCATCGGGGCGCCCGGCGAGGGCCTCTCGGGTCTGCTCGACGCGATCTCGGCTCCGGGCTTCGCCACGGCGGCGGGGCTGGCTCTCCACGGGGCCGACTACTTCATGGATACAGGGGGCGGCGTGTCCACGGTGACCTCGGGCATGGTCACCAGGGTGGGCGCGTGGCTCAAGGAGTTCTTCTAGCGGTCCGGATAGATTGAAACGGCAGGTCCACGTCACCGGGACACAGGGTCCCAAGCAAGGGAGATGACAAGATGATCTTCGAACTCGACGAAACCCCGCGGAACCGTGCGCTGATGCGCGTCGTCGGGGTGGGGGGAGCCGGAGGCAACGCGGTGAACCGGATGATCGACGAAAATCTGGAGGGCGTCGAGTTCATCTCGGCCAACACCGACGCCCAGGCGCTGGCCGCCTCGAAGGCCCCCTGCGCCATCCAGCTCGGCAAGCGCCTCACCCAGGGTCTCGGGGCGGGGGCCAGACCGGGCATCGGCCGCCAGGCCATCGCCGAGGACGCCGACGAGGTCCGCGCCGCGCTCGAGGGGGCCGACCTGGTCTTCGTGGCTGCCGGAATGGGCGGGGGCACCGGGACCGGCGCCGCCCCCGTCATCGGCGAGATGGCGAGGGAGATGGGGGCTCTCGTGATCGCCGTGGTGACGCGCCCCTTCCGCTTCGAGGGCAAGAAGCGCCTGCGGCAGGCCGAACAGGGTCTCGCCGAGCTGGCCCGCGCCGTCGACACGATGATCGTGGTGCCGAACGAACACCTGCTGGCCGTCGTGGGCAAGGGCACCTCCTTCCGGGACGCCCTCAAGAAGGCCGACGAGGTCCTCCTCCAGGCCACCCAGGGGATCAGCGACCTCATCCGCGTGAGCGGCGACGTCAACGTCGACTTCGCCGACGTGCGCACCATCATGTCGTCCTGCGGGGCCGCGCTCATGGGGACGGGCGTCGGGAAGGGCGAAAACCGTGCGCTGGAGGCGGCCCGCGACGCGGTCACGTCGCCGCTCCTGGACAACGTGTCGATCCGGGGCGCGAAGGGCGTTCTCATCAACATCACCGGCGGCGCGGACCTCACCATCGACGAGGTCACCGGGATCTCGATGATGGTCCAGGACGAAGTGGGCGACGACGCGGAGATCATCTTCGGGGCCGTCCACGACTCGTCCATGGACGGGGAGCTCAGGGTCACGCTCATCGCCACCGGATTCGAGGAGGTCCGGGAGGCGGAAGCGGAGGAACCCGTCATCCAAAGGCGCTTCGGAGCGATGCGGCCGCATCAGGCGGGTCTGCGGGCCGCGGGGTCCCGCACCGACATTGCGCAGCCTCCGGCCATCGTGCGGCGCGAAGCCGCGGGCGGAGGCCGCGCGCCGCAGCCGGCGCAGACGACGATGACGCCCTTCTACGGGGCGAACATGGGCGACGGGCGCGGGTCCGCGGACGAGGCGCGCGCGATGATGGACGGTGTCCGCCCGACCTCGGACGCGGTTCGCCCGCCGCGCTTCGCGGGAAGGACCGTGGCGCGCCCGTCGCTGGGCGGAGGCCACCGGTCCCACACGGACGGTCAGGGTCCGAGGGAGCTGGAACTGCCCACCTTCATACGGAGGATGGAAGCCTGAGGAGGGTCAGCCGCCGGCTCCCCGGTCCGCTGCTCGCCGCCGCGACCCTGGGGGCGTGCGACCGGGTCGACGAGACGGGTGCGCTCGCCCCTGTGCTTGCCCGCGTTCCAGAGCGGGTCGAGGTGCGCGAGCTCTCCCCCGGGACCACCTTCGGGCATATCCTGAGGGCTGCCGGGCTCGCCGCGAACGAACGCGCCAACCTCCTCCTCGCTTTCGGCGAAGAGGCGAACCCGAGGCGCATGCGGGCCGGAACCGTGATTCGCATCCGCTGGCGCGGGACGCCGGAGCGCCCGGCCCGGGTCGAGGTGGGTCTGGACAGCGACCGCACCGTGCTCCTTGAACGCGCCGGCGGCGGCTGGGCGTCGTCCACCGTCACGGTCCCCGTCACGATCGACACGGTCTTCGCCTCCGGCCGGATCGAAAGCACCTTCTGGTCGGCGGTCCTGACCCTCGAGACTCTGCGGGGCATGCCCCGGGCCGACCGAGGCCTGCTCGCGGGACGGCTGGACCGCGTCTTCCAGTGGCGGATCGACTTTTCCCGCCAGCTCAGGGCCGGGAGCTCCTTCCGCTTCGCGTACGAGCGCGAGAAGCGTCCCGACGGAAGCACGCGGTCGGGCCGGCTCCTGGCGGCCGAGCTCGTCAACGAGGGACGCTCCCTTCACGCCGTCTGGTTCGTGCCGGGGGGCGAAGAGACGGGCGACTGGTACGACCTGGAGGGCAGGTCGGTGCGCCGGGCCTTTTTGAAGAAGCCGCTCGCGCTCGCCCACATCTCGTCCGGCTTCGCGAAGCGCCGCTTCCACCCCGTCCTCCGCACCTGGCGGTCGCACCGGGGCGTCGACTACGCGGCCGCATCCGGCTCCCCCGTCGAGGCGACGGGGGAGGGCGTCGTGGTCCGCCGGGGGTGGAGCGGGGGCTACGGGCGGGTCATCGACATACGCCACGCCAACGGTTTCCTGACCCGCTACGCCCACCTGAGCGGATGGGCCGGAGGCACGGCCGTGGGTTCGACGGTCGGCCAGGGCCAGGTGATCGGATACGTGGGGATGACCGGACTGGCCACCGGCCCGCACCTTCACTACGAAATGCACCGGGACGGACGAGCCGTGAATCCGCTTGTGATCGACGTTCCCTCCGGGGAGCCGGTCGGGGCGGCCGACCGCGAGCGCTGGCGGCGGGAGCGGGACGAGCGTCTGGCCATGTTGCTCCGCCTCCGCGCGACGGAGACATTCGGGGTGCCGCCGGAGATCTTCGGGACGCCGGGCGGCGGTCGCTGAGCACCGCCGGCCGCCCGGCGGCCGGACGCGGCGCGGACCCATCCCCAACGGCGGTACTCTCAGCATCCATGGCCCTCGAAGCTGTCTTTTTCCTCTGCCTCGCGCTCCTGCTCTGCGGTCTCTGCGGCCGGGTGTACTACCGCAAGGAACCGGCGGTGCGCGGCCGCGCTCTCCTTGCCGCGGCGCGCGTGGGAGCCGTGGCCGGGGCGGTGGCGCTGCTGTGGAACCCGGCGGTCCCGGCGGCGCCCGGCGGCGCACCGCCTTCCCGCTACGTGATCCTGGACGCCAGCGTCTCCATGACGGCTCGCACTCCTGCGGGGGGCACGCTCTGGGAGGAGGCCGTGGAGCGGACGCGGACGCTGGCGAAGGCGGGCGCCCGCCTGCTGCTGGCGGGGACCGCGGTGACCGCGTGGGACCCCGACTCGCTCGACATGGCCGTGCCGGACGGCGCTCGGTCGCTGCTGGCGGAGGCGGTGCGAGTGGCGGCTGAGGCGGGTGCCCGGGAGGTCGCCCTGGTGACCGACCGCAGGCTGGGCGACCCCGTGGCGACCGTTTCCGCCGCGCGCCGTATGGGTGTGGGTGTCGCCGTGGAGCCGCTCGCCGGCCCGGGGGAGAATCTGGGACTCGCCCGGCTCCTCCTCCCGGCTTCGCCGCGGCGCGGCGAGACGCTGCGCGGGTCGGTCGAGGTGGAGGGCGCGGCAAGCGTCGATTCGGTGACCGTGACCGTCGCGGTCGGAGGCGGTTCCCGCACTTCGGTGCGCCTGGCGGCGCCCGCGGTGGGCGGCGTCGCCACGGCGGACTTCTCCCTAGGTGCCGCGGACGCGATCGGCGCCGGGTCGCACCGGGTGACGGCCCGCGTCGAGCACCCGGACGCCTTTCCCCCCGACGACGAGCGGACCGCGATCGTGCGGATCGACCCGGAGGAGACCGGAGTGCTCCTCGTCTCCTTCGTGCCGGACTGGGAGCCGCGCTTCCTCCTGCCCGTCCTGCGCCAGGTGACCGGGCTGCCGGTGCGGGGCTTCCTGCGCACCGGGCCGGGCCGCTTCCACCCCATGGCCGCGCCTCCGGGCGGCGGCCGCCCGGAGGCGGTCGACGCCTCGTCCCTGGGCCGCCTGCTGCGCCGCGCGGGGATGGTCGTAGCGGTGGGTGCGGACGCCGCCGCCCTGGAGATCCTCGAACCGGCTGCTATCCGGCGGCTCCTGCTCTTCCCGCGCGACGGCGGCGGGGCGGCGGCCGGGGGCGTCACCGCGGGCGACCCCCTGCCCGGGGAATGGTACCTCGACGAGGCCCCGCCGTCGCCGATCGCGGGCGAAACGGGAGGGTTCGTCTCCGAAGGCCTCCCGCCCATGACCGGAGTTCTTCCCCTGTTGGACGCCGGTGGGGGGGTCGCTCTCAACGTGCGCCGCGGTGCGGCGGGGGACCCCGCGCCGGCGCTCGTGCTGCGGCGGAAGGGCGGCCGCCGGACCGCGACGGCGCTGGCCCGGGGCTTCTGGCGCTGGGCGTTCCGCGACGGCGCTCCGCGCGAACACTACCGCGGGCTGTGGGCGGCCGTCGTCGGCTGGCTGACGGCCGGCGAGCCGCCGCCGGCGGGTCCGGGCGTGCGGCCGGCGGAGACGACGGCGCCCCGGGGAGTCCCCGTGCTCTGGCGGGGCCTGGGGTACGAGGGCGAGGAGGTCGCCCTCGCGGTCGGCGATTCGGCCGGAGGCCTTGTCCTCGATTCCGCGGTCACGGTGCCGCCGGACGGCTTCTTCGCCACTCCGCCGCTTCCCCCCGGGCGCTACGGCTACCGGTCTTCCGCCGCGGACACCGCCGCCGGCGAGTTCGAGGTGGAGACCTTCACCGGCGACATGCTGCTCCCCGAGGTCGATCCGGCCGCGCTGACCGTTGGCGCCGACCCGGAGCGCGCCTCGTTCGCGGGCGGCCGCTCGCTGCGCACTTGGCCGTTGGCCTATCTCGCGATCCTGGCGGTGCTGTGCGCGGAGTGGCTGGGACGGCGGCGGGCGGGTCTGCGTTGACGCCCCGGCCGGGACTCTGGAGACGCGCCCTCGCCCGGGCGGTTCCGCGCGCCTTCCGAGGCGTCGACGCGGATGCGCTGGAGGAGCTGGAGGAGCGCCTCATCATGGCCGACTTCGGGGTCGGGGCGAGCATGCGCTTCGTCGAAGCCGTCGAGAGGGCGGCGCGCGGGGACGGAGTGGGCGACGAGGAGGGCTTTCGACGGGTGCTTGCGGACGCGATCGGGGCGGTCTTCGCAGGCGACGCCGCGGGCGAGCTGGCCGTCGCCGGCACGCCGCCGGCCGTGTACGTGGTCGTGGGTGTCAACGGCGTGGGGAAGACGACCACCGTAGGGAAGATCGCGCACCGTCTTGCGGCCAGGGGGAAGAGCGTGGTCGTGGCCGCGGCCGACACCTACCGGGCGGGAGCGACGGAGCAGCTCGCGCGGTGGACGGAGATGGCGGGGGCCCGTTTCGTGAAAGGGCAGCCGGGCGGGGATCCCGCGGCGGTGGCGTACGATGCGCTGGCCGCGGCGCGCGCCCGGGGCACCGACGTGGTGCTGGTCGACACGGCCGGGCGGCTCCACACCCACGACGGCCTCATGAAGCAGCTAGGCAAGGTGGAACGGGTGATCGGCGCGCGGCACGAAGGCGCCCCCCACGAGACGCTGCTCGTGCTCGACGCCACGGTGGGGCAGAACGGGCTGGTTCAGGCGCGCGAATTCTCGAAGTTCGTGACCGTCACCGGCATCGTGCTGGCCAAGATGGACTCGACCGCGCGGGGAGGGATCGCGGTGGCGTTGCGCGAGGAGCTGGGGATCCCGGTGCGCCTCGTCGGGGTGGGCGAGAAGCTCGCCGACCTCGTGCCCTTCGATCCGGACGACTTCGTCCGGGGGGTGCTGGCCGGGCCGTGAGCCTCACCCGCCTGGACAAGCCCGTCCAGTTCCTCAAGGGCGTGGGACCCCGCCGGGCCGAATCGCTCGCGCGCCTGGGAATCCTGACCGCCCGCGACCTGCTCTACCACGTGCCCCGCCGCTACGACGACGCGTCGACCGTCACTCCCCTGTCGCGGGTCGAGCCGGGCATGGACGTGACCGCCGTGGGCGTCGTGCGCAGCAAGGGCGTCGTCCCGACGCGGTCGGGGCTGCGGATCTTCCAGGCCGTCATCAAGGACGACACCGGGATCTGCACGTGCGCGTGGCCGGGGCAGCCGTGGCTCGACCGCGGTCTGCGCGTGGGAGACCGGATCCTCGTCACCGGCCCCGTGAAGTTCTTTCACGGCCGCCAGATCCAGCCCCGGGAACACGTCGTGCTGGAGCGGGCGCAGGAGGCTTCCCCCCGGACCCATACTTCCATATCGGACTCCCATACGCCCATCCCGCCCCCCGGCCCCCCCCGGCCCATCCCCCCGGGCACCGTCTTCGTCACCTATCCCGCGTCCGAGGACCTCCCCCAGTGGGTCCTGCGGCGCGTCGTCGCGCTCAACCTGGAGCAGCTGCTCAGGCACGTCCCCCCCGAGGACCACCTCGCGCCCGCGGCCCGCGACGCCCTCGGCCTCCCCGGCCTCGCGACGGCGCTCGCGACCCTCCACGGCCCCGCCTCCCTCGACCATGTCGCCCCGGCCAGGCGCCGCCTCGCGTACGACGAGCTGTTCTTCCTGCAGCTCCTGCAGGCGCGGGTCCGCCACCACCTCACGCTAGCGCGTCCCGGGATCGCCTTCGAGCGCACCAACCGGCTCGTCCGCGCGCTGCACGACGGTCTCCCCTTCAAGCTGACCGGAGCCCAGATACGCGTCCTGCGCGAGATCTACGCCGACATGGCCGCGCCGCGCCGCATGAACCGGATGTTGCAGGGCGACGTGGGGTGCGGAAAGACGCTGGTGGCGCTCTTCGCCATGCTGCTGGCCGTCGAGGGCGGGTACCAGGCCGCGCTCATGGCGCCCACCGAGATCCTCGCCGCGCAGCACGCCGCGCGCATTCGCGAGTTCCTGGCCGGGCTGCCCTGCGGGGTCGAGCTCCTTACCGGTTCGGCCACCCCGCGCCGCCGCGACGAGGCCCGCGCGCGGGTGGCCGGAGGCGAGGCGCAGGTGGTGACCGGCACGCACGCGCTCATCCAGGAGGGGGTCGAGTTCGACGCGCTCGGACTTGTGGTGGTCGACGAGCAGCACCGCTTCGGCGTTCGCCAGCGTCTGGCCCTGGCCGAGCGCGATCCGGCGCCCGACGTGCTCGTCATGTCCGCCACGCCGATTCCGCGTTCGCTGGCCATGGCCCTGCACGGCGACCTCGAGATCAGCGTGATCGACGAGCTCCCCGCCGGCCGGCGCCCTGTCGAGACCCGGCTGGCCGACCCGGGCGGGCGCGCGGAGGTGTTCCGCGAGGTCGCGGACCGGCTCGGCCGCGGCGAGCAGGCCTACGTCGTGTACCCGGTCATCGAGGAGTCCGCGAAGGCCGATCTGCGCGCGGCCGAGACCGAGTGCGAACGCCTGCGCAGCGAAGAGTTCGCCGGACGCGAGGTCGCGCTCCTGCACGGCCGCATGCCCGCGGGCGACCGGGACGCCGTGATGCGCCGCTTCGTGGCCGGGGAGATCCGGGTGCTGGTCGCGACCACGGTCGTCGAGGTGGGAATCGACGTGGCGAACGCAACGGTCATGGTGATCGAGAACGCCGAGCGCTTCGGGCTCTCCCAGCTGCACCAGCTGCGGGGCCGGGTGGGGCGGGGGGACCGGGGCGGCCTCTGCGTGGTGATTCCGGGTGCGGTGGGGGAGGGCGGGGACGGTTCGGCGGCCCGCGAACGCCTCGAGGTCTTCGCCCGCACCGACGACGGCTTCGAGATCGCGGCGGAGGATCTGCGGATCCGCGGCCAGGGCGACTTCTTCGGAGCGGAGCAGCACGGCCACGGCGCGGGGCTGCGCTTCGCGGACATTGTCGAGCACGGCGACTTGGTGGGTCCGGCGCGGGAGCGGGCGCGGGCGCTCGTGGACCGCGATCCCGAGCTGGCCGGCGAGGGCAACGCGCTGGTGCGGCTGGTGCTCGAGCGCAGGTACGGCGACAGGTTGAAGCTCTTCGGGGTGGGTTGAGGCGGGGCGGCGCCACCGGTTCTGGCGGGCTGGCATGTGAATTCACAGTATTGGATGCTGCGGGTACTCTTGCCACGCGCCGCAAGGGACAGTCCGGGGGAAGGAGGCAGGAAATAGCCGGTTCAATGGCGGTCGGTTCGATGCGTGCGGCGGCGATCGCGGGAGTACTGGCGTGGACGGCGGGCTGTAACGAGGCCAGGGAGCCGGTCGCGGTCGGAACGGTTCCGGCCGTCAACCTGTTTCTCGGAGACACCGGCGTTGTAGAGGCATACGGCTACTTTACCGATCCGGACGGAGATCCGCTCAGCTACGGGGCCGTGTCGTCCGACGGGGGAGTGGTCGCGGCCTCGGTCTCCGGCGACACCGTCCGGTTGGCCGCCGCCGGGCGGGGGAGCGCGACCGTCACCGTCACGGCGACCGATCCCGGCGGTCTTTCGGCGGAGCAGAGCGTCCCGGTCACAGTCTCCAACCGGGCCCCCGAACCCGTGGACTCGATCCCCGCGCAGGAGGTGAGAGTTGGCGACACCGTCGCATTAGCGGTATCCGGCTACTTCGCCGACTCGGACGGGGACGCGCTCGGCTTCGCGGGAGTGTCGTCGGACACTCTGGTGGTCGCGGTCCGGGTCTCCGGCGACACGGTGCGGCTGGCCGGCGTGGCAATAGGGGATGCGAGCGTCGCCGTGACGGCCACCGACCCCGGGGGTCTCTCGGCGCGGCAGAGCTTCGCGGTCGAGGTCCCGGATCCGCAGCGTGCGATCCTGGCGGCGTTCTACGAGTCCACGGGAGGCGACGGATGGCAACGAAGGGACAATTGGCTCACCGACGCGCCTTTGGGCGAGTGGTGGGGGCTTTTTACGAACTCGGACGGATGGGTTGAGCATATCGAGTTGCGCCACAACGGGCTCAGCGGCCGGCTCCCCGCGGAACTGGGCGACCTTCCCGGGCTGCGGTCGCTCACTCTGTTTGGGAACGGAGTCGGCGGGCCCATCCCCGCCGAACTCGGCAAACTCGCCGACATTGTGTCGCTTAACCTTGGGGACAACCGGCTCGCCGGCCCGATTCCCGCCGAACTCGGCAAACTCGCCGACCTTCAGTCACTGGTGCTTTCCGACAACCGGTTGACGGGCCGGATTCCGGCGGAACTCGGGGAACTCTCCGGGTTGTCCTACCTCTGGCTGCACGCGAACCGGCTGGAGGGACCGATTCCCCCCGAACTGGGCAGCCTGGCCGCCCTCCTGCATCTGGATCTGAGCGGGAACCGGCTCACCGGCCCGATTCCGGGGGCGCTCGGAAATCTCGCCTCTCTCACCGCGCTCTCCGTTTCGGGGAACGATCTCTCCGGCGCTCTTCCGCCGGAAATCGGCATGTTGCGGCGGTCGCGTTACATGCGTCTCTCGGGCAACGCGGAGCTGGCTGGAGCGTTGCCGGCCGAACTCACCGCTCTCACCGAGCTGGAGGCACTGGCCGCCGGCGGGACCGATCTCTGCGCCCCTACGGATTCGGTCTTCCAGTCCTGGCTCGAGACCGTAACGGAACCGAGGGTCAGGATGTGCGGATTTGAACCCCCGGCGGCGTACCTCGTCCAGTCGGTCCAGTCACGCGACTTTCCGGTCCCCCTGGTTGCCGCCAAAGAGGCGCTGCTGCGGGTCTTCGTGACCGCGTCGGTGGCGACCGACGAAGGGATCCCGTCGGTACGGGCACGCTTCTACCGGGATGGATCCGTAACGTACACGGCGGACATACCGGGCAAATCCACGCCCATCCCCACCGAGGTGGACGAAGGGTCGCTGGCGAAGTCCTCCAACGCGAGGATACCGGCCGGGATCGTGCAGCCCGGGCTCGAGATGTTCGTGGAGGTGGACCCGGACGGAACCCTGGACGACTCGCTGGGCCTAGTCAGGCGGATTCCCGAAGAGGGTCGGCTCGAACTCGAGGTCGACTCCATGCCGGCCTTCGAACTGACCGTGATTCCCTTCCTCTGGGAGGAGGACCCGGACTCGTCGGTCCTGGATGTCACCGAGGGGATGGCGGAAGACGAGGAGGAGCATGAACTGCTCTTCGACACCTACGACCTTCTCCCCATGGAAGAAATGGATGTTTCCGACCACGACCCCGTCGAGACTTCCACCAACAACGTCATCACACTCCTCGGAGAGGTCGAGGCGATCCGCGGCATGGAGGGGGGCGACGGATACTACGCGGGTCTGATGACCGGTGAGGTCACCGGTGCCCGGGGAGTTGCCTATCTGGGCGGCAAGTCCAGTTTCTCGTTGGCAAGAGGCCGGGTCGTGGCCCACGAGTTCGGTCACAATCTGGGTCTGTGGCACGCGCCGTGCGGAGGCCCGGGGGGGACGGATCCCTACTTCCCCAACGGGGACGGCACGATCGGGAGCTGGGGATACGATTTCCGGGGCGACAGTGTGATAAGTCCCGGCACCTACGATCACATGTCCTACTGCGATCCCTGGTGGACCAGCGACTTTCACTTCTCGGAGGCTTTCGCATACCGGTTGGGGTTGTCCGACAGCGCCGAACTACCCTCCGCCCCGCAGCGGACCATCCTGCTCTGGGGGGGGCTGGGCGCGGACGGGTCGCCCCGGCTGCATCCCGCCTTCGTCGTCGACGCCCCGCCGGCCCCGCCGGGCTCCCCGGGCCCGCATTCGCTGACCGGGAGGGACGGCGAAGGAACGGAGCTCTTCTCCTTCAGCTTTGCGATGAAGGAGATCGCCGACGGCGAGGGCGAGTTCGCCTCCTTCGTCTTTCTCCTGCCGGTGCGGCCCGGTTGGGCCGGTGCGCTTGCGAGCATCGCCCTTTCGGGCCCGGGAGGGTCCGTCACGCTGGACGGGGATTCGGACGAACCGATGGCGATCGTGCGCGACACGGAGACCGGCCAGGTGCGGGCGATACTGAGGGGCGACCGGGTTCCGCCTCCTCCCAGGCCCGGGCGGGAGGTTTTCCTAAGCCGGGGGATCCCGGCGCGCGAGGCCTGGGAGCGTTAGCAGCCCGTGGACAAAATCCCCCCGGCATTCGAGCGGCGACGCATCCGGGCTGGCCGCTTCGCTTCACCCGTCCGCGCTGTAAGGTATACATTACA
>JAPPNM010000034.1 GCA_028873825.1 Gemmatimonadota bacterium | reverse complement strand
AACCACGCTCCGTGAGGCTCGCCGGGAATCCCGGCCGACCGGCTCAGTCCCCCCCGGCCAACGCCCCGGCCAACCGTCCCGAGATCTCCCGCAGCCGCAGCCACTCCTGGTAGAAGAACGGCAGCAGCATCATCGATTCCATGAACTGGAACACGTACATGACCACGGCGAAAACCGCCCCGTACTCCGCCGTCTCCCGCACCGAGGCGCCCACCGCGAAGACCAGCAGCGCGATCATGAAGACCCAGTTGATCCCGAAGTTGGCCGCCTCCAGGTCGGAGAGCCGGATGTTCCAGCGCATCATCGCCCGCAGGTGTTCGCCCAGGCGACCGGGATCGCCGCTGTCGACGGCGTCGACCTGCCGTTCGTGTTCGTCGTTGAGCCCGCGGTTGTACCGGGTCGTCAGCCTGCCGGTCAGCGCGTACAGAGCGACGGTGGCGGCCGCGGCCGCGAGGCAGCCGACGAAGACCGGGAAATTCAGCGTCGCGACGATCAGCATGATGCCGCCCAGCCCCAGCACGCTGTTGACGAGCTCGGGCAGAGAATTCTCGAAGAACTCCACGATCTCCCTGAGCATCCCCAGGCGCGCGGTTCGCGTGGAGGTGCCGGTCCCCTCCGCGATCCCCGCCATCTCCTCGCCCAGCGCGGCGTAGATTCCCGCGTAGGCCCGGCTGTCCGCGAGTCGCCGGACCACCGCGATTCCCATGGTGACGATTCCGAGGATCGCGAGCTCGTACGGCCCCCGCGCCGAATTCGCGAGGACGCTGTCGATGGCGCGGCCGATGACGAGCGGGAAGAGGATCCACCCCGCCGCCTCCAGAACGACGAGCGCCAGGGTGAGCGAGAGGCGTCCCGCGAAACGTCTTAGAAGTGGGCGCATTCGGGTCGGCGGTCCGTGGATGAATCGCCGCTCGGAGCCGCACGGGTTGTTCCTACGGGCTGCTCGGCGGCTCGCGGGGCGCCCGCGGGGTCGCGGACGCGGCGGACGCGGGATCTAGTCCGGGTGCGCCGCTACAGCCGGAAGCTCCCGTCGTCCGTCCGGTGTCCCTTCCGGTGGACAGTCCGCGCCGTCCCGGGGGACTCCCGCACGGGATGGTTGTAGGCGGGCTCGGCCGGCTCCTCGCGATCGGCCGAGGTGGGATCCGGTTCTGCGGCGCTCGACTCGATGACTTGACCGGCGCCCACGATCAGTCCCACGGAAACGACCAGCCCCAGCGTCGTGAACCGGCGGTTCCAACGTTGTCTCAAACGTACGGTCCTCATTGTTTCTTCCCCCTTTTGCCTCCGCCGGGCGCTGTCCCCCCGGCGTCGCTCCGAACCTCCGAACAATTGTTAGCAATATCCGTGCCACAATTCTCCGCCGCGCGCCGGCGCACCGGCCATCACGGTGATGGACGCCTTCGGACGGGGCGAAGGTTGCATGTGTCCGCCCCCGTCCCCGTTTCTCGCGTTATCTTCGTGGCCGGCGCAGCGGGGCGCGGGCGGCCCCGCCGCGCATTCCACCGTCCGCGCAGGGGAGGAAGCCAATGGTTCCGATGTCGCAGGAGAGCCGCCGCCGCGCCCGTCCCGTCGCCCGTTGCGCGCGGGGCGGGACCGGATCGCACCGCACACCGCTGATCGCGATCGCGGCCGGGACCGCCGCCTTGGCGCCCCTCCCCGCCGCGCCGCAGTCCGCGCCCGGCGGCTCCGGCGCTGGGGGTGCGGCCGAGGGGATCACTCGGGTGGAGGGAATCCGGGTAGGCCACTTCACCTATCCGAACGCCGCCACGGGATGCACGGTGGTGATCGCCGACGGCGGAGCCGTAGGAGGCGTGGACGTGCGGGGCGGCGCGCCCGGTACCGTCGAGACCGACCTTCTCGACCCTGTGAACACGGTCGAAAGGGTCGACGCGGTCTTCGTCTCGGGAGGAAGCGCCTACGGGCTCGGCACGCGAGGCGGCGTGATGCGCCACCTGGAAGAGCGCGGACAGGGCTTTCCCGTCGGCGGCACCGGTGTCGTTCCGATCGTGCCGGGGGCCATCGTCTTCGACCTGCGTGTGGCGGACGTGCGTCCCGGTCCCGACTGCGGCTACCAGGCAGCGGCAGCGGCCGGAGCCGGGCCGGTCGCGGAGGGGAGCGTGGGCGCCGGCGCCGGGGCCACCGTGGGGAAGATGCGCGGGATGGCCTGGGCCATGAAGGGCGGGGTGGGCACCAGCTCGGCGACCCTGGAGAGCGGCCTCGTGGTGGGCGCGCTCGCCGTGGTCAACGCCGTGGGCGACGTGGTCGACCCGCGCACCGGCGAAACGATCGCGGGCGCCCGCGCCGAGGGCGGCGGTTTCGCCGACGCCCGCCGCATCTTGCGCGGCGAGCCGCCGCCCCCGAGGGAGGGCGAAAACACCACCGTGGTGATCGTCGCCACCAACGCCCGTCTGACCAAGGCGCGGGCTGCGAAGGTGGCGCGGATGGCCCACGACGGGCTCGCCCGCGCCGTCGTCCCGAGCCACACTCCCAGCGACGGCGACACCGTCTTCTCCCTGGCCACCGGGACCCTCGCGGAAGGTTTCAGCGTGGGCCAGGTCGGCGCCCTCGCGGCCGAGGTCGTGGCCGAGGCCATCGTGCGCGCGGTGCGGAGCGCCCACGGTCTGCCCTCGATCCCGGCCGTCAGGGACCTGCCGGGAGATGGCCGGTGAGCGCCACTCTGACGCTGGGGCTCCTCCTCCTCTACGTCGGGCTCATCACTGCGGTCGGTCTCGCCATCGGCCGCCGGGTCTCGGGCACCCGGGACTTCTTCGTCGCCGGGCGCGCGCTGGGGCCCGGGCTCCTCTTCGCGACGCTGCTGGCGGCCAACATCGGGGCGGGCTCGACGGTGGGCGCGGCGGGGCTCGGGTACCGGAACGGGATCGCGGCGTGGTGGTGGGTCGGCTCCGCGGGGATAGGCACTCTGGTGCTCGCCGTGTGGCTGGGACCGCGCATGTGGCGCGTGGCCCGGGACCTCTCGCTGCGCACAGTGGGCGACTACCTGGAGCACCGCTACGGTCCCTCGGTGCGGGCGGCGATGGCTGCGCTCCTCTGGCTCGGCACCCTCGCCATCCTGGCCGGCCAGCTGATCGCCATGGCCTGGATCCTGGAGGTGGTGGCGGGAGCGCCGAGGTGGCTGGGCGCCGTCGCGGGAGGCTTGGTCATGACGGTTTACTTCGTGGCGGGGGGGCTGCTCAGCTCGGCCTGGGTCAACCTGGTGCAGCTTGTTGTGCTGATGGCCGGGTTCTTGGTCGCGGTGCCGCTGGCGGTGGGAGGGGCGGGGGGCGTCTCGGCGGTGCTGGAGAGCGCGCGGGCGGTGCCGGGCCACCTGGATTTCATGAGCAACGGCGCCTCCGGGTGGACGTACCTCGTGCTGCTGGCCCCGGCGTTCATCGTGTCGCCTGGGATCCTGCAGAAGATCTTCGGGGCGCGGGACGCGCGCGCGGTTCGCGTGGGAGTCGGCGCCTGCGGCGTGGCGCTGATGCTCTTCGCGGTGCTGCCCCCCGCTCTCGGGATGGTGGCGCATGCCGTGGCTCCCGGGCTGGACAGCGCCGAGAAGGCGCTTCCGGTGATCCTGACCGAGGGGGTGCCCGCCTGGGTCGGGCTGCTGGGGCTGGCGGCGGTCCTGTCGGCGGAGATCAGCTCGGCCGACGCCATCCTCTTCATGCTGGCCACCTCGCTCTCGAAGGACCTCTACAAGCGTTTCTTGAAGCCGGAGGCCACCGACCGGCAGGTCCTGAAGGTCGCACGGAGCGCGGCGGTGGCGGGCGGGCTGGCCGGGGTGGTGCTGGCCGTCGTGATCCCGAGCGTGGTGGGGGCCCTGACGATCTTCTACGCGCTTCTGTCGGTCAGCCTCTTCGTGCCCGTGGCGGCGGGTCTGCACTCGCGTCGTCCGGGGTCGGCGGAAGCGCTCGCGGCGGCGGCGGCCGGGGTGGCGGCGCTGCTGGTCGCGCGGTCGGCGGGGGCCGGGGGATGGATGCCGCCGTCGGCGTGGGGACTGGCGTTCGCGGCTACGGCGTACGGCGTCTTCTTCGCCGCGCGCAGGGTGGTGGGGCGAGTGTAAATGACATTCGCGTTCCCTCCCGAAATCCTCACCTGCGAGATGCATACCGGCGGCGAGCCCGTGCGGATCGTCACGGGCGGCTACCCGCACATACCCGGCGCCACCATCCTGGACAAGCGGCGGTACGCGCGGGAGCGGCTGGACCATCTGCGCCGCTTCCTCATGCACGAGCCGCGCGGCCACGCGGACATGTACGGGGTCATCCCGGTCGAGCCGGACCACCCCGGCGCCGACGTGGCGGTGCTCTTCTGTCACAACGAGGGCTACTCCACGATGTGCGGGCACGCGACGATCGCCGTGGCCAGATGGGCCGTGGACGAAGGCCTGGTGGCGCCGCGCGAGCCCCGCGCCACCGTGCGCATCCAGTGTCCGTGCGGACTCGTGACCGCTCACGCGCAGGTTGCCGGCGGGCGCGCCGGAACGGTGCACTTCGAGAGCGTGGGAGCCTTCGCCCCCCTCCTCGGCGCGAAGCTGGAGGTGGAGGGCGCCGGCACGGTCGACGTCGACGTCGGGTACGGCGGCGCCTTCTACGCCTTCGCGCCCGCGTCTCGCTTCGGGCTGGACGTGCGGACCTCGCCGGCGCGCACGCTGGCGGACGCGGCCTGGGCGGTCACCTGCGCGGCCAAGGCGCAGCTCGAGTTGGACCACCCCGCGCATCCGGACTTGGCCTACCTGTACGGCACCGTCCTGACCGACGGAGCGCTGGGCGACGACCGCCCCAGCGCCAACGTGTGCGTCTTCGCGAACAGGCAGGTGGACCGGAGCCCGACGGGAAGCGGCGTCACCGCGCGCATGGCGATCCAGACGGCGCGGGGGCAGGCGGGCGTGGGGGACGAGCGCCGGTTCTCGAGCGTGACCGGGGCCGTCTTCACCGGGTGCGTCGTGGAGGAGACGCGGGTGGGGGAGCACGAGGCCGTGACGGTGCTGGTGGGGGGGCGGGCGCACTACACCGGCGCGGCGCGCTTCCGGGCCGAGGAGGGGGACCCGCTGGCGGGAGGGTTCACGGTTCGCTGAGACGCGGCGGGGGCCGGAGGAGCGCCGCGGGGATGACCGGACCGGAATGGCCGCGGCATGCGCTTGTCGCGGCGGCGCCGGATACCGGGAGCGGGGGCGTGCGGGGATTGTGCGGCGCGCGCGCAGGGCGCCTATTCTCTCTCATGACTTCGGTGGACGGACGCGTGGGCCGGGCGGGAGACTTGGGCCCGGCCGGGCGCATGGACAGGAGGCGGTTCCTGCGTGCGGCGGGGGCGGCGTGGGGAGCGGGGTGGCTGGGGGCGTGCGGGGGGGCGGGGAGGCGGCGCGCGGACGGGCGGACGGCTGGACAGTTCGCCGGCGCCGGAGCCGGTGCGCTCGATCCCCCCCTGGACCGCGTCGGACTCCAGCTCTACACCGTTCGCTCCCTCATGGCGGACGACGTCGCGGGCGCGCTCGGCGCGGTGGCCGGCATCGGCTACGACGAAGTGGAGTTCGCGGGCTACTTCGGCCACCGTCCCTCGGAAATCCGGGGATGGCTCGACGGCGCCGGGCTGGCGGCGCCCGCGGCGCACGTCGGACTCGAGGGCCTGGCGGGCGCGGGGCTCGAGACTTCGGCCGAGGCCGCCGCCGTCGTGGGTCACCGGTGGCTGGTCCTCCCGTGGATCGGAGATGATATGCGCACTCCCGACGGCTACCGGGAACTCGCGGAGCTGCTGAACTCGGCAGGGGCGGCCGTCGCGCAGGCGGACCTTCGGGTCGCCTACCACAACCACGCCTTCGAGTTCGACGCGCTGGACGCGGACGGGGTCACCGGGTACGCACTCCTTCTCGAGCGCCTCGACCCGGCGTTCGTGGACCTGGAGATCGACTTCCACTGGTCGGCGGTGGGCGGAGCGGACGGCGCCGCCCTGCTGGGAGAGCACCCGGGACGCTTCGCCCTGTGCCACGTCAAGGACCTCACGGCCGACGGCCGCATCGCCGACGTGGGCGCGGGGGAGATCGACTGGGGGGAGATCTTCGGCCTCGCCGGCGCGGCGGGCCTCCGGCACTTCTTCGTCGAACACGACCGGCCGGGCGATCCGCTCGCGTCAGTCGAGGCAAGCTATCGTTACCTGTCCGCGACCTGAGACCGCGGACGCCCGAACATCACCTCCACGAAGACAAGGCGGTCGAATCGATGAATGACGGATCCGGCGGGATCGGCGGCGTGAACAGGGGCCGCCTCTTCCTGGGCAGCTGCGTGGCGCTGGTCGCGACCTCGGTGGCCTTCGCTACCGTGGGCGCGGTCATGTTCGACCTCAAGGGCGAGTTCGTCCTCGCCAACGCGCAGGTCGGGTGGATCGGCGGGGCCGCGCTTTGGGGCTTCGCGGTGTCGCAGGTGGTCTTCGCGCCGCTGTGCGACACGCTCGGGATGCGCTTTCTGGTTAGGATGGCCTTCGTGGGACACTTGGCCGGCGCGTTGATCATGGTCTTCGCCGGCGGGTTCACGCTCCTCTTCGCGGGTGCGCTGGTGATCGCAATGGCCAACGGACTGGTGGAGGCCGCGTGCAACCCCCTGGTCGCTTCGCTCTACCCGGAAGACAAGACGGTCAGGCTGAACCGGTTTCACGTATGGTTCCCCGGCGGGATCGTGATCGGCGGATTGGCCGCCTTCGGCCTGGACAGCGCCGGGATCGAGTCCTGGCAGATCAAGATCGCGCTCATCCTCGTCCCGACCGCCGCCTACGGCTTCCTGCTGCTGGGCCAGCGTTTCCCGGTCACCGAAGGGGTGCGCTCGGGCGTCTCGATGGGCGAGATGTTCCGCGCCGCCCTGACAACGCCGCTCATGCTGCTGATGCTGCTGTGCATGGCGATTACGGCGTCGATAGAGCTTGGCCCGAATCGCTGGGTGCCCGCCGTGCTGGAGGCGGGGGGGATGGCCGGAATCCTGGTGCTCGTGTACGTGAACGGCATCATGGCGGTCATGCGCTACTGGGCGGGGCCGGTGGTCCGTCGGCTGTCGCCCACGGGTATTCTGCTGGTGTCGGCGGTGCTGTCCGGGGCGGGGCTGTTTTGGCTGAGCATGGGGGGGTCGCTGACCTCGATCTTCGCCTCCGCGACGGTGTTCGCGGTCGGGGTGTGCTATTTCTGGCCGACGATGCTCGGTTTCGTCTCGGAGCGGATCCCCAGGAGCGGGGCTCTGGGGCTGGGGCTCATGGGCACGGTGGGGATGGCGGTCGTCGGACTGGTGACATCGCCGTTGATGGGACATGTCGCCGACGAGGCGGGCCACGAGGCGCTGGACAACGACCGGACGTACGTCGCGTTGCTGGACGCTAGCGCCGTGCTCAGGTCCGAGGCGGAGGAGCTTCCGGGCCCCGAGGGCGACGGACGGCGGGCGGCGCTCGTGTTGATCGCCGACGTGCTCCCGCCGGTGGGCGAGGACCCCACCCTTCTTCCGGTCGGGACCGCGAAGGCCCTGCGCGCGATCGTCGAATCGGGCTCCACGTCGGAGACGGTGGAGCGGGCGCGGGGTATCCTGGGTCCGGCGGACAACCTAGGCGGACTGGTTTCCTTCCGTTACCTGGTTCCCTTGAGCGGGGTGCTGGTGCTGGTCTTCGGCCTCCTGTACGTGAGGGAAAGGCGTTCGGGCGGGTATCGTGCCGAGCGGCTTTCCTGAGCCGAGGCCGGCCTTGCCCGTCCGGCGCCTCGCCGTTTCCGGCGGCCGCGCGCGCGATCCCCGGACCGCCGGTCGGCGGAGGCCGGCGTGAACCCGCACATCGGGCGGCGGCTCCGGTACGGCATGGTCGGCGGCGGCCCCGGCGCCTTCATAGGGGGGGTACACCGGATGGCGGCGGCGCTGGACGGGGAGTGGGAGCTGGTCGCGGGCGCCTTCGCCTCGTGTCCGGAACGTTCGCGTGAGCAGGGGCGGGTGCTGGGGCTGGACGCGGGGCGCGTGTACGGCTCCTACCGCGAGATGGCCGCTGCGGAGGCCGCGCTGGGCGGCGACCGCCGCATCGAGGCCGTCGCGGTCGTCACCCCCAACCACCTCCACCACCCCGTCGCGACCGCCTTCCTGAACGCGGGCGTCCACGTCGTCTGCGACAAGCCGATGACCGCCACTCCGGCGGAAGCGGAAGACCTGTGCCTAACCGTGGAAGCGAGCGGTCTGACCTTCGCGCTCACCCACAACTACACGGGGTATCCCATGGTCAGGGAAGCGCGCCACCAGGTCCGCGCGGGGCGTCTGGGCACCCTGCGCAAGGTGGTCGCCGAGTACCGGCAGGGGTGGCTCTCTACGCGGCTGGAGGAGACGGGGCACAGGCAGGCGGAGTGGCGGCAGGACCGGGAGCGGGCGGGGCGTTCCTCCGCCGTGGCCGACATCGGTTCGCACGTTCACCACCTGGTCGGCTACGTGACGGGGCTGGAGATCGAGCGGGTCTTCGCCGACCTGTCGGCCCAAGTCCCGGGACGGGCGATGGAGGACGACGCCGGAATGCTGGTCCGCTTCGCGGGCGGTGCGCGGGGCGTCTTCCACGTGAGCCAGGTGTCGGCGGGCGAAGAGAACGGCCTGGCGCTCGGGATCTACGGGGAGAAGGCCGGGCTCAAGTGGCGGCAAGAGCGGCCGGACCGCCTGGAGCTCCTTCTTCCGGATGCGCCGGGGCGGACGCTCACGCGCGGAAGTCCCTGGCTGTCGGCGGCGGCGCGCCACGCGACGCGGCTGCCCCCCGGACATCCGGAAGGCTTCATCGAGGCGTTCGCCAACATCTACCGGAGCGCGGGGAGAGCGATCGGGGCGGCGGTGGCGGGGGTGGAGGCGGACCCGCTGGACCGGGACTTTCCGGACCACCTGGACGGGGTTCGCGGGATGCGCTTCATTGACTGCGTGCTGAGGTCGCATGCACGGGAGCGGTGGACGGGGGTGGGGGCGTACCCGTGAGCCGTCCGGTGACCCTCTTCACGGGCCAGTGGGCGGACCTGCCCCTGGAGGTTCTGGCCGAAAAGGCGGCCGCATGGGGCTACGACGGTCTGGAGCTGGCGTGCTGGGGAGACCACTTCGACGTGCGGGCCGCGCTCGCGGACGCGTCGTATTGTCGGGGACGGCGCGACCTGCTGGCGCGGCACGGACTCGGGGTCTGGGCGATCAGCAACCATCTGGTGGGCCAGGCGGTCTGCGACCGGATCGACGACCGGCACCGCGCCATCCTCCCGGCCGGGGTGTGGGGCGACGGCGATCCGGAGGGGGTGCGGCGGCGCGCGGCGCGGCGGATGGAGGACACCGCGAGGGCCGCGGCGCGGCTGGGGGTCGAGGTGGTCAACGGATTCACCGGAAGCCCGGTCTGGCACCTTCTCTATTCGTTCCCCCCGGTCCCTCCCGAATGGATCGACGACGGCTTTCGCCAGTTCGCCGCGGCGTGGCTGCCGGTCCTGGACGTGTTTGCGGAAGAGGGCGTCCGGTTCGCCCTGGAGGTCCACCCCACCGAGATCGCCTTCGACATCGTCACCGCGGAGAGGGCGGTGGAGGCGGTGGGGGGGCACCCGGCGTTCGCCTTCAACTACGATCCCAGCCACTTGGCCTACCAGGGGGTCGACCTCGTCGACTTCGTACGCGGGTTCGGAGACCGGATCGCTCACGTTCACATCAAGGATGCGTGGTGGTCCGACCGGCCGGCGCGTGCCGGCGTCTTCGGTGGACACACGGAATTCGGGGACCCGCGCCGGTTCTGGGATTTTCGCTCTCCGGGGCGCGGGCGCGTAGACTTCGAGGAGGTCCTGCGGGCGTTGAACGGGGCGGGATACGAAGGTGCGCTCTCGGTGGAGTGGGAGGACGCCGGCATGGACCGGGAGCACGGCGCGGCGGAGGCGTGCGAGTTCGTGCGCGCGCTGGTCTTCCGTCCGTCGGACACCGCCTTCGACGCCGCGTTCGGCGGTGACCGGCGATGACCGCGTCCGCACCTGGCGGTCCGTGGATAGAGCCGCCCGAGCACCGAGGGCGATTTTGTCCACGGGCTGCTGGCGGCGCAAGAAGGGACACGAGTTCGATTCGACCGGTGTTCGCGACGGCGATTTCGCTGTTGGCCGGCATGGCGGCGCTGGCGGGCTGCGGGGGTGCCGGCGTCCCCGGTGAGGCCCGGGCGGTGCCGGGCGAAGCCGCGTTGCGGGCGGCCGGCGAAGCGGAGGCCCGGCAGGAGGCCGCGGTCAACAGGCTGACCGCCGAGGAGGAGGAGGCCGGCTGGAAGCTCCTCTTCGACGGCACCCTGGATTCCTGGCGGGGCTACCGGCGCGAGGACGCGCCCGGCGGCTGGTCGGCGGCCGGCGGAAGTCTCGCCCTCACTCCGGGAGCGGACGGCGGAACGCTCATCACAAGGGAACGGTTCGCCGACTTCGAGCTGGCTCTGGAATGGAAGGTCGCGAAGGGCGGAAACAGCGGCGTGTTCTACCGGGCGACCGAAGCGGAACGGGCTCCGTACTGGACCGGACCGGAGCTGCAGGTGCTCGACAACGCGGGGCATCCCGACGGGCGCGCCCCCGAGACCTCCGCCGGCGCCAACTACGGCCTGCACGCCCCGGTCGAGGATGTCGCCCGGCCCGCCGGCGAATGGAACGAGGTGAGGATCGTGGTCCGGGGCGCCCGGGTGGAGCACTGGATGAACGGCGTCAGGATCGTCCGGTACGAGCTCTGGACGGACGAATGGCGGGCGGCGGTGGCCGCCACCAAGTTCGCCGAATGGCCCGGTTACGGGATGGCGGAGGAGGGGCACATCGGGCTGCAGGATCACGGCGATCCGGTGTGGTACCGGAACATCAAGATCCGGGAGTTCTGAGGCGCGCTGGCAGCTCGTGGACAAAGCCGCCCGAGCACCGAGAGCGGCGAGGCGCCGGGCCGGCAAGGCGGGATTTGGGCCACGGGCTGCCAGGACCGGGGGGCGGCCGGTTCGCGCCGCCCGGCCGCTTGACAAAGCTGGAACCCTACGGTCATCTCAGAGGTAGAACAAGAGGTGCGGGAATGGGGCCCCAGGCCGTCTTCTTGCGCCGCCCGCGGAGGTCCCGGGCGGCGGCCTCGGGCGCTACCGAAAAAGGAGGCAGGAGATGATGAACAAGCCGTGTCGCGCGGTGCTGTGCGGAGCCGTGGCATTTCTCGTGGCGGGGTGCGAACTCGCCCCCGAGGCCGCTCGGATTCCCACGAGCATCGAGATCGCCCCGAACGACACCATGATGCTTATCGGGGAAGAGTTCAGACTCAGGGCCGCGGTGTACGACCAGGACGGGGAGGAGATGGCCGGTCCGCCTTCCTGGGCGTCGCCCGTATGGTGGAACGACGGCGAGGGCGCCATCGAGATCTCGCCGCAGGGGGATGTGGTCGCGCAAAGGACGGGTTCGATCGCCATCAGGGCTTTTCTGGTGGACGACATCGCGGACGGGAAGTTGCGGGTCAATCCGAGCAGCCTGCTGCTGAACGTGCCCGTCTACTACTTCAACCAGGTCAACCAGAACCCGGAAGGCACCGTCCCGATCCTCGCGAACCGGCGGGCGCTTCTCCGCGTCTTCGTCACGGGGGACGAGACGAGCTACTTCCGGCCGGACGTCCGCGCCGACTTCCATCGGAACGGCGAGATCGTGCATACCGTGCTGATCCGGCCGACCAGGGACGAGCTTGACACCATGGTGGTGGAGGGTCAGCTCGCCAACTCCTACAACACCGTAGTCCCGGGCCATGTGTTTCAGCCGGGAACCGAGCTGGTGATCGAAGTGGATCCGGAAGGGGTGATTCCCCGGAAGCCGGGGAGCCGGACCCGGGTCCCCGAGCAGGGCACGCTGCCCCTTGACATAGTGGCGCTGAAGAACTTTCACCAGGTCATAGTCCCCACCGTTCGCGAGGCTAACCCGAACGACGTCGTGGACAACATCTGGTCGTCCGGTCTCAGCGTCGACGCCGAGCCGATCCTGCTTCTCAGGAACTACCTTCCCATCGCCGACATCACCGTCGAGGCTCACGAAACCCTGCACACCGATGCGAACCTTACGAGGTTCAGCGGGTGGTCGCAGTATCTTCGGGAGGTCCAGGTGCTGTGGCAGACCGAAGGGCGAAAAGGGTACTACTACGGCGTCGTGAAGAGCTTCCCGGGGAGCGCGATCGGGGGGGTCGCGTCCGCCATCGGCTATCCGCCAGTGAGCGTCGGGCTCGACAGCCCCGAGACCTTCGTACACGAGATCGGCCACAGCATGTTCCTCCGGCATGCTCCGTGCGGAGGCGCAGGCGGACCGGACCCCAGATACCCCTATGACAACGGCAGGATCGGGAGGTGGGGGTACGACTTCAGGGGCGACAGCCTGACGGTGGATCCCAGTGGGAACGTCTTCGATGTCATGAGCTACTGCGACCCGACCTGGATAAGTGACTATCACTTCAACAGGGCCATGGAATACAGGGTAAGAAGCGAAGGCGAGGCAAAGCCCCCCGCGACGCCGCAGCGGACCCTGTTGCTCTGGGGAAGTGTCGGCAAGGAGGAGGTCCGCCTCGAGCCCGCATTCCTGATCGAATCGCCCCCGACGGAGCCGGCCGCGGGCGGTTCCCACCGTCTGGAGGGGTTCGGTCCGGCCGGCGAACTGCGCTTCGGTTTCAACTTCACGCCGGTTCCGGTGGTGGACGGCGATGGGGCGGTCTTCGTCTTCGCCCTGCCGTACGATCCCGGCCTTGACGGCACGCTGGAGCGCATCGTGCTGTCGGGCCCCGACGGCGAGGACACGCTTACGCCGGGCAGCACGCGGCCCATGGCGATCATGCGGGACGGGCTCGACGGCCCGATTCGCGCGTTCCTGCGCGACTGGGACGGCACCGTGCCGGCGGGCCTCCGGGGCGCCGGCCGGCAGGTCCAGGTCCACTTGAGCGACGGAATTCCGGGAGGTTTGCGATGAGCGGCAGAGCGATTCGGGTTCTGATTCTGGCCGCGGCCCTGGCGCCCGCGCCGGCCGCGGCGCAGATGCAGGTCGAGGCGCGGGGCGGGCTTACGGTCGGCAACCATACGGCGCACTATTCCGCCTTGGACATCGCGCCCGGCGTATCCGTGGATGTCGTGATCCGGCGACAGATCCTTCGGTCCCTGGCGGTCTACGGCGGGTACTTCCGCACCTCCTTCGGCTGTGAGGAAGGCTTCTGCAAAGACCTGGACATAACGGTGGTGGGAAACCACGGTGCCCTGGGCGCGGAGTGGAGTCCCCCCGGCATGGAGGATAAGCCGGCCCAACCCTGGGTGAGAGCCGGAGTCATGTTCGGCTCCACGGAGGCCACGTCTGCCAAGAGACCGATTGATGTTTCGGCGGATCCCGGCATCGGGTTCCACATGGCGGCCGGTCTGTCGGTCGGCTCGGGGCGGTTCCGCTTCCTGCCGGGGGTGTCGTACCGCAGATTGGCCGCAACCCAGGGTGACGACGAGGCCACCGCCGTCGCGGTCGCGGTGGACGTCGGCTTCGCATACCGGTTGGGAGGGGGAGGCTGAAGCGGGATCTTCGCGGGGCCGGGCGACGATCCGTTTGCGCCCGGCTCCGGGAGCGGCTACGATAGCGGCGATTTCGATGTTCGGCTGGGAGGGAAGAGACGGGGCGGAGTAAGATCCGGTCAGGAGGCCCGAGCAAATGTCGTCGCCGGTTCGAGGAGCGCTTCGTGCGGCGGCCGCGGTCGCCGCGGCCGGCTGCGCGAACATCGCCATGGGACATAGTGCTGCTATTCCCCCTTCGTCGCGCCTTGCCGGCCCGGCGCCTCGCCGCTTTCGGTGCTCGGGCGGCTTTATCCACGGACTGCTGCCCGGAGACGTGAGCTGAACGTGCGGCTGCCGCCTTGGCGCCGCGGTTTGCCCGGATTCGTCCTTCCGGCCATGGTCGTCGGCGGAGCGGGTTGCGACTTGGCGCTGAACGCCGACCGCGTGCCCTCCTTTCTGGCGGTCACGCCCGCCGACACCCTGCTGCGCGTGGGCGATACCGTTCGCTATGAAGTGGCCGTGCTGGACCAGGACAGCGTACCCATGGAGACCGTGCCGTCCTGGGCCAGGCCGTCGTGGACCACCCCGGACCCGCAGGCCGTGCGCTTCCGGGAAGACGGGCGCGCGGAGGCCACGCTTCACGCCGACACGGAGGTGAGAGCCTCGTTGGCGGGCCTGACCGCCTGGACCCGGTTGCGAGTCAATCCCCGCTTCCTGAAGCTTACGGCGCCCGCCTTCACCGTTACCCAGAGTGTGCAGAACGCCGACCTCGGCGTACCGATCATTGCCGGGCGGGAGGCGCTTCTGCGAGTGTTCGTGACTGGCGATCTGCCCAGCTTCTACCGCCCCAGGGTGGCCGCTCGTTTCCATATCGGCGACCGCATGGTCCATTGGGCGGAGGTCGGCCACGACTCCGAGACGCTGCCGACGGAGATCGAAGCGGGTCGCCTGGATCGGTCCTTCAACATTCCGGTTCCGGCGGGGGCCCTGGTGCCGGGCGCCGAGATGGTCATCGAAGTGGACCGGGCTGGCGCGGTGCCTCACGCTCCGGGCAGCCGGCTGAGGATTCCCGCCGAAGGACGCATCGCCCTCGACGTGCGCCCGCTCGACCGGCTGGATCTTACCGTGGTGCCGGTCGTGGTCGCCTCCGATACGGCTCCCGAGGAGGATGTCCGCGAGTGGACCGGCGGGCTCTCGGCCCACGGCGAGACTCTACGGTTCCCCCGCTCGGTGCTCCCCATCGGCGACCTGCGGCTCGACGTTCACGAAGGCATCGTCACCACCGCCGACCTGACGACCGGGAGCGGATGGGGCGAGCTGCTCGCGGAGATCATCCTGCTGCGCGCCAGCGAGGGGTCCCGCGGGTACTGGTATGGCGCCGTCGTGCCGGTTGCGGGATCCCGCTGGCGCGGCTTGGGCACTATCGGCTTCCCGGTGGCCGTGGGCGCCGCGGACGCCGAGACGCTGGCACACGAGCTGGGGCACAACATGGGCCTTCGGCACGCTCCGTGCGGCGGCACGGGCGACGCGGACGAGGACTACCCCCACGAGGGGGGGATCATCGGCGAGTGGGGTTACGACGTTCACGCTCGCCGGCTCATACACCCTTTCCTCCACAAGGACGTGATGGGCTATTGCACCTCGATGTGGGTGAGCGACTACCATTTCGTGAAGGCCATGCGCTTCCGCGAGGAGAAGGAAGCCGGGCCGGCGGGGCCTCCGCCCGGCGGGACGGCCGCCGACGCCTCCGGCGGACGCGAGGACGAAACCCTTCTGCTGTGGGGCAGAGCCGGGAACGGGGAAGTGCTGTTGGATCCCGCGTTCATGACCGATCTGCCCGTCACTCTGCCCGACGTTCCCGGGCCCTACCGGCTCGACGGCTTCGGGTCCGGGGGGCAGCGCCGCTTCTCCTTCGGTTTCGCCCCGCGGCCGACGGAGTTCGGTGGCGGCGTCTTCCTCTTCGCGGTGCCCTTCAGCCCGTCCCGGGACGGTCCGCTCGAGCGGGTTGTGCTCTCCGGGCCCGGCGGGTCCTTCACGCTGGAACGATCCGGTGCGCCACCGGTGGCGATCGTCACGGACCGGAGGACCGGGAGGCTGCGCGGAGTGTTGCGGGACTGGGGCGCCGACGGGGCCCTATTGAGGGGAGACGCCGACATCGTGATCAGCCGCGGCCTGCCGCGCTGAGTCGGGACGGCCGGATTCGAACCGGCGACCCCCTGAACCCCATTCAGGTGC
>JAPPNM010000090.1 GCA_028873825.1 Gemmatimonadota bacterium | reverse complement strand
CCGGCCCGGCGCCTCGCCGCTCTCGGTGCTCGGGCGGCTTTGTCCACGGACTGCTCGCCCTCTCCGTTCTTCCCGCCGCCGCCGCCGCCCAGACCGCCCACGTCATCGAGGACGGACAGGCCCAGCCGGTGGCCGCGTTCGCGGATTCCACCGCGTGGATCCGCCACGAGCTCTGGATCGAAACCGAATTCGACACCGACGGGGACGGCGCGCCCGACCGCGTGCACGTGGACGTGACGCGCCCGGCGCAGACCGACGGCGAGGGGCTCAAGGTGCCGGTCGTCTACGAGACCAGTCCCTACTACTCCGGCGTCGCGGGCCTCGACTTCGCCCACTTCTGGGACCTGCGCCAGGAGGTCGGCGGCGAGCCGGTCGCCCGCGACCCGTTTCCGGACACCATCCCCCACCGCGCCACCCAGCCCGTCATCTCCAACTCGCACGTCGGGACCTGGGTTCCGCGCGGCTTCGCGGTCGTCCATTCGCAGTCGCCCGGCACCGGCCAGTCCCAGGGCTGCCCCACGGTGGGCGGGGCCAACGAGTCGCTGGCGCCCAAGGCCGTGGTGGACTGGCTGAACGGGCGCGCGCGGGGGTTCGCGAGCATCGACGGCGACGAAGAGGTCCGGGCCTACTGGGCCACCGGGAAGGTCGGCATGACCGGCACCTCCTACAACGGCACGCTGCCCCTGGCCGCGGCGACCACCGGCGTCGAGGGACTCGAGGCGATCATCCCGGTGGCGCCCAACACGTCGTACTACCACTACTACCGCTCCAACGGGCTGGTGCGGTCGCCCGGCGGCTACCCGGGCGAGGACATCGACGTCCTCTTCGACTTCATCTTCAGCAGCTTCCCCCACGTTCGCGACTACTGCCTGGCGAACGTGCGCGACGAGCTGAACGCGAATCTCGACCGCGCGACCGGCGACTACAACGACTTCTGGGCCGGGCGCGACTACCTCAACCACATCGAAGGAGTGCGCGCCGCCACCCTCATGAGCCACGGCTTCAACGACTGGAACGTCATGCCCGAGCACAGCCACCGCATCGTCCAGGCGCTGAAGCGACGGGGCGTGCCGGTGCAGGTCTACTACCACCAGGACGGCCACGGCGGCCCTCCGCCGCTCGAGCGCATGAACAGGTGGTTCACCCGGTACGTGATCGGTGTGGAGAACGGCGTCGAGGACGACGCGAAGTCGTGGATCGTGCGCGAAGGCGACGAAAAGGGGGACCCGACCCCGTACGCCGGCTATCCCCACCCGGAGGCCGAGAGCGTGAGACTGCACCCCGCGGACGACGGCCGTTGGACGGGCGCCCTGTCGCCGGCCGGCGGCCCGGGCCGGGGAACCGGCACGGTAGTGGACAACTTCGCCTTCTCCGGCGATCAGCTCGCCGCCGCCGAATGGTCGAACCACCGTCTTCTCTACTCGACCCCCGAGCTGAGGGAGGACGTGCACCTGTCGGGCGTGGCCACGGTGCGAGTGCGCCTGGCGGCGGACGCGCCGGCCGCCAACCTGACCGTCTGGCTGGTCTCCCTTCCCTGGGTGGCCGAACCCGAGCACATCAACGAGAACGTCATCACCAAGGGCTGGGCCGACCCCGCCAACGCGGGCGCGGAGGACATCTCGTCGCCGCGCGCCGGGACCCCGCTGACGCCCGGCGAGTTCGTCGAGCTGGAGTTCGCCCTGCAGCCCGACGACCAGGTGATTCCCGCCGGGGCGCGCATCGGCCTGATGATCTTCTCGAGCGACCGTCTGTTTACGGTGCATCCGGATCCGGGGACGACGCTGACGGTGGACCTGGAGGGGACGAGCGTGGAGTTGCCGGTGGTGGGGGGAGCCGGGGCCTTGGCGCGGGCGCTTGGACCGGCGGGCTAGCGCCGCCGCCGGTGTCGCCGATTGCAAGCGGGAGCGGTCCCATGAGTGACCTTGTAGTCGACATTCGCCAGAAGCACGAAACCACATGTCGGTTTTGCGGCGGGCGGAGCCTGCGCTTCCCCGTGACGCGCGGCGACTACTCGTACTTCGAGTGCGGAAGCTGCGGCAACCATCGGGTCAGCCGCACTGCGGAGACTGTCATCGAGAGTGGTGGGGCGTCGCCCATCAGGCTGAGGGAGGTGCCCGCCTGGCTCGAGGCCGAGAGGCGACGTGGCGTGCAGGTGCCGTTGGTCCTTGCGAAGCAGATTGAGGCGGGAACAGTCCCCGCTTACATCGAGCGTCTGCGCATCCGGGGCTTCCGTTCACTGGCGGATGTGGCGCTCTTGCCGGGCCCCGGGGCGAACGTCCTGATAGGCGCCAACGGATCGGGGAAGTCCAACGTCATACATTTCTTCAACATGCTGAGCTGGATGCTGAAGTCGCGCCGGCTTGCGGAGTTCGTCAGCAGGCAGGGTGGGGCGGACGATCAGCTGCACGGCGGGAGCGGCACGACGCCGCGGCTGGACACCGAAATCCGGATACGTACTTCCACGGGGCGGAACGACTACCGGTTCTCGCTGGTCTCCGCACACACCAACGAGCTGCTGTTCACGGAGGAGTCGTTCCGCTACAGCCGCGACGACCTCGACACCGAAGCGCCCTGGAACCACTTGGGTGTCGGACACCGCGAGGCTCTGATCGTCGAGGCGGGGCAGGGGCGTGACGACGGTCGGGCCCCCGAGGCGAACCGGCAGACGGCGCGCACGGTAACGCACCTGCTGAGGAACTGTGCAGCCTACCAGTTCCACAACACCGGCTCCGGGTCCAACTTCAAGAAGACGAGCGATGCCACCGATCACGCGTTCTTGCGGGCGGACGGCGGCAATCTGGCCGCCATCCTCCACTGGCTGGAGAACGAGGACATTCGTCGATACGAGCTGATCTGCCGTCACATCCAGCGGGTTCTGCCTGGATTCAACCGCTTCGAGATCGACGAGAAGTACGGGAAAGTGGGCTTGCGCTGGCAGTCCACGCACTTTGACAAGACCTTCGGTGCCCACCTGACCTCCGACGGCTCGCTGCGCTTCTTCGCCCTTGCCACGCTTCTGAATCTGCCCGGTGAAATGCTGCCGGGCGTGGTGCTGCTCGACGAACCGGAGCTTGGGCTGCACCCGAAGGCCATCTCGCTCGTCGGTGACATGATCCGGGCGCTGGCCGGGAGCCGGCAGATCATCGTGGCCACGCAGTCGCCACTGCTCGTCGACGCCTTCGAACTCGATCGGGTCTTCGTGCTCGAAATGCGGGACGGGCGCACGGAGCTTCGGAGCCCGGATCGGGAAGCGCTTGGGGATTGGCTCGAGGAGTTCACCGTCGGGGAGATCTGGCAGAAGAACCTGCTCGGCGGCCGCCCTTGATACGGCTGGCGGTCTCGGTGGAAGGGGAGACGGAGGAGGACTTGGTCAACGGCGCGCTGGCAAGCCGCCTGCAACGGCATAGCGTGTACGCGACGCCGATCCTGCTCGGCAGGGCCCGATACGGCGTCGGCGGAGGTGGGGACGTGAGGCTGGACCGACTTGCCGCGGAGATGCGGTTCCTCCAGCACAGTTTCGACGCGGTCACCTCGCTGGTGGACTTCTACGGCTTTAGGGACAAGGGTTCCCGGACCGTGGACGAACTGGTTTTGGCCATCCAAGAGCACATTGGGCAATGCGACGAGAGATTCGTGTTCCCGTACGTTCAGCTCCACGAATTCGAAGGACTGCTGTTCTCCGATGTACGTGCCTTTGGGAAGGCGCTTGAAGACGTCCCGTTGACCGAGCTTGTCGCGATTCGCTCGGAGTTTCCGACACCGGAGGACATCAACGACGACCCCGCCACGGCACCGAGCAAGCGTATCGGAAGGCTCATTCCCCACTATCGGAAGAGACTGCACGGCCCATTGATCGCAGACGAGATCGGCGTTGACACCATACGAAACGAGTGCGCGAGATTCGATGTGTGGCTGCGACGCCTCGAGTCCCTCGGCGAACTGCGGACGTGAGGGTCGGGAGACGGTCGGGCGCGCGACGGGCAGCTCAACCCACCTCGCGCTCCGCACCAGCGTTCAGGCCGGCAAGCCTATCGCCACTTCGGCACTCGTGGTTGCGGAGCTGCTCTCAGGCATTCGCGGCGAGCTCCGGGCCGCCAGTCTCCTTCAGCTCCTCGGCCGCTTCGAGATCCTGATTCCGGGCGCGCTGCGGGACTATCAAGGCGCCGCGCGCGTCTACCGCATCTGTCGCCGGCCAGGATTCACGATCCGCTCGACGGTTGACTGCATGGTGGCCGCGACCGCACTGCCGGTTGATCTCCGCCTCGGCCGCGAGAGTCATGTCGATGTCGCATGTCCCTTCGTCCTCGCCCTTTTGCCACTTGAGCGACCCCTTGGCGGCACCGTCCAGCGTCACACTCTCGAAGAAACCTACGGTCGTCACGTCCGTGTCGTAGTTCACCGCCGGATCGCCTTGCGGCTTCTTCAAGAGCGAGACGAACAGGCTCTTCGCCTCCGTATCGGTCAGCGTCACCTCGGGCTTCGGCTCGTCTCCGCACGCCGCCTAGGGGACTTCATCCGGCGGCAGTACCCGGCCGAACTCTTCGATGAGGCAAGTCGTTGAGAAACCCGAGATTGGCTCGCCCCCAACGTTCGGCGGCCAACTCCATGGCGCCCCCGCACCCGTCGTGACGGAGTTGTTCCCGGGCAGCCGCGGTGAACATCGGGCCGCACGGCGTCGGCAGTTCCCGAACCGCTTCGAGCCCCCCGCACGTGCTCACTCACTTGTCGTTGGAAGAGACTTGGGTTACGATGGCGTAGATTGCGGTGTTCGGCCGGAGGTGCCGCGCGCCCGGACGGGATCCGGGCAGGAGGCTGGATCAATGAGGTTTCGAATAGTGCGATGCGCAACCGTCGCAGTTGCCGCGGCCGCTGCCTGCGCGGATCTGGCCATGAAGCCGGACAGGGTTCCCGCGGCTCTGGCAATTGCGCCCGGGGACACCATGATCACCGCGGGCGATCCCGCCAGGCTGACGGTGCGAGTGTTCGACCAGGAGGGCAGTCCCATGCGACTGCCTTCCTGGACTCCCCCGATTTGGACCGTGAGCGATTCGCTTGCGCTCGAGATCGCGCCGAGCGGGGAGCTGAACGCGCTCAGAGGCGGTGACCTGCGGGTCGGCGCCAGCGTCGCCGGGCTTGGCGTGGAGACGGGGTTGCGGATCAACCCGACGAGCGTGCGGCTCACGGCGCCCGTCATCTATCTGAACCAGGTCATTCAGAACCCGGAAGCGAGCGTTCCGCTGATCGCCGGCCGCCCGGCCCTGCTACGGGTGTTCGTCACCGGCGACCAGACCAGCTTCTACAAGCCGCACGTCCGGGCCACCTTCCACCTCGACGGGGAGGTCGTGCTTACCGAGCTGGTGGAGCCGGGCTCGGACCTGCTTCCCGACGAGGTCCAGGAGGATCGCATCGATCGTTCGTACGACGTGGCGGTCCCCGGAGAGTTGGTCCGGCCCGGTCTCGAGCTGGTCGTCGAATTGGACACGGAAGGCGCGGTTCCGAAGTCTCCGGGGAGCGAGCCGCGAATTCCGGCCCAGGGCAGAATGCCCCTGAACATCATCGAGATGCCGGTGCTCGACCAGACCTTCGTGCCGACGCTTCTCACCTGGGATCCCGACGATCGCGTCTTCGACTGGACGCGCGACCTGAACCCCGAGAGCCCGCAGGTGCGGGTTACCCGCACCCTGCTGCCGGTCGGAGACATGGAGATCGCGGTTCACGACACCTTTGAAACGGACGCGGACCTCAGAACCACCGACGGATGGCTTCAGTACCTGCGGGAAGTCGAAGTCCTCTGGAATATGGAGGGGAGGAAGGGCTACTACTACGGAGTGGTGCAGCTTCCGCAGGGGTCCAGGTGGGGGGGATACGGCTACTACGACGGCAGACACGTCAGCGTCGGCGCGACGCGCGCCAGCACCTACGCCCACGAAATGGGGCACAACATGACGCTGCGCCATGCCCCGTGCGGAGGCGCGGGCTCGCCCGATCCGGACTACCCCTACGCCGGCGGCAGCACCGGGAGGTGGGGATACGACTTCAGGAGCGGCGCCCTGGTGGGGCCGGGAGTGTTCAAGGACCTCATGGGCTACTGCTCGCCGGACTGGGTCAGCGACTACCACTTCGTAAAGGCGATGAATCACCGGTTGGCGGTGGAAAGCGCCCCGCCGCACCCCGGCCGGCCCGAGAGGACGCTGATGCTGTGGGGAAGTGCGAGCCGCGGCGCGGTGTTCCTGGAGCCCGCGTTCCCGATCGAAGCGGTGGCCGACGTGCCCGGGGAGGGGGGGCCATACCGGCTGGAGGGATTCGGCCCCGGCGGCGAGCTCCGGTTCGCCTTCGGCTTCACCCCGAATCCCGTGGACCACGGCGGCGCCCAGTTCCTGTTCAACGTGCCCTACGACCCGGAGCGCGACGGGGCGCTGGCGAGTGTCGTTCTGTCGGGTCCCGGCGGCGAGTTCAGGCTGGGTCCGTCGAGCACCCCCCCGATGGCGATCATCCGGGAGCGGGCAACCGGCCAGGTCCGGGCGATCCGGCGCGATTGGCAGGGTGGCGAAGCGGGTCCCGGCGGCGACATGGAGATCATGGTCAGCGACGGCTTGCCCGGGGGCGTGCGCTGACCGGAGCCGGCCCGACGGCGGGGGCGAATTTCTCTCGGAGTGCCCCGTCCGCAGAGCGGCGCGACGGCCAGCCGGCACCGAAAGGCCCTGCCCAAAGCCGTCCCCGCCGGAAGGCGCCGGCGGAGACGGCTTTGGCGGGTGCGTCGGGAGTTACTCGTCCACGTCGATACTGATGACCTCTGCGGCGTCAATCTTCATTTCGTGCCCGCAGAGTTTCCCCGTGAAGGCCCCCTCGATCGTTGGGTTGTCCGGCTTGACCTCCGTCTCGGCCGCGAGAGTCATGTCGATGTCGCATGTCCCTTCGTCGTCGCCCTTTTGCCACTTGAGCGACCCCTTGACGGCACCGACCATCGTCACGCTCTCGAAGAAACCCACGGTCGTCACTTCCGTGTCGTAGTTCACCGCCGGGTCGCCGTTCAGGACGAACCCGTTCGTTTCGCAGCCCTCCGGGGCGAGGGTCTGTTTCAGCCGAGTTATCATCGTGTCGCCCTTCTCGTCCAGGGCGAACGTTCCCGTGACCGTCACCGTTCCGCCGGCCGGGCAGCTTAACACCGCCTTGCCGGGCGATTCGGAGACCGTATCGCCTTGCGGCGTCTTCAAGAACGAGACGAACAGGCTCTTCGCCTCCGTCTCGGTCAGCGTCACCTCGGGCTCGTCTCCGCACGCCGCGAGTCCGAGAACCGCGACCGCCAGCAGCACACCTTTCATGCCTTTCATGCCATCTCTCCTTTGCGATTGATTGAAGGGCTTCCGCTTCCCTTCCACACCAAGGGCCTGATAACCCGCCTGGCGCCGGAAGTTCCGCCGTGCCCATCCACGCGCGCAGTCTCGGTACTCACCGGGCTCCGCGGTGTCGGCAAGACGGTTCTTCTCGACACCTTCAAGCCACTGGCGGTCCGGGAAGGCTGGCTCTGGGTGGAAGCGGACCTCTCCGAGAGTACGACGGTCGACGAGGAGCGCCTGGCCACGAGGATCCTCACCGACGTGGCCCTGGCGACGTCCAGCTTCGTCTACGACAGGCGGGAGGTTCTTCGTCCCGGTTTCGACCACCGGACGGATCTGTTCGACGCCACTCTCAACTATCGGACGCTTCGCGCGGTGTACGAACAGACGGGGGGCCTGGTCGCCGACCGATTGAAGGCCGCGCTGACATTCGTCTGGCTGGCTCTGCGCGCATCGCCGAAGCCACCCCGAGGAATCGTCTTCGCCTATGACGAAGCCCAGAACATGGCGGACCATGCCGGGAAGGACGAATACCCGCTCTCGGTGATGCTCGACGTGTTCCAGTCCATCCAGAGACAGGGGGCTCCATTTCTCCTGGCACTGACCGGTCTGCCCACGCTCTTCCCAAAGCTGGTCGAGGCCAGGCCCTACTCGGAACGGATGTTCCGCGTGCTCTTCCTCAATCGCTTGGATCCGCCCGACGTCCGAGAGGCGATCATGAAGCCGATCCAGGAGGATGGCTGCCCGATCAGCTTCGCCGAAGAGTCCATCCGCCAGATCGAGGAGCATTCGGGCGGATACCCCTACTTCATCCAGTTCATCTGCCATGAGGCGTTCGACGTTTTCGTGTCGCAGATCACCACCGGATCGCAAAACCCGAGCGTCCCGATCGAGGAGATCACGGCAAAGCTGGACAGCGATTTCTTTACGGGCCGGTGGTCGAGGGTGACCGACCGGCAGCGCGATCTCCTGCACGTGGTGTCGAGGCTGGCAGACCCCGAATCCGAGTTCAGCGTTCAGGAGATCGTCGAGCTTTCCGGGGAACTGCCGGTGAAGGGGTTCAGCCCGAGTCACGCCAGCCAGATCCTTGCGGCGCTCATTGGCTCGGGGATCGTCTTCAGGAACCGGCACGGGAAGTACTCCTTCGCGGTTCCCCTTCTCGGGGATTTCATCCGGCGGCAGTACCCGGCCGAACTCTTCGATGAGGCAAGCGACGGCCTGCCCGGCGGCGTGCGCTGACCGGAGCCGACTAGGCGTTACGGGCTCCGCAGCTGGAAGGCGGCCCTGGAGGAGGCGGTCTGCAGGCAGGCGATCGTCCCGATGACCAAGGAGGAGGCGCTGGCGATGCAGGGTGTCGGATGGGAGGGAGATCTCGACGAGATGCGCGACAACGACCCGATCAAGATGATCGACCCGGTAGAGCCGGTCGAGTAGCCGTGATCGTCGACACTTCCGCATGGGTGGAGTACTTGCGCGCGACGGGTAGCCCAACCCACCTCGCCCTCCGCGCCGGGGTTCAGGACGGCAAACCGATCGCCACTCCGGCGCTCGTGGTGACGGAGCTGCTTTCCGGCAGCCGCAGCGAGATCGAGGCCGCCGGTCTGCTGCAGCTCCTCAGCCGCTTCGAGATCCTCATTCCGGACTCGCTGAGGGACTATCAGGGCGCGGCGCGGGTCCAACGCATCTGTCGCCGGGCCGGATTCACGATCCGGTCGACGGTCGCTTGCATGGTGGCCGCGACCGCGCTGGAGGATCGCCGCCCGCTGCTGGCGCGAAACCGTGATTTCGCGGTGATCGCGCGGCACACGGAGCTGGAACTGGTGATTCCGCCGGATGCCGGGGGGTGAGGAAGCCGCGGCGTTCCGCGCGTTCAGCAGACGTCCGCGCACTCGCCCGGGTGGACCCGCCAAACCGTCAGCCACAGCGACTCGCCCTCGTAGTTGACGGCATCCTCGGCGATGTCGAATCGCCACGTGTCGTGACAGCAGAACCAAGAGCAGGGCACGCACGACGACTTCGAGGCCAGCCAGCCCCTTGGGGTCGCTCGTCGAGTTTGTGAGCGTCTGCCGTTGACCCGGGGGCCACTCGAGGGACCCCCCGGACTCCCGGTCATCGCGGCTCTACCCTCGTTCCGCGCGGGCAGGCAGGGGAACTGTGCGGTGTCGTACATTGGGGAGCTTCGCCGCAGTAGTCCGACCATGTCAACAGAACGGAGGGTCATGGAAGATGGCCATCGCCTTCGCCGACGCATTCCCCTACCTGCTTCTCTGGGTGGCGCTGGCCTTCGCGATGTTCCCGGGTCGCGGTGTCGTCGGGTCGGCCTTCATCGCGCTTTCGCTTGCCGCAGCGGTGGTCGTCGGCATCGTTGCGTGGGCGGGGCTCGCAGTGCTCGTGCTGTTCGCGGGATCCTGCATGGCCGCCGTGCGGCGTGAACTCCCCACGGTTCTGCGGGCCCTGGCGTGGGGCGCGGTCGTGATCCTCGCAGTGGCCCTGGCCGCCCACCAGGTACCGTGGATCCACAACGTGCTCGTCCTGGACGGGGTTTCCGTGTCGGCCTCGGCCGCTCGCTACACGCTGTACTGGAACTACGACAAGGGATTCGCGGGTGTCGTGCTCTACTCGGTGTGTGTGCAGCCGCAGGGAAGCGTGCAATGGAGACGTGCGAGCCTGGCCACCGGGGCGATCGCCGCTGTGACTCTGGTCTTGGTGGGCCTGGCGGCGGCGGCGGCCGGGTTCGTGGCCTGGGACCCCCAATGGCCGGCGATCCTGAGCGTGTGGGTGCCGGCCAACCTGCTCCTGACATGCGTCGCGGAGGAGACATTCTTCCGAGGTATCCTGCAGCGACACCTGGGGAGGTTTCTGCGCGGGAGGGTGCCGGCAGCGGCACTCGCGGCGCTACTGGTCGGGGCCGTCGCGTTCGGCGTCGCACACTTCGCGGGCGGGACCACGTATGTCCTGCTGGCCACCCTCGCGGGCGTCGGCTACGGCGCGGCCTATCAGCTCACGGGACGTGTGGAAGCCGGCATCCTGGTGCACTTCCTTCTCAACCTGTCGCACCTGTTTCTGTTCACCTATCCGTTCGTGGGGTAGGGGGAGGGCGACAAAGGCTCCGGATCGCCGAGATCGGTCGGCACAGGCAAGTACCCTGATCTTTCCTTCCTTCTTCCATGACAATGGGCCTGGGTAGACTTGAATTCACGGCAACCGGCCTTCCGCCCGGGGTCTGGAACCAGCCACAACGATCCAGTCGCCCCCCGCGTGCGCCACGGCGTACTCGCCATACTCGGGCCCGAACAGCGCGACGTCGACCTCGTCGGGACGCGGCGGGTTCCGCTCGATCAGTCAAGGTTCCACTTAGCCCGCAGGCGATCCGCCCACCGTTGGCCGCGTTCAAGGTCGCGCCTGGTCAGGTGCGGCGGATTCAGGAATACGATGCGCGAGACATAGCTCCTCGTTCCGCCGGGAGACCTCTCGTATCCCATCACCCAGTGGAACATCGACCCGACGGACATGCGTTCGCGCTCCTCGGCTCCGATCTCCTCCAACTCGATGGTGGCGACATGGCGACTGCCGCCGGTCAGGTCTCGCAGACGGGCGTCGAACTCGTCCTTGCGGATGGCTGTCACCCTCCCCTCCCACTCCTGCTTCGCGAACAACGATGGGGCGCGGTCCCACGAGTTCCTCGGGATCGCCCGTCGTACTGCCCGCGGGCCGTTCGGGCGCCTTCCGTTCCGCTGACGGTTGCGGGTTCCGGTCGCGCCGGTGTCGTCCGTGGGCCCGTAGCGCTGCGCTCTGTCCCCGGACTGCGTTGTCGGCGACTCGCCGAGCGCCCGGACCCGGTGGCGGTCCAGGAGAACCACGGGGGGCAGGCTCGATGGCCTCGTTCCGCGACGAGCGTCCCGATCGTCCGGAATCGCTTCGCTTCCGCCCGGTTGCGGCGTTCGGTTCGTCACCGGTCTCTCCGGGCTTCCGCCAGGGACATGATGTGGTCCACGATTCCCTCGCTCCCCGTGAGGGATCCCTCGAATTCCGTTGCAAGGGTCGCCATCAGACGGCGGGCGGATCCGGGCGAGTCCGCGTTGGCGGAAAAATCGGCGCCCGAAGCCCGAAGCGGGTCTCGATCATGCGCATGTAGATGCCACGATAGATCCGCAGGAGCCGCTCGAACGCGCGAGCGATGAGAGCGCCCGGCTCACGGCGGCCCGGTCACCGAAGTGCAGGGAGGTCCTCCGCCCGTATCGGCGTGGCCTCCGGCATGGCTTCGGCGTACTCCATGATCCGCTCGGGCAGGCTCTTCATGGCTCCATCTCTGGGTCAGGATTCCCGTCACGCAAGTCCAAAGTGGGCCTGGGTGGACTCGAACCACCGACCTCACGCTTATCAGGCGTGCGCTCTAACCGCCTGAGCTACAGGCCCCCCGAAGGCCAGAAAAGCTAGAACCGCCCCGTCGCGGCTTCAAGGGCCGCGATCCGGCTCCCTCCCCGCCCACCGCCCCATCCGCGCCCCCCCGCCCCCCGCCGCCACCCCGCCCGCCACCACGCCGCCCTCGTCCAGCGCCGTCGCCAGCCCGGCCTTCGCCACCCATTCGCGAGCCTCCTGCGTCGCCCCGGTGATCACGATTCTCCCCCCGGGCGTGACCGTGCGGAGGCACTCCCCCCACCACCCCTCCCCGCCGCTCCCCCCCTCCGCCACCGCGCCCCTCGCCACCCCGTCGCGCAGCGGCAGCCTAGGCCCGGTCACGAACGCGCTCACCCCTTCGCCCGCCAGACCCCGCCCCCGCCATCCCACGACCACTACCTCGATCCCGCGCACCAGCCGCGCCAGCGGCCCGGCTTCGTCCCGGTGACCGTCCGTCACCAGGATCAGCCCCGGCCCGGAGGTCACTCCGAGCGCCGCGGCGAGGCGCAGGGCTTTCTCGGCCGCGTCGCTCCCGCCCGCCGTCCCGGCGCCCGGTCGCCCGGCCTCCGCGTCGCCCCCGCCGGCCCCGGCGCCACCGCCCGCCCGCGGCGGCGGCCGCAAGTCCCCGAACCCCCCCTCCACCGGGAACCGGTCCCGGCAGTTCGGGCACCCGAACTCGCCCGTCCGAACCCTGCGGTCACGGACGTCGCGGGCGAGCAGGACGAGCCCGAAGGGCGGCCCGCAGCGCGGACACGCGAGGTGGTCGACGAGGGCGACGTTCACGCCCGCTCGATCCTGAGCAGCGGCACCGCGACGGTGTCCGGCAGCCCGGCCACGAACCCCGCCGCGCGGGCGACGTCCGCGGGGCGCAGCATCCGCGCCCGGTCGGGCAGGTGCGGCGCCGAATCGGGGTCGAGCGGATCCCAGATCGCGGTGTCGACGGCCCCCGGCTCCAGCAGGCAGGCCCTCACGCCGGTGCCGCGCAGCTCCTCCAGCAGCACGCCGTGGAATCCGCGCAGTCCGTACTTCGAAGCCGAGTAGGCGGCGTTGTCGGGGAACGCCCGCCGTCCGGCCACCGACCCCACGTTGATCACGAGCCCCGATCCGGCCGCCAGCATATCCGGCAGGAACGCCCTGGTCACGTTGATCGCGCCCGCCAGGTTCACATCCAGATTCCGGCGAAGCACCTCGCGCCCCGTTTCCACCACCGGCGCAAGGTCGAAGACGCCTGCGGCGTTGACCAGCACGCCGGCCCGGTCGCCCCCGGCCTCCACGACCGCCCGGGCCCCGGCCGCCTCCGCCTCGACGGTCACGTCGAAGGGCAGCGCGACCCCTTTCACCTCGGCTGCCAGGCGCTCCAGGCGTCCCCGGCTGCGCCCGCCCGCGTAGACGACGAACCCGTCCGCCGCGAGCCGCCGCGCGACCGCCTCCCCGATGCCGCCCGTGGCCCCCGTCACGAGAGCGGCGGGGCGGTCACTCACCCGAGTACTCCACCCAGTGGCGGGGCGTCTCCCTCAGCAGCACCCGGTCGAGCGCGGCGGGCGGCGGAACATGCGGCGCGATCCGCTCCCAGATCCGCACCGCCAGGTTTTCGGTCGAGGGGATCACGCCGGCGAGCCACGGCACGTCCACGTTCAGGTTGCGGTGGTCGAGGTCGCCCACCACGCGCCGGTTCACCAGGTCCTTGAGCGCCTTGAGGTCCATCACGTACCCGGTATCCGGGTCGACCGAACCGGCCACTGCCACCTCCAGCTCGTAGTTGTGGCCGTGCCAGTTGGGGTTGGCGCAGTCGCCGAAGACGCGCCGGTTCTCCTCCTCGCTCCAGTCCGGGCGGGCGAGGCGGTGCGCGGCGCTGAAGTGCAGCCGCCGGGTGATGCGGACACGTGGCATTGGCGCTCCCCTCGGTGGCGGTGCGGGATCCGTCAACGGTAAAGGCCGGCGTCCCGCGAAGGAGCGCCGGCCTCTATTGATGCCGGAGGGAGTAAGCTGAAGCCCGGGGTCAACCCATGGTGACTCCCCCGCCGGTTTCGCAGTCCCCGCTGGCGGGGCGTGACGTCCACGGCGGGAGGCAGTCCCGGCTCTTCTAATGTTGGCTCAAATACGAAGCCCTCCGGCACGTTGCGAATATGGGGACTCCGTCCTTCCGCCGCAATGGCGGTCCGGGAACGGCGGTCCGAGGGCTAGCGCCGCGAGCGCCAGGAGCGGGGGCGCGGGGTCGGCTAGCAGTCCGCGGACAACGCCGCCCGAGCACCGAGAGCGGCGAGGCGCCTCGAAGGGTTGCGGACTCCGTCGCGCCCGCTACCGCGGCCCGCCCGCCGGAATCCCCCTGGTGACCGTTACGTTCGCGGTCTCCTCGCCGGGGAGCGGGCCGCCGTCCCAGTCCCGGACGATGGCCCGGACTCTTCCCGTGGCCCGGTCGGTCACCACGGCCATCCGGGACTCGCCGTCGCGGGTCACCGCGTACTCCCCCTCGGGGCCGGTGAGCACCATCCGATCCAGGTTGCCGGCCCACTCGGGCTCGTACGGGACGAAGGAGACGAAGCTGCCTCCCCCGTCCGCCAGCGGAGTCGGCGCGAACGAGAGGGAGAACCGGGCCTCCCCGCCCGCGCCTAGCCCCTCGACGCGGTAGGGACCGTCCGCCTCGGGAAGCACCGCCGGCCCGTCCAGAACGAACGCCGGTTCGAGCGTCAGACGCCCCTCCCGGACCCCGCCCCACACCACCAGCATCTCGCCGCGGTGCGTCCCGCCGGGAGCCGCCGCTTCCGAATCGTGGTCGATCCCGCCGTCTCCGGCGAGCCGGTGGGTCAACGCCCGGTCGAAGTGGTAGTCGCTGATCCACATGCGTTCGAAACAATAGCTCATCACGTCCTTGTAGATCCCCGGATCCACCAGCCACTTCCCGGCGACGTCGTATCCCCAGACTCCTATCGACCCGTTTTCGTGCGGGTATCTCGGGTCCGGCCCGCCGGCGCCGCCGCAGGGGGCGTGCCACAGGTTCATCGTGTGTCCCACTTCGTGGGTGTAGACGTAGTCCACGCCAGTTCCCACGCTCACGGGGTAAGCGATGTTGGCGATCCCGCGGACGCCGTAGCGCGGCTCTCCGACCACCCCGTAGTAGTAGCCGCGCCTGCCCTCCTGCTCGTACAGGATGCCGATTTCGTCGCGCCACGAGCCCCACGGGGCGTTTCGCAAGTCGAGGTTGGTGAAGTAGGTCTCGCGGACCTCGACCTCCATTTCTCCGACCGGCAGGATCGTCCGGGACATGCGCATCTGCTCGCTGTCGCGGTTCACTCCGTCCGTCCATTCGAAGACCGAGGAGTCCGGGTCCGGGAGCGAGACGGTCGGAACCAGGATGATCCGGTACGGGGGAGGCTCCACCACGTCGAGTTCCGTCGAGCCCTCGGCCGGATACCGGACCCGGCTGCCGGGCGCGAGCGGAACCACGCCCTCCGGATCGAGCTCCACCACCATGCGGACGCCGGGCTGAATGACTGACCCAGGAACCTCGACGTCGTATGACGAAGCCAGATTCGACTCGTCGATTTCGGTTGGAATGTGCGGCGTATCCGGCGGCAGAAGCTCCTCGAGGACCACGTCGCCGTCCCGCAGCAGGGTGACCCGAACCGCGGGGGACTCCAACCAGTTGATCTGGTCCCCCAACACGAAGACGCGGAGAAGCGCCGGCCGGCCCGCGATGAGACGTACGGTTCCGCTCCGGTTCTGCGCGGCCTGGTTCAGGTAGATCACCGGCGCGCCCAGGACAATCCGGTCGGGATTCATGCGGAAGCTCCCGCGCGCCGTCAGGCCGGCCAGCCGGCCCGTGACGCTCACAGTGCCAACCCACGTTCCCGTCAGCGTTCCGTCCCGGCTGACTTCCGCGACACGCGCATCGGATGCCTTCCAGACCGGGGACACCCAGCTCGGAATCGGCATTTCCTCGCCGTTCTGGTCTGTCACGACGAGCCGCAGCTTCGTCGGCTCCCCCGCCGTGAGCAGGACGCCATCGGGGCGGAGCGTGGCCGCCGTCGGAATGCGGTCCGATTCCGGGGCCAGGTCGCAGCCCCCCAGGGTGGCGGCACCCGCCAGGATGGCATTCAACAGGGTTCCCTTGCGCGCATGCGTTCTCGTCCGTTCCATGTCACCGCCCTTCCGGCGCCGTCTGTTGTCCGCCCGCCACAACAGTGTCTTGCCACTCCGCGTACGTGTCATCCCGGGCATTACCGCTCAACCTGTGCCATACGCCCGAGCCGGCGCAACATTTGCAAAGCCAACCGCCACCGGACGATTCACGGTCGCCTCCGGCTCGCAGCCGTGGCCGCGCCACCGGGCTGCCTCCGGCCCCCCTTAGCAGTCCGTGGATAGAGCCGCCCGAGCACCGAGAGCGGCGAGGCGCCGGGCTG
>JAPPNM010000027.1 GCA_028873825.1 Gemmatimonadota bacterium | reverse complement strand
CCTTCGTCGCGCCTTGCCGGCCCGGCGCCTCGCCGCTCTCGGTGCTCGGGCGGCCTTATCCACGGACTGCTAGCCCGGAGTCGCCCATGCCGCTTCCATCCCTCCGCCCGGTCTCCCCGGCCGCGCTCGCCGCCGCCCTCTTCGCCCTCGCCTGCGGCCCCTACCCGCCCCCGCCCGGCACCGAGCGCGAACCGGTGGCCGACACCGTTCACGGCGTCGAGTTCATCGACGACTACCGCTGGCTGGAGGATCAGTACAGCCCCGCGACCCGCGCTTGGATCGCCGAGCAGAACGCCTACGCCGAACTCGTCGTGGGCGACGCGCCGGCGCGCGCGGAGCTGGAGGAACGGCTGCGCGAGCTCATGGACGTTCCCGGGGCGCTCTTCCCCCGCCGGGCCGGCGACTACGAGTACTTCTCGTTCCGCAAGCCGGGCCGGGAGGTGGCGGCCATCTACCGGCGGCCCGCGCCACGCGAGCGGAGGTACGCGCCGATCGATCCGGAGGGCGACTTCGAGGTGGTGGTGGATCCGCTCGACATCCACCCGGACGGCACCACGAGCGTGAGCATTCGCGACTTCTCGCCCGACGGCGGCCTCATGCTGTACGCCATTCGGGACGGGGGCCGGGACGAGGTCTCCATCCGGGTGCGCGATCTCGCCGCGGGCCGGGATCTGCCGGACCGGCTGCCGAAATCGCTTTACGGCAGGGTCTCGTTCAACGCGGAGGGCACCGGGTTCTACCATGTGAGGCGGTCGCGGGAGACGGGGGGACGGGTGCGGCTGCACATCCTGGGCACGGATGCGGCCGACGACGTGGAGCTGTTCGGCGAAGGGCACGGACCGGAGAGGTTCGTGGGCTTCTCGGCGGGGCCGGGAGGCCGCTACATGGTCTACACGGTGCAGCACGGGTGGGCGCGGACGGACGTGTACCTGCAGGACCTCCGGGCGGGCGGCGAGCCTCGGCCGGTCGTCGTCGGCGCCCCCGCGCGGTTCCGAGCCCGCTTCGTCGACGGCGAACTCTGGCTGCTCACGAATCTCGACGCGCCTCTGAACCGGGTGGTCGCGGCGGACCCGGCGGATCCCGGCCCCGCCGGCTGGCGAGTCGTGCTGCCGGAGACGGACGACCTCCTTGCCGGCTACCGGATCATCGGAAACCGCATCTACGCCGACTACCTCCACAACGTCGCCAGCCGGATCGTGCGCTACGGCATGGACGGGACCAGGATCGACGAGCTCCCGATCCCCGGGCACCACGTGGCGAGCCTGCGGCCCTGGCGCGACGGCACCGCGCTGATGACGCTCACCTCGCCCGTCGTCCCGCCGCACATCCTCGAGATCGACCTCGAGACGCTGGAGACCGAGGAGTGGCTGCCGTCGGCGGTCCCGTTCGACGGGGACGACTACGAGGTCGGCCAGCGTTGGTACACCTCCGCCGACGGCACCCGGGGTCCCCTGTACGTAGCCCACCGAAAGGGACTCGAGCCCGACGGCGACGCGCCGGCGCTCCTCTACGGCTACGGCGGCTTCAACGTCAACCTCCTGCCGCGCTTCGACGCCCGGGCCGCGGCGTGGATGGAGCGGGGAGGGGTCTACGCGATCGCGACGCTCAGGGGCGGGGGCGAGTTCGGCGAGACCTGGCACCGGGACGGCATGCTGGAGAACAAGCCCAACGTCTTCGACGACTTCATCGCGGCGGCCGAGCTGCTCGTAGAGGACGGCTACACCAACCCCGGCCGTCTCGCGATCCGGGGGGTGAGCAACGGCGGGCTCCTCGTGGCCGCCGCGATGATCGCCCGGCCCGATCTCTTCCGGGCCGTCTACTGCGGCTTCCCCGACCTCGACCTCGTGCGCTTCAACCGGTTCACCGACACCAACAACATGCCCGCGCTGCTCGAGTACGGGAACGCCGCAGTCGCGGAGGAGTTCGAGGTGCTGCGGGCGATTTCGCCGTACCAGAACGTGCTGGACGGGGTGGACTATCCGGCGGTGATGCTGAGGCAGGGGGATCTCGACACGCGGGTGCCGCCGCTGCAGGCGCGAAAGATGGCGGCGCGGCTGCAGGCGGCGAGCGCGTCGGCGTTGCCGGTGATCCTCGACTATGACCCGCGCGCCGGCCACTCGGGAGGGCGGACGTTCGGTCGCGGAGTCAGGGACGCGGCGATGGAGCTGGCGTTCCTGTTGGGGCAGGTGGGGGGCGGCCGCTGAGAACGCCGCGCGGCTCCGGATGCGGGATTTCAAGCGGCATTCCGCATTCGCTTGCCCACGCGAGAAATGCGGGCTACCTTGCTCCCCCGACTCTATCCTGCGCGTCGCTGCCCGGCGCGGACGGCATCGAACAGCAATCACACACCTCAGAAGGAGCGAACCAGGATGTCCACGACCTCCGATCGTCTCGTGTCAATGATCAAGGAGCATTTCGACCTCGATCGCGAACCGGATCTCAACAGGAGATTCGAGGATGCCGGGATCAATTCCCTGGTATGCGTTGAGTTCGTCAGGCTCGTGGAGTCCGAGTTCGGGCTCAGGTTCACGCCGGAAGAATGCACCCGGATGGGTTCCTTGCAGAGCTTCTGCGAACTGATCGATTCGAGGCTGGCCGCCTGACTGGGCGATCTCCCCGGCTCCCGGTCGCGAGCCGGCGGGGCATGGGCCCCGGCACATTCGTTCACCCGCCCGACTCGGTCTACTCGATCCAGTGCCGCCGGCGCTCGAACGGGTAGCCGGGGAGCGATATCCGCCTGCGCCGTTCGCCTGCGAACAGACCCGCGAACGAGACAGGGAGGCCGGCTTCGTAGGCCCTCGCCACTGACTCGGCGAATTCGGCGTCGCATTCGACCGCGGTCTCCGGCCAGCTGTCGAGCCGGACCGGGTCCGCAGTTGGACCGGCGCCGATCTCCAGCACGAGCTGGACATTGAGTTCCGCCAGCCGGTCTTTGCAGCGGCCGGGGAGTCCGCGGGCCTGACGCGGTTCCAGCCAACGGGCCGGATCGGGGGCTTGGCCGGAGTCCATGGCTTGGCCTTCGCCCAGGTTGATCAGGGTCAGCGAGGGCGCACGGGTATCGACACCGGCGATGGCGACTTCCAGCTCGGCAAGACCATCCTGCCGGGCGGCGGTCGCGCCGCCACTCGCGGGCGCGGCGGCCGCCATGCGCGCCTTGGGCTGAGCCATCGCAGTCCCCCTTGCCGCCGCAATACGCAATCCATCGTCCAGGCTGAAGATTCCCGCGGCCCAGGCCGCGGCCAGCTCTCCGGTGCCGTCACCGACCGCCACTCCGGGTCGAACGCCCACACTCTCCCAAAGTGCGGTCAGCGCGCACTGGACGGAGTACAACCCCGGATGCGCCCACTCCGGGTCGCGCAGTCGTCCGCCCGCGCCCTCCCGGCCGAACATCACGTCCAGCAGCGACGCACCTTCGCGCTCCTCCCGGATCACGGCGTCGCAACGGTCCAGAACGGCTCGCACCACCGGCTCGCGATCGTACAGTTCCTGCCCCATGCCGTTCTGCTCGCTGCCTTCGCCCGTGTAAACGGAGGCGACCCTGGGTGAGGTTCCGGAACCCCGATCGTAGGAACCCGAGCCGTCGACTTCCGCCCCGGCGACGGCGCCCAGGGCAGCGCGAAGGGATTCCAGGTCGCGGAACACGATCCCGGCACGGTGGGCGAAATGGCTTCTTCCTGTCCCCGCGGTCCAGGCCATGTCGTCCAGACGGGGCTCGGCGGCCGCACCCCTATCGGCATCGCCGATCGGCTCCAGCCAAGCGAGATACCGCCCCGCCAGCTCGCGCAGAGCCTGCCGCGACTTGCCGGAGAGCGGCAGCACGCGGGCCTCGCGCCGACCGAACTCGCCCAAGGTGTCGCAAAACGCTCCCGTCCGCTCCGGCAGGCGGACATCGACCGTCCGGGCCGCACCCGCGGGCCGGGTGCCGCCCACCGCCGGGGCCCCTTCGACGACCACATGCGCGTTGGCCCCCGAAAGACCGAACGCGCTCACCGCGGCGCGGGGAGGCCGATCGGGACGCGCCGGCCATTTCGTGGCTTCCGGCGTCACCCGGACCGGGAGCCGGTCCCAGTCGACGTGCGGGTTCGGGTCGCGGAAGTGCAGCTGCTTCGGAATCCGGCCCTCGTTCATGGCGAGAACGGTCTTGATGAGGCCGGCGACGCCCGACGCCGATTCCAGGTGGCCGATGTTGGTCTTGACGGAGCCGATGAGCAACGGGCTCTCCGGATCCCTTCCGCGGCCGTAGACCGCCGCCGCGGCTTGCACCTCGATGGGGTCTCCCAGATCCGACCCGACGCTGTTGGCCTCGAGGTAGTCGACCTCCGAGGGCGAAACCCCCGCCCGCGACAGTGCCTCCTCGATCACCCGCTCCTGCGCCGGACCGTTCGGGACCGTCAGCGCGGCGGCCGACCCGTTGTGGTTGACCGCCGAACCCCTGACGATTCCCCATATGCGGTCGCCGTCGGCCCGCGCGTCGTCCAGGCGCTTGAGGACCAGCACGCCGCAACCCTCGCCCCGCACGAACCCGTCCGCGGCGGCATCGAAGGAGCTGCAGCGCCCGGTTGCGGAGAGCATTCCCGACTGGCCCAGGAAGTGCGTGATGTCGGCGGAAATCACCGCGTGCACTCCGCCGACCAGCGCCGTTTCGACCTCGCCCCGCTGCAGAGCGGACACCGCCTGGTGAACCGCCGCCAGCGAAGAGGCGCACGCCAAGTCCACCGGCACGGCCGGGCCGTTGAGCCCCAGCGCGAAGGAGATCCGGCCCGCGGTCACGCTGACGGTGCCGCCGAGATACCCGAGCGCATGGCCCGCGGCCAGGGCCAAGTCCTTGTAGTCCCCGTCTCCGACTCCCGTGTATACGCCCGTGCGGCTGCCGCGCAGCGTCTCCGGATCGACGCCCGCGTCTTCGAGGGCGTGCCAGGTCGTTTCTAGCAGCAGGCGTTGTCTCGGGTCCATCGAGCGTGCTTCGATGGGATGGATGCCGAAGAACCTGGCATCGAACTTGTCGAGGCCCTCGAGGTAGGCGCCCCGATGCCGAGCGTCGCCGGCGGCCTCCGGGTCGCCGTCCACGCCGCGCCACGGACCCGCGTCGCGCCGCCCGTCGGTGACCATGTCCGCCCCGGACTCGAGCAGGCGCCAGTATGCGTCGAGATCGGGGGCGCCGGGGAAGCGGCACGCCATTCCCACGATCCCGATGCCGTCTTCCCGGGGCTGCTCCGCCGGGTCAGGCGCGGCAACCGGCTCGGGTTCCGGTTCGGCGACGGGAGGCGCGCCGTCCTCCTCGAGCTCCTCGGCCAGGTGACCCGCCAGCGTCACGATATCCGGATAGTCGAAGACCAGGGTGTTGGGCGCCGTGTAGGTTCCCGTGAACGCCCGGTTGAGCCGGTTGCGCAGCTCGACGGCCATCAGCGAGTCCATTCCCAGGTCGAAGAAGCCCACGGTGGGGGACGGGGCCGACGGCAGCCGCAGAACGGCCTGCACCTCTCCCTGGAGGAACGAAACCAGCACGTCCCCGCGCTCCCCCGACGGCGCCTGCCGCAGCCGGGTCAGCACGTCCTGCGACGAAGCCGCTGACTCGGCTTCGGTTTCCTCGGTAGCGGCGAGCAGCTCCTCGAGCAGGGGCGGCCGCTGCTCCACGGCCTCTTCGAACACTGCCCAGTCCATCGCCATCACCACGGCCGAGGTCGCGTCCTGGCGCACCAGCCGGTCGAAGGCCCGAATGCCCTGCTGCGGAGTAAACCAGCGGCCACCGAGCGCCGAGCGGCGCCGGTCGATGCGCTCCCGCTGCTCCGCCGCCTCGCCGATCTCCGACCAGGCCCCCCAGGCGATCGCCTGCCCGGCGAGTCCCAACGCCCGGCGGTGGCCGGCGAGCTGGTCCAGGAAGGCGTTGGCCGCGCCGTGGTTCGTCTGCCCGGGATTGCCCATCACGCCCACGCGGCTCGAGAAGAGGACGAACATGTCCAGATCGCGGTCCAGCGTTGCCCGGTGAAGGTGCCATGCGCCGAGGATCTTGGGCGCCAGGACCCGCTCGAACCGCTCCCAGCTCTGGTTGGTGAGCGCCCCGTCCGAGAGCACTCCCACGCTGTGAACAACTCCGCCGAGGGGCGGCAGGCTCCGGTCGATGCGCGCCAGCATCCGGTCGACCGCCCCGGTGTCGGTGACGTCCGCGAGCTCCACCCGAACGGTCACGCCGCGGTCGCGCAGCGCCCGGATGGTCCCTTCTGCGTCGGCGTCCGGGCCGCGGCGTCCGTTCAACACGATCGCCCCCGCTCCCCGCTCGGCCATCCACTCGGCCACGGCGCACCCGATTCCGCCGAGGCCGCCGGTCACCAGGTAGGTCCGGTCGCGCCGCAGGCGACCGCCGACGACCGGCGGCGCCGAAACCACGATCTTGCCCAGGTGGCGGGCCGACCGCATGAAGCTGAGCGCGGTCCCGGCCTCGGCCAGCGGCCAGCGGCTGTGAACGATGGGCTCGAGATCCCCGGCGGAGACGCGCTCCATTACGTCTCGGAGAACCCGCCCCGCCCGCTCGGGGTCCGTCTTCTTCACCACGTCCAGCTCCAGGATGTGGTACGCCACGTCGGGACGCGCCGCCGCCATCTCCTCGTAGCTCAGAATGTCCCGCCTCGCCATTTCCACGAACCGGCCGCCAGGCTTGAGACAGGCCAGGCTGGCGTCGATGAAGCCCTCGCTCGTCAGGCTGTTGAGCACCACGTCCACGCCCTCGCCGCTCGTCGCCTCCATGATCTCTTCCCCGAAGTCCGTCGTGCGGCTGTCGAAGATGTGCCTGACTCCCAGCGACCTGACGTAGTCCCGCTTGGGCGCGCTCGCGGTGGCGAAGACATCCGCGCCCGCCGCATGCACCAGCTGGACGGCGGCGAGACCCACGCCCCCCGCGGCGGCGTGCACGAGAACGCGTTCGCCGGGTTGCAGTCCCGTGAACTCGAAGGAGAGCGCCGCCGACACGAACGCGCTCGGGATCGTCGCGAGCCCGGTGGTCGAGATCCCGCCGGGCGCGGGCGCGACCAGCTCCTCGTGCGTGATCATGTCCGGCCCGAACGCGCCGAATCCCATTCCGACCACGTGATCTCCGACGGAGACGTTGGACACCTCGGCGCCGACCTGGGCGATGCGCCCGCACATCTCCCGGCCCAGCAGTCCCTCTTCGATGAACCCGAGCGACCGGAAAACGTCCCAGAAGTTCAGTCCGGCGGCCTCGACCTCGACGCGAACCTCTCGCGGGTCGAGGGCGCGCTCGGTGAGCTGCTGCACGTACGGTCTGTCGAACACGCCGTCCGGGTCGGGGGCGAGCACCCACCCCGCCTCGTCGGGGAGGGCCAGCCGCGGGGCCCCGTCCGCGGTTCGTACCAGGCGCGCCACCGTGCGCCGGCCGCGACGGTACGCGACGTGGTTCTCCAGGTCGGGGTACATCAGCTCGTTCGCGAGGTCCGGTGCGGGGGCCGCCGGGGCGGGGTCGAGTTCGAGCATCCTGGGCTTGAGGTGCGCGGCCTCGCGCTCCACGCCCTTTCCGAAGCCCCACAGCGCCGCGCCGGCCAGGCTGCCGCCGCGCTCGCGCTCCAGCACCTGCGCGCCGCTTGTCACGAACCACAAGCCCCTTTCGGGAGTCGCGCCCGCGTCGCCGACGCCCTGAACCATGGCCAGGGCGCTCTCGCCCGCGCGAGTCACGTCCCGCCACATCTCCTCGGCCGCGGCCTCCTCTCCGGCGCCGTCCAGGGCCGCGAAATGCACCACTCCGCGGAAGGGAACGCCGGCGGGCAGGCCGTCGACGAGCGACCGCCACGACTCGCGCCGCCGCATCTCGACCACGGCGGTCGCCGCATCCGGAGAGATCGCGTCCGGCCGCCCGGCGTCCGCTCCCTCGGGGCGCGCCAGCACCACCGTCTGGTTGCGGGCTCGCAGGTCTCCGGCCAACCGCGCCGCCCACGCGGCCGAGAGACCGCTCGCGCCACCCGCGACCACCCACGAGCCCGGAGACTCGGTCACCCGCGCCGGTCCCTGTGCCACGATCACGCCCTTGTCGTGCACGGCGGCTGCGCCGACCTCGTCCGCGCCCAACACCTCCACCTCCTCGAAACCGGCGTTGCCCAGTGCCTGCCTCCATACCGCGGGGCTCGCGAGCGCGTGGCGGGGCCGGTAGTCGTCGGCGAACCTCCACCACCCGTCGAGCTGTCCGAAGGTCAGGTCCATCCAGCCCAGGCCGCTGAGGTTCTCCAGCGCGACCAGCTGTCCGGAGGGCGCGAGGAGGAGGCGGCAGTGGTCCAGCGTCTCGTCCAGGGAGCGCGTGGCGTGCAGCACGTTGGACGCGATGATGAGGTCGTATCCGTGCAGGTCGAATCCCTGCGCAACCGGATCCTTCTCGATGTCGAGCGGCCTGTAGTCGATGCATCCGCCGCCGTCGCCGAAGCGCGCTTCGGCCTCCGCGAAGAAGCCGGCGGAGATGTCGGTATACATGTATTCGAATTGGCCGTCCGGGAGCACAGGAAGGATGGAGGCGGTCGCCGATCCGGTGCCCGCGCCGACCTCGATCACGCGCAGGCGCCTTCCCCGGGGCAGAGCGTCGACCAGGGCGCGGACCGCCACTTCCAGCATGCGATTCGCGGCCCGCGCAACCGGAGCCTTGAGGTAGAGGTCCGCCGCGGTGGGCTCGCCGCTGCTGAAGAGGAGAGTCAGCGGATCTTCCCGGCCGCGGAGGACCTCGGGCAGCGCGGCCGCCGATCGGCGGAACAGCCCGGTCTCGGTCTGGCCGTGGGCGTACCGCCCGAGCATGACGGCGGCATGCCCGTCCAGGTCGGCGGACAAATGCGAGGGCCACGGGTCCCCGGAACCCAGCTCGACGACGAAGTTGCCGTCCTCTTCCTCGCGGAGCGCGCCCGCCCGGGTAGCCATCTCCAGCATTCTCCTGAAGAGGCGGCCGTGTTCGGCGAGGACCCCGAGCCGTTCCCTCAGTTCCTCGGAATGCACGACCGCGCCCGGAACGCGTTCCCAGCCCAACCGGTCCAAGGTCTTGAGCGCGTAGGACCACGACCACTCTTCCAGGTCCCGGAGCAGGGCGTTTCGGTCGTCCCGGTCGACCCCCGCTTCGGCCAGGTACTCCGACCAGGGCTGCGCTCCGGCCTTCACCGTCCCCGGAGCCGGAAAGAAGTCCGCGGGCGGCATGCCGTCGGCAAGCGCGCATTCCCGCCATACGACCTCGTAAAGGAGATCGCCGACCCCTTCGCCCGCCGACAGCAGCGAGGCGCGGGTCGCCCGCTTAACCGCATACCCGCCGACGACCCCGAGCAGCAGCCCGTCGGGATCGCAGATGCGCATCTCGCCGGTCAGAACTTCGGGAGGCTCGCCCGGCCGCGATTCCGCCTCGCGGGACGCCTCGCTCATGCGCACATGACAGAACACCCGCTGCGGGAGCTGCCCGGTCGTTAGCGAAAACCGCTCCCAGCCGAAGGGCAGGTAGGTGACCCCGCCGTGGGGTCCGTCCAGGACCAGCGGGTGGAGGTCGAGGCCGCTCCCCCCGGCCCCCTCGGGCAGGCTCACCTCGCCCAGCGCCTCGCCCGGACCGGACCGGAGGCCGCGCAACGTCTGGAAGAACGGGCCCAGACCGACGCCGCTTTCCGCGCGGGCTCGGTAGTAGCCCGCCGCATCGGCCGGGGAGAGCCTCGCCCCGAGCTCCTCCAGGTCGATTCGCCCGGCGGGACCGCGTGCCGAGCCGCCCGGCGGCAGCCGGCCCTCCACGTGCGCAGTCCAGTCGCCGCCGCTCGCCCGGCTGTAGATCCGGAAGCGCCGGGAGGACGCCTGGTCCGGCGCGTCCAGGACGAGCTGGATCGTCCGGCCCTCGTCCTCGTCTTCGGCGCTCTTCGGAAACACCAGCGCGCTGTGCAGCTGCACGTCCTCGACGACCACCGGCCCGCCGCGCAGCAGGGCGGACGCCGAAGCGGCCATGGCTCCGTACAGCGCCCCGGGGACGACGACCCGGCCGAAGACCCGGTGGTCCTCGAGCCACTGCGGGTCCGCTGCGAACAGCTCCGACTCGAAGGCGACCTCGCCGCCGGCCGAATCGTGGCGAAGACCGAGCAGCGGGTGCCCGGCGCCTCCGCGCCGGCGTTTCGGCGCTTCGAGCCAGTGGCGGGTCCGCTGGAACGGGTAGCCCGGCAGCGAGATCCGCCTCCGCGATTCCCCGGCGAAGAGGGCCTCCGGGCGGATCGGGAGCCCCGCTTCGTACGCGCCGGCGGCCGCGGCCGCGAAGTCGCCGCCCCCTCCCTCTCCGGCCCCTTCCCCGGGCGGCCCGGCCAGCGTCGCCAGGACGCGCGGCGAGGGAGTGCGGGACGATTCCGGCCAGGCGGCAAGCGCCATGGGCGCCAGCACCGAGCGCGGGCCGATCTCGACGATCACGTCCACCCCGGAGTCGGCCAGGGTTCGGATTCCGCTGGCGAAGGCGACCGCCTCGCGGGCGTGCCGCCTCCAGTAGGCCCCGTCCAGCAGACGGCCGGATTCGACCGCGCAGCCCGTCAGGTTGCTCACGAAGGTCACGCCCGGCCGCTCGACGGCGACGCCGTCCAGCGAAGCCTCGAGGTCGTCCAGGATCGGGTCGGCCAGCGCGCTGTGAAACGCCTTCGCGGTGTTGAGGCGCACCACGCGGACGCTGTCAGAATCGAAGCGCTCCGAGATCGCTTCGACGCCCGCCGCGGGGCCGCTCACCACCTGGTGGGTCCCGTTGTCCCCCGAAATGCCCACGGGGACGCCGGAAGACGCCGCGTTGAAGGCCTCGACTTCGGCCGCCACCCTCTCCGGCGGCGCGAACACGGCGGCCATGGCGCCCGCCTCCATGCCGGACATCAGCGACCCGCGCGCGCACGCGAACCGCATTCCGTCGGCGAGGCCGAACACCCCCGCCGCCTGGGCCGCGGCGATCTCCCCGACGCTGTGGCCCAGCACCACGTCCGGGCGCACTCCCACGCTGGACCAAAGCGCCGTCAGCGCGCACTCCAGCGCGTAGAGGGCGGGCTGCTCCCAGGCGGTGTCCCCAAGGTCGCCCGCCGCCCCGGCCCCGCCGAACATGACGTCGAGGAGGGAGGTTCCCCGCACCTCCCGGAACACCTCCTCGCACCGATCCAGAATCGCCCTCGCCACCGGCTCGCTCTCGTGGAGCGCGCGACCCATCCCGGTCCACTGGCTCCCCTGGCCGGTGTACGCGAAGGCCACCCTGGCCGGCGCCTTCGCCTCCCGGCCGCCGGTCGCCCCGGCCACGGCCCCCAGCGCATCCCGCAGGGACGCGGCGTCGCGAAACACGACCCCGGCGCGGCGGCCGAAGTGGCTTCGGCCCACGCTCGCCGTCCACGCCGCGTCGGCAAGCAGCGATTGCGGCGGCGTCCCTCCCGCGGAGCGCTCGGCGGCCTGTTCGTCGAGCCACGCCAGGTACCGGCCGGCCAGTTCGCGCAGGGCGGGGCCGGACCTCGCCGAAAGGGGCAGCATGCGAGCGCCGCGGGACCGGACCGCGCCGCGGGGCGGCGGCGTGCGCTGCGGCGCGGAGGGCAGCGAAACGGGGACGGCCCGCGGGGCCCCCAGAGGCTTGGGAACGTCGGCGGATCCGGCGCCCGGCACGGCCGGCCGCGCCCCTTCCGGCCCCTCGTACTCTTCCACCAAGGCGTGCGCGTTGGTGCCCGAGATGCCGAAGCAGTTGACGCCCGCGACGCGCGGCCCCCCGGTCCGGCGCGGCCACTCGGTCGTGCTCGCGGTCACCCGGAGCGGCAAGCCGTCCCACTCGATGGCCGGATTGGGGCTCCTGAAGTGCAGGTGCTTCGGAATCACCCCGCGCCGCACGGCCAGCGCCGCCTTGATCAGGCTGACCACCCCGGCCGCCGACTCCAGATGGCCGACGTTGGTCTTGACCGAACCGATCAGGAGCGGCCGGTCCGCCGCGCGGCCCCGGCAGTAGACGCCGGACACGGCGTCGATCTCGATCGGATCGCCCACTGCCGTGCCGGTTCCGTGAGCCTCGACGTAGTCCACGTCCAGCGGATCGATCCCGGCGGCGGCCAGCGCGTCCCGCATGACCTCTTCGAGCGCCGGCGTGTTGGGAACGGTGAGCCCCACGCCGGTGCCCCCGTGGTTCACCACCGAGCTGCGGATCACGGCCCATATCCTGTCTCCGTCCCGCTCCGCCTCTTCCAGCCGCTTCAGGACGACGACCCCGCAGCCCTCCGCGCGCACGTACCCGTCCGCCGACGCGTCGAAGGTCTTGCATTGCCCGGCCGGGGACAACATCATCGCGTCCGCGCGCAGCTCGTAGATGCGGCCGTTGAGGATGGCCTGAACGCCGCCCGCTATGGCAAGACTGGCCTTGCCCTGCTGCAGATCCGCCACCGCGTCGTTGATCGCGACCATCGCCGACGCGCAGGCGGCGTCCACCGCCTTGCACGGACCTCTGAGGCCGAGGTTGAAGGACACCCGCCCGGCGGTGCCGTTCAGGTTGGTCCCGCTGAGGGCGTACAGGCAGGACGCGGCATCGGCGGGTTTTTCCGACTCCACGACCAGCATGCGGTACTCGTCGTTGCTGATGCCCATGTAGACGCCCGTCCGGCTCTCCCTGAGCGTCGCAGGATCGATGCCGGCGTCCTCCAGGGCCTGCCAGGACACCTCGAGCGCCATCCTCTGCTGGGGGTCGAGCAGCTTGGCCTCGACGGGAGAGATGCGGAAGAACGACTCGTCGAAGTCCTCGATGTCGTCTACGAAGGCCCCGAAGCGGCATCCCTCGCTGTGATGGGACTCGTCGCCGAAGAGCATGCCCCAACGCCCCTCGCCGGAACCCGCCGCCCGTTCGGTGACGGCGTTGCCGCCTTCCTCCAGCAGCCTCCAGAACGACTCGATGTCGTTGGCGCCGGGGAATCGGCACGCGATGCCCACGATCGCGATGGGTTCCGAAGCACGGGACATGGGATTCCCCCTCGTTTAAGGCCACGTTCGTTCGCCGACCGGACTAATATGGAAGCACCCGGCGGCTGTCGAGAAGGGGGGACGGCGCCGGCTACGGCTTCGGGACTCAAACCAGCGTCAGTCCGGAATCGCGCAGCGGACGAAAGTCACTGACATTCGTCGTCGCCACCGGGGCTCCGTCGGCGAGCGCGGCCGCCGCGATCATGCAGTCGGCCAGCGATCCGCGCCGTCGTCCCGATTCGTTGTACAGCCGGGCGGCGCCTTCCGCGTCGTCCCGCGTGAAGTCCCGGCATCGCGTCACGATCCCTTCCGCCAGCGCCAACTCCTCGGGCCGTAGCGGCCCGCAGCCGAACTCGGCCCAGGCGACGGCGCCGATCGCCAACGGCACTCCCTCCGCGATCCACTCCCTGATGGCGCGATCCTGTCGCGTTCCGGGGACGAGGGCTCGAATGAGGAAGCTGGTGTCGAGGTGGATCATCGCGACGACGATTCCACCCGCGACCCGGCGGCGAGGCGCTCCGTCCCGACATCGCGCTCCCACTGCGCAAGATCGACTCCGCGCTCCCGGACCGCCGCCTGAAGGCGGTTCAGCGCCTCCGTGCGCGCGTTCTCGCCCTTGTCGGTCGTCGCCGCCGCAATTCGAAGCGCGCGACGGAGCACTTCGGACTTGGACACCGTCCAACGCCTTGCCAGCGCCTCGAGGGTGCGCACGGACTCGACATCCAGCGAGTAGGTCGACTTGACGGTCGTTACGGCCATACTTCATCGTATGGCCATACCTCAAGCCCGTCAAGCCGCTAACCTAAGAAACAGGCGGCCGTCCCGGGGGGCGTCCCCTCGACTCCCTCCCGGCCGCCACCGCTGGCGGCCCTTAAACGGGGACCGTAGTATAGTCGGGCGCGAATCCCGTCCACCCCAGACCCGAAACGGACCCCCCATGAGCCAGCGCCGCGACCACTGGAGCTCCAACGCAGGCCTCGTCCTCGCCGCCACCGGCAGCGCGATCGGCCTCGGCAACCTCTGGAAGTTCCCCTTCATCACCTGGGAGAACAACGGCGGCGCCTTCGTCCTCGTCTACCTGATCTGCATCGCCGCGGTCGGCCTGCCGATCATGATGGCGGAGCTGCTGATCGGGCGCCGGAGCCAGAAGAGCGCGGTGGGGGCGCTGAAGGAGGCCGTCGCGTCCAAGTGGCCGGGGGGGCGCCGGCTGGGAGGGCTCGTGGGCTTCTGGGGCGTGCTGGCGGGGTTCATCCTGCTCAGCTACTACACCGTCATCGCGGGGTGGTCGCTCTTCTACTTCTTCAAGACCGTGGGGTGGACCTTCGGCGGCTATCCGGCGGGGATGTCGGCGGGGGACCTCTTCGGCGCGCAGGTCAGCAACGCCGGCCTGCAGCTCGCGCTCTCGCTGGGGTTCAGCGTCGGGACGATCGCCGTCGTCTACTTCGGCGTCAACAAGGGGATCGAGCGGATTGCCCGCCTATTCCTGCCGATCCTCTTCGGCATCCTGCTGCTGATGCTGTTCAGCGCGCTCAGCATGAGCGGCGCCGGCGAGGCCCTGGCCCACGTCTTCCGCCCCAATTTCGCCGAGCTGGAGAGGGAGGCGGTTCTGGAAGCGCTCGGGCACTCGTTCTTCACCCTGTCGCTCGGCATGGGCGCGATGATCACCTACGGGTCCTACATCTCCCGGAAGTTGTCGGTGGTGAAGGCTTCCGGCGCCATCGTCGCGCTCGACACGCTGATCGCGCTGATCGCCACCGTGATCATGTTCTCGGTGATCTTCTCGGTGGCAGGGATGCGCGAACAGGTGAGCGGGTCGACCGTGGGGATGCTCTTCATCTCGCTCCCCGAACTCTTCTACAGCGAGGTGCCCTTCGGCGTGGTGCTCGGGCCGCTCTTCTACGTGCTGGTGGCGCTGGCCGCGCTGACGTCGACGATCTCGCTCCTCGAAGTCGTGTCGGCGTACCTGATCGACCAGCGCGGAATCGCCCGTAACAAGGCGACGATAGGGGCCGGGGCGGCGATCTTCGTGTTCACGATCTTCGCGGCGCTGTCGTTCACGGGCGAAGGCATCCTGTCGACCATGGAGATCTTCAAGGACAAGGTCGGCTGGTTCTCCACCGCCGACCACTTCGTCTCCAACTGGATGCTCCCGACGGGTGGGTTTTTCGTTACGCTGGCGGCGGGCTGGTTCATGACCCGCGAGGCGACCCGGACGGAGCTGATGGACGGGAGCGAACCGCGCTGGTTCCACTACGGAGCGTGGCGCTTCTTCATCCGCTGGGTCGCTCCGGTCGCCGTGGCGGCGATCATCATCGCGGTGATCGTGGGGGTGGACTTCAGTTGACGGGCGGGTGCCGGTGAGCGGCGGGCAGAACGCGCAGCGAGTCCGGAAGCGGCCGCCGGAGATTTCCTTCGGCGGCCGCGTCCTCTTTCTGGCGGACGACGCGGAACTGATCCGGCGGCAGCTCCACGAAGGGCTGGACCCGAAGCTGACCCCCGGCCTGCAGGCCCTGCTCCGCGACCAGATCAGCACCGACGAGATCACGCCCGCCTACATCTGCTTCTTCTACGACGAGACGCTGGGCGAATTTCCCTATCTGGGGCTGGAAGTGGCGAGCGGAAACGGGAAGACCGAGGCGCCCATCGAACGCGGAACGGTGAAGGCGGGCGGCTTCGTCTGTTCGGTGGCGGGGAAGCGGCGGGGGAAGGGGTCGAGCCGCGAGCAGAGCCCGTACGCCGAGCTGATGGCGGGGATCAAGGTCGTCGTCAGCGAGAGCATCGAGCGCATCTACAACGAGAACTGCCAGAACCTGGGCATCCTCACCACGACCGACTTCGGGCTCATCGAGCGCATCCGCTCCGGCGAGCCGATCGCGCTGAGCGAATTCACGGCGGGGGCGGACGACATCACCCGGCAGATCATCGAGTACGGGGGGCTGTTCGAGTTCAACATGGCGAGGCTGGGAGGCCGCGTGACGCTCCCGCCGCCGCGGGCTGAGGGAGGGGGTCCCATGACCCTCGGCGAGAAGATCTTCGCACGGAAGTGGGTGGTCGACGCCGCCGAAGGTCACATCGGCACCGCGTCGACCGAACCGGGCGAGGCGGGCTTCTTCCGCACCGACATCCGGTTTTCGCACGAGTACGTGACCCCGATGGCCGCCATCTTCTTCGAGCAGAAGCTGGGGGCCGACGCGAAGGTCCTCGATCCCGATTCGATCCTCTTCTTCCGCGATCACCTGACCTTCCTGCACAAGGTCATGAGCCAGGAGCGGATCGAGCAGGGGCTGC
>JAPPNM010000071.1 GCA_028873825.1 Gemmatimonadota bacterium | reverse complement strand
CACGGCGTCTTCGGTGAAGTCTCTGAAGATCACACCGAGGTCTGCTCTCGTCAGGCTCCAGGCGCGGGCGACACGTGCGTCGATCTCGACGCGCAGGCGGGTTCGTTCGGCGGGGGGTACTGGGCCGTACTCTACTCCGGTGGCAGAGGCGAAGTCCGCGAATCGGTCGTCCACGGCGGAGAGGCGGGCGGCCGCGTGGGAGATGGCCTGGAAGTCGTCAGCGGAGAGGGCTGGAACGCGTAGTCCTTCGAGGATGAAGAAGCTGACGTGAATCTCGACGAAGCGGCGGGCCTGCCAGTCGAAGGGAAGGCTGTTCATGATGCCGAGACAAGCCGCTTGAGCGATTGGTTCTCCGTCCACGAACGCAAGGTACGGTGCCGTGTTGGTGAGGTAAACGCCTGGCGGGATGAGACAGCCGATGACAGTGCGAGAGTTGGTGCGGTTGGTCACATCGCGGAAGGCCACCCGGGCGCGATCCAGTTCGGTCAGGACGGCCTGCTTGCGGACCTTGAGAGAAACGTCCTTCGCGAGGAGCGATCCGGATCCCGGCCTCGGCTTGCGTACCTTCTTGAGCAGCTGGGGAGTGACGCGGCATGTGCGCTCGCCCGCCCCGTGCGGATCGTAGAGATCGAAGCTCTCGCCCTTCCAAAGCGGAGCCGTGAGAATCTCCAAGTCCCTCATTTCCGCCCCGCGCTGCCAATGGCGCTTGTCGTTGGTCTCATCCAGCTCACGCACCGGAAACGCTCCAGAGCTTCTTGTCGGCGGTCTCATGGAGCTCGGCGACGGGGAACACCCGCCAATGGGTGGGTGGGTGGGTGGGTGGGTGGGAACTGATGTTTCCACAATCTTCGGTCCCACCGGGAAACGGTTGCCGACACGCATCTTGGCTAGCACATCCGCCTCCTGCTGCGAACGCAACAGCGGCGTTTCCCAGCGGGGCCCGAGCACCGTCTTCGCAAGCCGAACCCCGTCGGACATGGCCTGCTGGGTCCACTCGCTCCGAGACCGGGCGGTCCCTGCGATCTCGATGCGGTGCTCTGCAGGTGGAGCAGCTCGCTCGGCCACTACTAACGCGATCGAATATTGAGAATGGGTGTCGAAGATCCACCTCTTGTTGTTCAGCAAGAAATCGATCCGGCGCGTGGCGGAGCCCTCGTACAGCCATTCCCGGAACCCTTCAGACCCCTTGGCATTGAAGGCCGTCCGGGGCAGCACCACACCGACGAACCCGGACTTGCGGACCAAGCTCCGGTATCTCTGGCAGAAGTACTTGTAGAGATCCGGATCTCCACCCATCTGATCGTAGTCTCCAGACGCCAGTGCCCTGCGGGTGAACTCCAAGGCCTCCTGTCGTCTCCTGAGTGCTTCGGGGAGCTCAGGCCGTTCCTCCACCAAGGCTGCGATGACCCTCGCGCGCTCCACGTCCGGCAGACTGTTGATCCCGGGCCGGTACATCCCGTAGAAGGACAGCTCCTCGACCGTCACCTCCTCCCAAGGCGGATTGCCGACGACGACGTCGAACCCCGGTCGCTCACGCGAAAACACCTGCGGAAACGCGAGCGGCCAGTGGAGGAAACCGTGTGTAACCGCAAGCTTCTGCGCCCGCTTTACCAGTGCTCTCGTGTCCTTGTCGTTGCCTTCGATCACTTCTCCGGTACGTAGTACCACTTGCTGACGGGTATCCGGGAGGCCGAATTGCTCGGCCGTCCAAAGGTCGAACAGACGCTTCAGCCCGGCGGTCGCCTGTGTCGCCTCGTGATCCGCTTGCCGACTGGCCGAGACCTCTTCCGGTGTCCTGTCGTCGATCTGAGCCAGTGCCCGGACAATCTCGGTGGCCCTGTCCAAGTGCTTTCGAGCTTGCTCCGCAAACAGGTTGCCTTCTTCAATGACCGTGCTGGATTCCGTCACCCCGATCAGGGAATCGCCCACCCGAACGTTCCGTCCCAGATACGAAAGCGACAATCCAGGCACGAACGACGCCAACCAGAGAGAAAGCGTGGCGACCTCGGCACCCATCGGACTCACGTCCACCCCGAATACGCAGTGCTTTACGAGCAGGCGGCGTAGCAGAGCCATGTCGTCGATCTCGACGCCCGGGGACGCTCCACTCCGCAAGCGATCCATCGCTTCCACGATGGGCGGAAGCGGATGCTCGGCCAGAAAGAGTACCGTTCGCTCGGCCAGAGTCTCCGCCACCTGCACCAGGAAATGCGCGCTGCCGCAGGCCGGATCCACCACGGCGAACGACAAGAGATGGGACGCGGCTGTTTCGGGATCCGTCCTTGCGATCTCCGCCACCTCGCCAAGATGGCGCTCGTAGGCCGGAAGCACCGCTCGCCCCACCAGATGACGGACGATTTCGACGGGCGTGTAGTACACCCCTCCCGCCTTGCGTCCCCCCTGATGAGTCTGCCACAGCAACCCGCCTGGGTTCACCTCAGCTGCTTCGCTCCCGCGCGCTTGAACGTAGCGGTCCCTCCTCGCGTCATATCGAACCGACCTCTTGGCCAGCGACAGCTTCAGACTCAGCAGGGACTCGTAGGTGTGCCCGATGTGAGCGATCTCGAGCGTCGAGAAGTCTGCCCCCCGCCGGGTCTCCTGGTCCTGGCCGATCGCGACGAGCACCTTCGCGAACACCGGATCGCGGAGCTCCAGACGTTCCAGCAACTCGGCACCGTCGAAGTCCCGGGCTGCGAATAGCGCACCATTGTAGGCCGGCACGTCCCACGCCGGGTTTCCATCTCGCATTGCCCGAACCAGCGTCACGAACCGGGACACAGCGCCGAAGAGGCCGAACTCAGCTTGGACGTGGTGTCGTGGGCTTCCCGGACGAGCGAAGACAGCGACACCTTCTCGTAGGTCCGATTGACCATGGGGAGGTGCCTGGCGCTCTCGCAAAAGAGGATGAAGACGACCCGGAAGACCAGGGTCAGCGCCGCACGCTCAAGTTCCTGCCGCTCCCGGTCGTTGCCGAGGTCCATTCCGCGCTCCCTCGCCCAGTGCTGCATACCCACCGCAAGGGCCGGAAGCGCGTCCTGGCGAATGGTGCGGTCCAACCGCTCGTGGAGAGCGACGCCGAAGTTGCGGGCCTCGTTCCGCACGGCCGCGAACCCGCCACCGGCCAAGGACGAGGGCGCGAGCAGGGCCAGGAACGGGAGCCTCTCTTTCCCCAACAGCCGGAGGTCCATTTCGAGCCATTCACTCGCGGGAGAGGCAGAGCGAGCGTCGAACAGACGGAAGCGACTGCCTTGAACCAGAATCCCGAATTGAGCCCCTTGAGCCTCGCAGTCTGAGAGGAGGAGACCCTCGGGTGGGCGGCCTCGGGAGTCGACCCGCGCGAGGTCACGGGCCTGCCCTTTAGGGTGGATCAAGACAACCGGTCGGCCTTGGTGGCGAGCGAGATACCCGCGCCTGGGGAGCTGCTGAACCGTGTAACCGAGTTTGCGGACGACATGTTGCCACGACTCGGACGGCTTGATAGCTCGGACTTCCTCGGTGGCCGCCTCCCATCGAGCAGCGTCGCCCTTGAAGCGGTACTCGAGGGTGTGGCGGGTCAGAAGTCCATTGACGGTCAGACCGTCGCCACCGATTCGGGTGAGGTCGTCGGCGATGCGGCGAATCGCATCGAAGGCCGGGAGCTTCGCTGTTTGCTGGAGGGAGTCCGCCAGGAGCTCGGCGTTGACCGATTGGATTGGTCGGTTGCTGTGGGAGGGTCCCAAGACGTGAATGCGGCCGGTGTGTTGCGGGTCGTCGGCGATCAGAAGGTATGGGATGGCCGAGCCGCGCACGCGCTCCTTCCATCGGGCGCGCATGAAGGTGTCACTGGGCCGTTGGGACCCAGCTACTTCGACTGGGCCGACGGCGACAGCTCCCGTGGTTCCGGGTCGCGGGGGGAGGCGGCGGGCGACGCCCTGGTCGGTCAGGTGATCGAGAAGAGCGGATGCGGTCACGGGGGTGGGTTACTCTCCGAGTGTCGTAGGTTTCGGCCTGTCGAAGGAGAATGGTAGGCAGTGAATCACGTTCCCCGGCGACCGCGCACCCATTCCCATTGACTGTTCCCGTAGTCCCATCGCCACTGCGCCCTGACCCACTCGTCTTTCCCCGGAGGCCGTGCCGTTCGCGGATTCTGGAAAAGGTCGGGTGGCTTCGGCGGGGCGGAATAACCTTGGCCGGCGCGATAATCGCGGCCCTCCACCGCTCCTTTGCCGACAGTTGAACGCTCCGTCGCAATACGCCTCGCCTTCCGATCGCGCCGTCTCCGGCCTAGCACGACTAGGTCCCCAAGGGTCTGCTAAGCAACGGGCGCTAGCCTCGGCATACGCGGACGGTCTCGCTCCCAACAACTGGGCGACCCCACCCGCGTAGACCGAAAGGACGTCGACCAGCATCAGCTCGCCACCGACACTCCCGCCGCCCCGTGTCACCAGCATCATCTCTGCACCCTAAACCTTACTTTCCGGATATCTGCTGCGAGCGCATCTGACACTTCTGGCCAACTAAACGCTCCGTCACCGAGCCCACAGTCATCCCATTGGGAATCTAAGTAACCACGAAACCGTTCCGCCCGATCCAGTCTATCACGTATCGACCTTACCACGTCCACTTCCCGCCGTACCGCCTGATCCAAAACTGTCGTGTCAACGATCATTGCGTCGACGTACGTGAAATGACGGGTGAGCTTTTGCAGATGATATGCGCCAAGGGGCGTTATTCTAATCGTATTCGGTAGCCTCTCGCCGTCAACACTCGCTCGCGCCTCGGTCTCCAAAAGCGAAGACCGATACGCTTTGGAGAGCGCTCCATTGATCTGAATGACTGTAAAGCCGTATCCTTGCAAACGCTCATACATGCGGCTGGTCTCTACAAATCCATCCCGCGCACCTGAACTTGACGCGCCGAACAGTATAGCTAAGAGCGAAGGGAGAAGAAAATGCTCCTTCCCATCCACGTGAGTGACGTCAAAAAGATTGGCAATAGGTGATCTCGACGGATCATAGTACTCAGTCTCACCATGAATGACCGCACGCTCAAACTCATGAAGAGGAATGATGTAGTTTCCCCCGCCCCCCTCAATCTCCAGGATCTTGCCAGTATCCACGTGTCCACTACCAAAGAAGACTCTAACCAGGTCTAGAGCGCGACGAACATTCCCAGAAGCAATATTGTCGATTGCTTCCAAAAGCGAGTAGTTTCGTTGCAACGATCTATGGAAGACCCGCAATACTGTCTTAAGCCTAGCCAGATTCACCCCAATACGCTCATCAAGGAGCGAGCTCGGAACCTCCCCCCCGGCTACCTTAAGCGCGAAGGTCAGTCGTTTCTCAAGTACTAAATCAATTCGCGGCGGCGAAATCGTGAAAGCCTTAGGATGATACGCACTCAAGGTACCGGCTCTTTGTGACTCGTGAAAGGTTGTGGGACGGAGAGCAACAAATACTGTAGTGGGCCAGTTCTCCGCAATCTCTTGGGAGATCAAGAATGCTTCTTGCTGCACCTCTTCCGATCTCTGGTCTGTATTGTCAACAAAGACAATGACTTGCTTCTTACGCCCCCTCACGATGTGATCGAGTGATCGGCGCAAGTGGTCATCTTGGCTAGACACAAGAGATTCCAAATGCTCAATCTCCTTTCGTTGGTACAGTTCCGGTTCAGTCTCTCGGAGGTCTGCATAGACGCCCCGACGGAATCTCTGTAGATCTAGGTTGTAGACACCTCGGATAAAATTCCCTTTCGGCAGTATCGATGGCGTAATCTTCTCTGAGCTGACGCGTGATCTCGGCAATGAGAAACGCCTTAAGGTCCTCAGTCATTGTAGCCTTCGCGGCATAGTCGATGTACAGAATAATGGAGTCATCTCTTAGGTCCGCGCTATTCACGAGAACCAGATTGCGCCAGAACGCCGTTTTGCCGACTCCGACGTCGCCGATCAACAGTATAGGTCTCCGACTCAAGCTCTCAGCAAGCAAATCAGGGGATATCCCTCTCTTGTCGGTGGCCTGCACTGTCGTCGGGCCACCATGCTCGGGATGATGAAGGGCCGCATACCGGGCTTGTAGAATTTGCTTGCTCAGGAGTGAATACTGGGAAAGAGCACCGCTGGGACAATAACACTCTTCGAGGAACCTAGGTTCCATATCCCGATGTCTTGTGATGTCCTCAAGGACCAGTTCGCTTAGGACTTGGAGTTCGGTTTGGAGGACGTTACGGCGCTGGGTTCCGGGATAGCCTTGGATCGCGGCGGCGAGCTTTGGTGGTAGCTCGGCACTAACGTCGCCGAGTAACGTGGTCCGTAGGCGTTCGTCGGAAATTTCATGTGGCGAAAGGTGCTGCCACAGGTCGATGAAGTCCTTCAGCATGTCGTCGAGAGATGGGAATACCAAAGCACGGCCCTCAAGGGGAGGAATCCCATCGAGTCTTGTCGCTACGAACGACACCAGCTGGTGCCCGTTACACACTGCGGCGTACGGCACTCCTCTGGCTTGGCAGTAATGGGCGACCTGATTAAGTGCCGACTTCAGGGGTTCATTACCGTGAGCCAGAGCCTTTAGGCCTTGGATTCGACGGTTCTTGCCGAGGGGGATGGCAAAATACGCTCCTTCGCGTTTCGCTTCTAAGATCAAGGCCGGATTTGGCGTCTTGAACGTGTAGTCCGCGTAGCCGTCTGCATGATGGTCCTCCAGCGTGACCACCTGCCGGTCCCAAGCAAGAATCTCATAGATCAGGACATCAATGATATGCGCGCGAGTTGTAGCCTCGTTCCGTGCCGCCGCGCTCTGGGCATAGGTGTCGCGAAGTCGTCGGAGTCTCTCTAATCCGTTTTCGTATTCTTGGCTCATTGTGTCGCGCGTAGTGGTGACGGAAGCAACAGGCTACTATACGCCGTGCTGCCGGCAGAAGTCAACAGGGGTCTTCTCGCGTCAAGGTGCAAGAGACTATACTCGGCCAGGAGTGGCCACTTCCGGTTTGGTAGGGCGCCTACAAGCGAGTTGGTGGCCGGAGTAAGTCCGTTTGTCTCTGTCGCTTGAAGACCACTGAGGCGGATCCACCCTTTGATGCCGTTGGGAGAGAGTCCCGTCCCCACCAGCCCACTCACCCTGCCCTTCACGAAGGCCAATCCCTCCCACCCACCTCGATCCGCCTCCCTAGCCGCTCGATTACATCCTCACCCAGCTCCGACAACCGCGTGTTTACCGCCTCAAGCTCCCCCTCCCACACGGCTTCCAACTCACGCAACAACCCCCCCAACCGCCCCACCATCACCCCAAACACCTCCACCATCCCCTCCCCCGGCCGCCCATCCCCCCTCTCCGACATCGACAGCAGGTTCGCCAACCGGCTGTTCACCTTGATCGGAAAGTTCAGCGGATCCTGATTCGACCGATTCCGCACCTGGTAGATCTCCCCCTCAATCTCCTCCAGAGCCACCCTCAACCTCTCCGCCGCCTCCAGCAACCCCTCGTCCTCCACCCCCTCCAACCGCTCCTCCAGCTCCCCCTTCACCCGCCGAATCTCGATCACCGCCCGATTCGCCCGGTCCACCTCGTCCCGAACCCTCACCCCGAACTCGTACTGCGCCACCAGGTCCTCATCCGTCACCCCCTCGATCCAAGGATTCCGCCGTACCTCCACCTGGGTCGTTCCGACCGCCGTCATCTCGTGCCCGTCGCCCACCGTAAGCCGCACGGTGTACGTCCCCGGCGGCGCCGTCGTCCTCACCCCCCAGAGGATCATCCCGGGAAACGTCGCCGCCGGATCCGTCCGCAAATCCCACCGCACCCTCTGCAACCCGGTCCCCACCGGCAGCGCCGGCCCGCTCCACCGGTCCCGCTCATCCCCCTCTCTCGCAGGCTCGACGGTGCGCACCACCCGACCGGTCGTGTCGATCACCTCCAGCTTCGCCTCCTCCGCACTTCCAACACCCTCCCCCACCCACCACGACAGCACCACCCCGCCCCCTGACCGGTACGCCACCGCAGGCTCGAACAACACCAGGCCCTCTCCGCCGTCCCCGGCACGCCCCCGCTCCCCGGCTCCCACCGCCTGAGCGGCCCCACGTTGTCCAGCACCCGGAACCCGCGCCCGTGACTCGCCATCGCCAGCTCGTCGTGCTGCGGGATCACGTCCGTCACCGGCATGTCCGGCAGCCCCGGGTTCAGTTCCCGCCACCACCCCCCGTCGTCGAACGTCACGTACACGCCGTGATTCGTCCCCGCGTAGAGCAACCCCTCCCGGTTCGGATCCTCCCTCACCGAGTTCAAGTACGCGTCGTCGCGGATCCCGTCCACGATGCGCGTCCACGTCTCCCCGTAGTCCTCCGTACTCCACACGTGCGGCCGGAATTCGTCGAGCGGAGGCAGCCTGGTCGAGACGTACGCCGTTCCCGCATCGAACGCCGACGCGTCGATCAGGCTGACCCGCCCGAACACCGGCATGTCAGGCGGCGTCACGTTCCTTCCAGCGGGGGCGGGTTGGGGCTGCATGGGGGTCAACCTACCGGGGGAGCGGAGGTTGGGACAAGCGGGTGCGGGCGGCGGGCTGGATCACTATGCCGCGTGCGCTCTGGACGACGGGACGCACCCCACCCCCCCCTTCACCACCCCACCCACACTGTAAACTCCACCTTACATAATGTAATCTTCACCATACATTCCACCCTTCGCGCCGCCACTCGCCCTTACGTCGCGCCCCCCCCCTTCCCCCCACCCCCCCCACCATTCTCACCGCTCAGACGCCACCCCCCCTACCACCCCCCCTCACCCTCGCCGGCGCGGCCCTCAGCCCAAAATCCCGCCCCTCCACATACGGCTCGCCAAACCGCAGGACCGTCGTGACGGTCTCCCCTCCCGGATGTATCACGACCACGTAGAGGCGGTCGTACTCCAGCTCGTCCATCGGACCCAGCGGATCGCCTCCCAGCGCCGCCACGAGACGGGGGGTCGTGTTGCCGTGCCCGGCGACCAGGTGGCGTCCGGGCGTGCCTCTGATCTCGGCGGCGAGCGTCTCCAGCTCGCGCGGATCGTAGTTCGCCATCTCGACCCCGGCCCTCCTCGCGAAGGGACGGGCCGTGTCCCGGGTGCGCTTCCAGTCGGTCGTGTGAACGTGGTTCAGGTCGACGTCGGCGAGCAGCGCCTTCAGCGTCTGCACCCGGATTCGCCCGGCGATGGCGAGAGGCGGGTCGTTGGTCCCGTCGTCGGCCTTTTCCGCGTGGCGAACCAGGTAGACGACGACCGCCTCCTGCGTCGCGGGCGCAGGGTCCGGGGGCGTCTGGGGGAGGGGGGCGGGGGCCGCGAAGACGGAGGCGGGGACGAATCCGAGGACACCGAGGGCCACCGGCCGAAGCGCGGCCGGCCGGGTTGTGGGGAACCGGACTCGACTTGATCCCATCCGCGGGTCGCGTGTGGCGGGGGTGCCGGACTGGGGACGTTTCATTCCGAATGTCACACAGTATCCGAAGCGAGTCAAGACGTTTGTTTCCAAGGGGGAGCGATCGGTTGCGCGGAGCCGAAAACGCATGTTCCTCTCATGGCCCGTTCCGGCCCTCGCGGGTTCGGCGAACCAGCGGCTTCGGGTTCCGTCTCGGCGCCGGCGCCCCCCGGATGCGGGGACGATCCCTTCCGGGACGGCGCGGGGCCGGGATCCGGGCGACCGCCGGCGCGGCGCGGGGGACTTGGCGGGGGCGCCCGTCCGGGGCGATCATCCATGGGCCGGGAGGACGGGCCGAGGGATCGCCGCCGGGAGTCCCCAGGGCTCGCCGGACGGAGGAAAGTCCGAGCTCCGCAAGGCAGGGTGCCGGGTAACGCCCGGGCGCCGCGAGGCGACGGAAAGTGCCGCAGAGAGCAGACCGCCGATGGTCTCCAGGGACACAGGCAAGGGTGAAAGGGTGCGGTAAGAGCGCACCGGGCCGCTGGCAACAGGGGTCGCACGGCAAACCCCACCCGGAGCAAGGCCAAATAGGGGACAAGGGGTCGCCTGCCCCGTGCGAGTCCCGGGTAGGCCGCTAGAGGTTCGGAGCGATCCGAATCCCAGACAAATGATTCCGGCCCGCCGCCCAGGCGGGATACAGAACTCGGCTTATGACGCCCGTCCTCCTGGATCATTCCCCTTGACCCCGGATCGGCCGTCCCGGAACATTACTGCTCCTTGCGCCCGTAGCTCAGCTGGATAGAGCGCTGCCCTCCGGAGGCAGAGGCCAGAGGTTCGAATCCTCTCGGGCGTACTTCCGGGAGTCCGGCGGACGCGCCCCCCTCAGGACCCGGCCGGCGGCTCGGCCGGGACGGGATCCCTCGGCGGCCGCCGCAGCCGGACCGGCTCTCCCCTCCTCGCCCGCAGGTTGAGGGCCTCGACGAAGACCGAGAAGCCCATCGCGAAGTAGATGTAGCCCTTGGCGATGTGCTGGCCGAAGCCCTCCGCGACCAGCGTCATGCCGAGGAGCAGCAGGAAGCTCAGGGCCAGCATCTTCACCGTGGGGTGCTCGTTGACGAAGCGGGAGACCGCGTTCGCGGCCAGCATCATCACGACCACCGCCAGCACGATCGCTATGGCCATCACGGCGAAGTCCTCCGCCAGCCCCACCGCCGTGATCACCGAGTCGAGGGAGAAGACCATGTCCATCACGGCGATCTGGAGCAGCACGGCCCCGTAGCCCGCGGCCCGCGCCCTTCCCGCGCCTTCGTCGTCCCCCTCCAGGCGGTGGTGGATCTCTCGGGTGGACTTCGCGAGCAGGAACAGCCCGCCGACCACAAGGATCAGGTCGCGCCCCGAAAACGCGTGTCCCAGCAGGACGAAGAGCGGCGCAGTGAGCTTCATGATCAGGTTGATCGTGCCCAGGAGGGCGAGGCGGGTCGCCATCGCCAGCAGAAGCCCGATCTGCCGGGCGCTTGCCTGCCGCTCCTTCGGCAGCTTGTCCGCCAGGATCGAAATGAAGATGATGTTGTCGATCCCGAGGACGATCTCCAGCACGGCCAGGGTGGCGAGCGCGACCCAGGCCTCCGGGTTCGAAATCCATTCCATGGCGTGGCCTTCCGGTTCTCGTGATTGGGGGGGGCGGTCCGGGGAGGGCGCCGGAAGAGCCGCCAACGGTCGGCGGCCCCTTCCGCGCGGGCGCCGCGAAGAGTCGGCGCTTGGACGGGAAGTTAACTTATCGGCACGACGGGACCCGGGAGTGCCGCAGCGAGGATCGTCCCGAAACGACAAGGAGGAGAACCGGCGCCGTGAGCGAGGACCTGCAGTCGCTGATCGAGGAGTGGGACGGACTGGGCGTGGTCGCGTCGCACCACCGCGAGACCGGAAGCTGGATCTTCATCGCGCTCCACGACGCCACGCTGGGGCGCCCGACCGGCGGCTGCCGCCTGAGGTCGTACCGCTCCCCGGCGGCCGGACTCCGCGACGCGATGCGCCTGGCCGAGGGGATGACCTACAAGTGGGCGGCGATGGACTTCCGGTACGGCGGCGGCAAGTCAGTGCTGGCGGTTCCGGGGCCACTGGAGGGAAGCTCCCGGCGCAGCCTCTTCACCCGGCTCGGCCACGTCATGAACGCCCTCAACGGGGGCTACGGCGTGGGCGAGGACCTGGGCACGACGCCGGAGGACATGGCCTTCCTCGCCACCGTCACTCCCTACGTGGCCGGCGTTCGGGACGGCGAACCGGTCCCCGATCCCGGACCGTTCACCGCCGCCGGGGTTCATGCGGGGATCGCCGCCGCCGTCGCGCACCTGGACTGCTCCCCCGGCCTGGACGGCGTCTCGGTGCTCGTTCAGGGAGTGGGAGACGTGGGGCGTCCCCTGGCGAAGCTCCTGGGCGACTCCGGGGCGAAGGTGATGGCCTCCGACATCGACGCCGGGCGCGCCCGCGCGGTGGCGCGGGAGTGCGGAGGGACCACCGTGGACCGGCGCGAGGTCTACGAGACCCCTTGCGACGTGTACGCCCCCTGCGCCGTCGGAGCGACCGTGAACGCGCGCACCGTGCGAACGCTCCGCTGCCGGATCGTGGCCGGTTCCGCCAACAACCAGCTCGAAGTTCCCGAGGACGCCGAGAGGCTCCGGCGGCGGGGGATCCTCTACGCGCCCGACTACGTAGTAAACGGGGGCGGGGCCATGGCCTTCGGACTGATGGAGCGGGGAATCCGCGATCCGGGGCGGCTGGCCGAGCGGGTGCGGTCGATCGGAAGATCGCTCGCGGAGATCTTCGACGAGGCCGAAAGCGACGGTTCGTCGCCCGTCGCCGCGGCCCGCAAGCGTGCGCTGAGGGCGCTCCGGCAACCGGCGCCGCCCCCCCCTGCGACTGGAAAATGAACCCCGATGCGGTGACATTTCGACAGGCCGCGGCGCTTCGCCGCCCGCTTCGGAGCGGGCTTGGGCGCCGGTTCTTCAACGCCGCGAGAGGTACGGCCAGATGACGCACACGAAAGCCATGCGGTTCGCAACCGGGCTTCCCGCCGGCGCGCTGCTGCTCTGCCTGCTGGCCCCCGGGGCCGCGCGGGGGCAGCGGGGAGGAGAGGGCGGCCAGGACGAGACGGCGTTCCTGCGCGCGGTGGGCGTGCACTTCGGCACGCCGCGAAGCGAGGTGCTGGTGCTGTCGCGCCTGGGCGTGTCCTCCAGGGAGATTCCCGTGGTTCTGCGCCTGTCGAAACGGGCCGGCGTCTCCCCCGACGTGGTGGTCGCGCAGCGCCGCCGCGGCGACCGCTGGATGAAGATCGCGCGCAGCTACTCCGTTCACGCGGGCGACTTCCACGTCCCGGTCGACGGTTCGGCCGGCTTCCTGAAGGCGGCGTACGAGCGCTTCAGCGCCCGTTCGGCCTCCGAATGGAGCGAGATCTCCCTGTCCGACGAGGAGGTCGTCGGGCTCGTCAACGCACGCTTCCTGTCCCGCGCTCTCGGCATCGCCGCCGGGCGCGTGCTCGCCGCCATGGGCGACGGCCGGGACGTGGTCGGCGTCTTCGTCCGGCTGAGCGCCGGCGGTTGACCGCCCGTTCCGGAGCCCGGTCCCCGGCGCGACCCGGCTTCGTCCCTCTGGACGCGTACACCGAGTACCCGCCGCCGGAGATGGTGCGCCGGGCCGCCGCGTTTCGGGAGCGGGTCGCCCGCCGGAGGACGGTGCGCGAGTACAGCGACAGGCCGGTTCCGCGGGAGGTGATCGAGGAGTGCATCCGGGCGGCGGGGACGGCGCCGAGCGGCGCGAACCACCAGCCCTGGCACTTCGTGGCCGTTTCGGACCCGGAGGTGAAGGCGCGCATCCGCGCCGCGGCCGAGGAGGAGGAGCGCGCCTTCTACCGCGGGGGCGCTCCCCAAGAGTGGCTGGACGCGCTGGCGGCCCTGGGAACGGACGAGCACAAGCCGTTTCTCGAGACCGCCCCCTACCTGATCGCGATCTTCGCCGAGCGCTACATGGTTCGGCCGGACGGCTCGAAGGTGAAGAACTACTACGTCCAGGAGAGCGTGGGCATCGCCACCGGCATCCTCATCACCGGGCTCCACCACGCGGGGCTGGCCACCCTGACCCACACTCCCTCGCCGATGAACTTCCTGAACGAGATCCTCGGCAGGCCGCCCAACGAACGACCGTTTCTGCTCCTGGTCACCGGCTATCCGGCGGAGGGCGCCCTGGTGCCCGCGATCGCGAAAAAGCCCCTCGAGGCCATCGCGACCTTTCCCCGGGCCGCCGTTTCGCCGTAAACTCACCCGCTGAAGAAGGGGACGAGCTTCGTTCCCGGCGAAGCCCCGGAGGAAAAATGGGTGTCGACATCGTACACCAGCGGTCGCCGGAGGCGATCCGGACATTCACGCGCGCGCTGCTCAGGGACCTGCAGGCTCTCGAGCGGTTGCTGGCCGACGGCATGATCGAGACCGGCGTCCGCCGCTTCGGCGCCGAACAGGAGCTCTTCCTCGTCGACGCGGCCTGGAGGCCGGCCCCGGTCGCGGTCGAGGTGCTGGAGGACCTCGACGACGATCCCTTCACCACCGAGCTGGCGCGCTTCAACCTCGAGGCGAACCTGTCGCCGCGCGTTCTGGAGGGGTCGTGCTTCTCCGACATGCACGCGGAGCTCGACGACTACGTGGCGCGGGTGCGCGAGGCGGCCCGGCGCCGCGACTGCGAAGTCATCCTCACCGGCATCCTGCCCACGCTCTCCAAGTCGGACCTATCGCTCGACAACATCACCCCGCGGGCGCGCTACCACGCCCTGAACGAAGCCATGAACGCCGCCGGTCCCGGCGCTTTCCGCCTGCGGATACGGGGGACCGACGAGCTCATCATCCAGCACGATTCGGTGATGCTCGAGGCGTGCAACACGAGTGCCCAGATCCACCTGCAGGTGACCGCCGGGGAGTTCGCCCACCACTACAACGTCGCCCAGGCGGTCACCGGCCCGATCCTCGCCGCATGCGTCAATTCGCCGCTCCTCTTCGGGCGGAGGCTCTGGGCCGAGACCCGCATCGCCCTCTTCCAACAGTCGCTCGACACCCGCGGCGCCGACCTCCACATGCGCGAGATGAGCCCTCGGGTGCGCTTCGGCGGAAGCTGGCTGAAGCGGTCGGTGACCGAGCTGTTTCAGGAGGACATCGCCGCGTTCCGCGTGCTCCTGGCCACCGACATAGACGAGGACCCGTTCGCGGTGCTCGACGCGGGCGGCGTGCCGAAGCTGAAGGCGCTGCAGCTCTTCAACGGCACGGTGTACCGCTGGAACCGGCCCTGCTACGGAATTTCGAACGGGAAGCCCCACCTGCGGGTCGAGTGCCGCGCGCTGCCGTCGGGTCCCTCGACGCTCGACGAGATGGCGAACCTGGTCATGTGGATCGGGACTGTGCTGGGAGTCGCCGCAGAGGTTCCCGACCTGACCGAGCGGATGGACTTCGACGACGCGAAGGGGAACTTCATGGCGGCGTCCCGGCTGGGACTGGGGTCCGGCATGACGTGGCTCGACGGCGAAAGCGGCCCCGCCGACCGGCTGATTCTGGACACGCTCCTGCCCCTGGCCCGGAAGGGCCTCGGCGAATACCCGATCGCCCGGGACGACGCGGACCGCTATCTCGCGGTCTTCGAGGAACGGGTGAAGGCGCGGGTCACCGGCGCGGACTGGGCGCTGAGATCGTTCGGCAACCTGAAGAGCGCCGGCACCCTGGGAGAGCGGCTGGCCGCGGTGACAGCCGCGACCGTCCGCCAGCAGCGGGAGGGCGCGCCCGTAGTCGGGTGGGAACCGGCGGAGCTGCACGAGGCCGGGGGGTGGAAGCACAACTACCTGCGCGTGGAGCAGTACATGACCACGTCGCTCACCACCGTCAACCAGGACGAGCTGGTGGAGATGGTCGCCTACCTCATGCACGTCCGCCAGATTCGCCACGTGCTGATAGAGGACAGCGAACACCGGCTGGTCGGGATCGTGTCGTACCGTTCGATCCTCCGTCTGATGTCGGAGGGCAGAACCCGAACCGAGGTGGAGAACATGCCGGTCAGCGAGGTGATGGAGCGAAATCCGGTGACGCTCGCGCCGGAAACTCCCACCCTCGAGGCCATCAGCCGCATGCGCAAACACCGGGTGTCGGCGCTGCCGGTGGTCAAGGACGGGCAGCTGGTGGGGCTGGTGAGCGAGACCGACTACATGCCGATGGCGTATCACCTTCTCGAAGACGCGCTACAGGGAGAATAGGGAGGACATCGACCGGATGGGAGAAGACGGGGGCGGCGGGGGTGTGCGGTGGGAGCGGCCGGAGGGTCTGATCGGCTGGGTGGAGGGGAAGTCGGAGGGGCCGTTGCTCCTCTGCGTGGGCGGCCTGCACGGCAACGAGCCCGCCGGAGTGCGGGCGCTGGAGGAGGTCGCGGTTCGGGTCGGGGCGCGGCGCCACCTCCTCGAGGGGGACTTCGTGGCCGTGGCGGGCAACCTGCAGGCGCTGGACGCCAACCGCCGCTTCCTGTCCTACGATCTGAACCGGGCCTGGACCCGGTCCCGAATCGAAAACGCGAGGGACCGGATGCGGTCGGCGAACGACGGCGACGTCCTGCCCGAAGACCGTGAGCTGCTCCGAATGCTCGCCGTCCTCGACGAGGTCGCCGCCCGCAAGCGGGGGCCGGTGCACGTTCTGGACCTCCATTCCACCTCGGGAGGCGGCGGCCCCTTCAGCACGGCGGCCGACCGGTCGGCGCACAGGCGCTTCGTGACGGCGATTCCCGTTCCCATGGTTCGGCAGCTCAACGTGCACCTGGAGGGAACCCTGACCCGCTATCTCGACCGCCTCGGATACACGACCGCGGTCTTCGAGAGCGGCCAGCACGAGGAGCCGGAGGCGCGCGAGAGAGCCGCGAGCGCGGTCTGGCTGGCGATCCGCGCGGCCGGCCTGCTGGCGGACGCGGACGCCCCCGAGGCCCGCCGCGGGCGTGTGGCGCTCGAGCGGGAGTGCCGGCACCTGCCGCAAGTCCTGGAGATGACGTACCGGCACGCGATTCGCCAGGAGGACCGGTACGCGACCCGTCCGGGATACCGGAGCTTCCAGCTCGTGCGCGCCGGCCAGGTCATCGGCGACGACCGGCACGGCGAAGTGGTCACTCCGAAGAGCGGCAGACTCCTAATGCCGCTCTACCAGGAGCTGGGCGAGGAGGGGTTTTTCATTGTGAGGGACATCGCGGCCGCCAGGACGGCCGTGCCGGATCGCACGCGGGCGGCGGGGATGTCCGCGGTGGGGTGGTAGCGGAGGCGGTCGGGTGAGTGCTAGCAGTCCGTGGATAAAGCCGCCCGAGCACCGAGAGCGGCGAGGCACCGGGCTGGCAAGGCGCGACGAAGGGGGAATAGCAGCGCTATTCGCCCGAGGAG
>JAPPNM010000124.1 GCA_028873825.1 Gemmatimonadota bacterium | reverse complement strand
ACGTTCACGTGCGGCTTCGTTCGCTCGAAGGTCTCCTTCGCCATTCTTCCCCCGTGTCTGGTTTTCCGTGTGCCGGGGCGGGGACTTCAGACCCCCGCCAGGACTCCCCGCCCGGCTTTCCCGCGCCGGGACTTCGCGGTCTTCTTCTCCGGAGCGACTTCCTCGTAGTGCGAGAACTGCATGGTGAACACGGCCCGCCCCTGGCTCAGGGACCGCAGCCGCGTGGAGTAGCCGAACATCTCGCCGAGCGGCACGCTGGCGCCGATGACCTGGGCGTCGCCCCGGTCGGTCATGCCGCCCACCTTCCCGCGCCGGGCCGAGAGGTCGCCGATCAGGTCACCCAAGTACTCGTGAGGCGTGACCACCTCGACGTCCATGACCGGCTCCAGGAGGACCGGATCGGCCCGCCCGAGACCCTCCTTCAACGCGAGCGAACCGGCAATCCGGAACGCCATCTCGCTCGAGTCGACGTCGTGATGCGAGCCGTCCAGGAGCGCAACCCTGACGTCGACGACCGGGTAGCCCGCCACGACGCCGGAGTGCAGGGCCTCGCGAACGCCGCGTTCCACCGCTGGAACGTAGTCGCGGGGGATGGCGCCGCCCTTGACGCGGTCGTCGAAGACGAAGCCGGATCCGGATTCGCCGGGCTCGACCTCGATGACCACGTGCCCGTACTGGCCCCGGCCTCCCGTCTGCCGCACGAACCTGCCCTCGACCCCCGACGCCGCCTTCCTGATCGTCTCGCGGAACGCCACCTGCGGGCGGCCCACGTTGGCGTCCACCGAAAACTCGCGCCGCAGGCGGTCGACGATGATCTCCAGGTGGAGCTCGCCCATCCCGCTGATGATCGTCTGTCCGGTCTCGGGGTCCGTGTGCACCCGGAAGGTGGGATCCTCCTCGGCCAGCTTGGTCAGTCCGGTGCCCAGCTTGTCCTGGTCGGCCTTGGTCCTGGGCTCGATCGCCACCGATATCACCGGCTCCGGAAAGTCCATCGCCTCCAGGATGATGGGATGCCGGGGGTCGCAGATGGTGTCCCCGGTACGAACGCTCTTGAGGCCGATCACGGCCGCGATGTCGCCGGCGTAGACCTCGTCCCGTTCTTCGCGCTTGTTGGCGTGCATCTGCAGGAGCCGCCCCGCCCGCTCCTTGCGGGCCTGGGTGGCGTTGTATACGCGGGTGCCCTTCGGGAGCGACCCGGAATAGACTCGCACGTAGGTCAAACGACCCACGAAGGGGTCGGTCACGATCTTGAAGGCAAGCGCGGCCAGGGGCGCGTCGTCGGATGCCTCGCGCGACTGCCGGATCCCGTCGCGGTGCGGGGGCCGTCCCTCGATCGCCTGGACGTCGAGAGGCGAGGGCAGGTAGTCGATCACGCCGTCGAGCATGCGCTGGATGCCCTTGTTCTTGAAGGCGGACCCACAGAAGACGGGGAAGAATGCGCCCGAGGCCGTCGCCGCCCGCACCGCCCGGCGCACGTCGTCTTCCGTGAGCGGCTCGCCGAGCAGGTACTTCTCCAGGAGCTCGTCGTGGTGCTCCAGGGCCGCCTCGACGAGCTCGTGGCGGAGTGATTCGACCTTGTCGCGCAGCGACTTCGGAATCCCGACCTCGACGATCGTGGCGCCGAGCTCGTCGTCCCAGACGTAGGCCTGCATGGCCACGAGGTCGATCACTCCCGTGAAGAGGTCGGCCTCTCCGAGGGGGTACTGCACGGCGAATGCGTTGGCGCCGAGGCGGTCGCGCATCATCCCGACCACATTCTCGAAGTCGGCCCCGGTGCGATCCATCTTGTTGACGAAGGCGATCCGGGGGACGCCGTAACGGTCGGCCTGCCGCCACACCGTTTCCGACTGCGGCTCCACGCCGCCCACCCCGCAGAAAACGGCGACCGCCCCGTCCAGCACCCGGAGCGACCGCTCGACCTCGGCCGTGAAGTCCACATGGCCGGGCGTGTCGATGATGTTGATTCGATACTCGGATCCGTTGCGGCGCCAGAACGCGGTCGTGGCCGCGGAGGTGATGGTGATGCCGCGTTCCTGCTCCTGCTCCATCCAGTCCATGGCGGCGGCCCCCTCATGGACCTCGCCCATGCGGTGGAGCCTGCCGGTGTAGAACAGGATGCGCTCCGTCGTCGTCGTCTTGCCGGCGTCTATGTGGGCCATGATGCCGATGTTACGGAGCCGTGGAAGTGGTGTGAGCCTGGGCATTTCCGATATTCACGTGTATGATCTTCAACTCGGCGTCGTGCGCGCCCGTCCAAAGAGCTGTCCCGCCGGAGACCCCCCTTCCCGACCGGCGCCCGGGGGCGGCGGAACGGACGGCCTACCAGCGGTAGTGCGCGAAGGCCTTGTTGGCTTCGGCCATCCGATGCGTGTCGTCCTTTTTCTTGACTGTCGCGCCATCCCCGCGGCTGGCGGCCAACAGCTCCCCCGCCAGGCGCTGGGCCATCGTCCGTTCGCCCCGCGCCCGCGAGAACCCGATCAGCCACTTGATCGCCAGCGTCTGGCGCCGCTCGGGCCTCACCTCGATGGGGACCTGGTAGGTGGCGCCCCCCACGCGCCTGCTCTTGACCTCGAGGGCCGGCTTCGCGTTGGCGAGCGCCTGCTGGAAGACGTTGATCGAGGGCTGGTCGGCCTTCACCTCGACGATGTCCATCGCATCGTAGAAGATCCGCTCCGCCAGCGACTTGTTCCCCTTCAGCATGAGCCCGTTGATGAACTTCTGGCAGATCGGGGAACCGTAGCGGGGGTCGCCCGGAATCTCGCGGCGTATCGCTCGGGTTCGGCGGCTCATCGCGGCAACTCCAATAGCGCCCGGCCTACTTCGGCCGCTTGGCTCCGTACTTGGACCGCCCCTGCTTGCGCACCGACACCCCCGACGTGTCGAGCGTGCCACGAACGATGTGGTACCGAACCCCCGGCAGATCCCGCACCCGCCCCCCCCGGATCAGCACTATGGAGTGCTCCTGGAGGTTGTGACCCTCGCCCCCGATGTAGGCCGTGACCTCGTAGCCGTTCGTGAGACGAACGCGGGCCACCTTCCGCAACGCGGAATTGGGCTTCTTCGGGGTGGTGGTGTACACGCGGGTGCAGACCCCCCGCTTCTGGGGGTTCTTCTGGAGCGCGGGCGCCTTATTTTTCTTCCTGAGCCGCGCGCGCCCCTTCCGCACCAGCTGGTTGAGCGTAGGCATCGGAGGCGAAATTCGTTCCTCGTGGGGTTCCTCTGTCCGGGGGCGGGCCAAAACCGGCCTCCGGGGCGAACAAGGGCGCGCCTGGTCGTGTCAAGCGCGCCCGAGCCGTCCCGGAGGCCGACCCTCCAAGGGTTTCCTGGACAGCCTGGGAAAGGTAGCAGGAAATCCGGGAATGTCAAATGGGGCAGCGGCGAGATGTCGGACCTGGGAGCCTCCCGGGGAAGGTGGGACGTACCCGTGCCCGGATGGCGGGACGTCCGCGCGGACCTCGGTGCTGCGCTCGCCGCACGCGCTTCGCGCCCGGCGGAAGCCGGCTGACGGTCTCGTGCTCCGCCTCGAATGGAGAGCCGGCCCCGGAACGGGTCGTCGCCAGCACGCCGGTGTGCCTTCCGCGCTGATCCTCTCGGCCGCCGTCGCGTCCACCGGATGCGACGGCGGACGGTCCACGTCCGGCTTCGCCGACGGAACCGCCGTCACGGTGAGGGACTCGGCGGGCGTCGAGATCGTGGAGAACCACGAACCCGAGCATCCGCCGGGAGCGTTCTGGACCCTCGGCGAAGAGCCCGAGTTCGTCCTCGGCGGGGCCGGATCCGACGCCGGGGCCAACATCTGGAAGGTGAGGGACATCGCCAGTCTGGCGGACGGCCGCATCGCGATCCTGTCCGAGGGCAACCACCGGGTGTTCCTTTACGAACCCTCGGGCCCGCTCTCCAAAGTCATCGGGGGAAGGGGCCGGGGCCCGGGCGAATTCGTCCGCCCGGAACGAATGCAGTACCTGCCGCCGGATACCCTGGCCGTGTGGGACCACTTCATGGGTCCGGTCACGTATTTCGACACGGCCGGCACGGTACTCCGGACGAGGCCGACCGACCTGGCGAGGACTCTGGATCTTCTCCCGGACCGTAGTGCGGAATACGCCCGGACGCCGCTGCCGGACGGGTCCTTCGTAGTGGCGGCGCAGCAGTACGATCCGCAGTTCGAGAGGCCCGGGGAAGGCGAGACGTACCGGTACCCGTCCGTCGAGTTCCTCAGGATCGACAGCCTGTACACGGCCCGTTCCCTCGGCGTATGGGACGGGCTGGAGTGGTGGTCGGTTCCCAAGAGGGTCCGGGAGAGATCCGCGACCGCGAGCCCCGAAACCCAGACCTTCCACCTCCTCGATTCCCACATCGCGGTGGGCGGCGATCCTCCGTCCGTCTACGTCACCAACGGGGACCGGAACGAGATCCGCCAGTTCTCGGGCGACGGTTCTCTCGTCCGCATCATCCGCCGCACCACCCCTCTCGTTCCGGTGACGGCGCGAGCGGACCGGGCGTGGAGGCGGCAAGTGATTTCGCTTGCCATGTCCCTAGCAGTCCGTGGATAGAGCCGCGCGAGCACCGAGAGCGGCGAGGCGCCGGGCTGGCAAGGCGCGACGAAGGGCTAATAGCAGAGCTATTGGCCCGAGGAGCAACGCAGAGCGCAGCCACGAACGGGCGAAAAGTATAGTAAACGTGACATCATGTAAACCAGAGTTTACAGTTCGTAGAGGTGAGCGGAGCGGTCCAGCCCGGATGCATCGCCGCTCGAATGCCGGGGGGATTTTGTCCACGGGCTGCTCGGCCAAGACTACTTGAAACCGTTTGTGGAGTCGCTGCCCCAAAGGGACAGCTGGCCCGCGGTGGCGACCCTGGTCGTGGACGCCAAGGGCCATCTATGGGCGGGGGAGTGGTCCGATTCGGAGTCGGGCCTCCCCGACCGGTGGAGCGTGTTCGGCCCGCGGGGGCGGTGGCTCGGGGTCCTGGCCGGCCGGTCCGGTCCTTTCCTGTGTCGGCGGCCCTCCGCCCCCTGTTGGATCGGGGATGACCTGTTCCTCCTGGTCCGGCACGGCGACCACGGAGCTGAGAGGGTGGAGGGGTACGCGATACGGAAGGAACAGGGGTCGTGAGAGGCGCGTAGCGCCAGCAGTCCGTGGTTAAAGCCGCGCGAGCACCGAGACCGGCGAGGCGCCGGGCCGCGGGTCGCGACGGATGGCGGGAAGGAGTCTACTCCGCCGAAACCCCCTCCTCCACCATTTCGCCCACGCCGGGCAGCATCTCGCCGGGCGCCGTGAGCGGCAGGATCTCCTCCTCGTAGAATTCCTGCTCGACCACGAAGTCGACGTCGTACCAGCGGTGGCGGCCGGTGCCGGCCGGAATCAGGTGACCGATGATGATGTTCTCCTTGAGTCCCCTCAGGTCGTCCCTGGCCCCGCGCACCGCCGCGTCGGTCAGGACCCGCGTGGTCTCCTGGAAGGAGGCGGCCGAGATGAAGGAGTCGGTGGTGAGGCTCGCCTTGGTGATCCCCAGCAGGAGCGGTTCCTGGCGGGCCGGCTTGCGAGGTTTTCCGCCCCCTTCGACGAGTTCCCGGTTGTCCTCCGTCAAGCGCTCGTTGACGCGGCGGAACGCGAGCCGGTCCACGTGGTCGCCCTCCAGCAGGTCGGTGTCGCCGGGATCGACCACCCGGACCTTCTGGAGCATCTGGCGCACGATTACGCCGATGTGCTTGTCGTTGATCTTGACGCCCTGCAGGCGGTACACCTCCTGGATTTCGTTCAGGAGGTACTCCTGGACCTTCCGCGGTCCCTGGATCTTGAGGATGTCGTGCGGGTTGATGGGACCCTCCGAGAGACGGTCGCCGGCGCGCACCTGGTCCCCCTGGTGAACGCGCATGTGCTTCCCGACGGGAATCTCGTACTCCCGGCGCTGCCCCTGCTTGGGCGTGACCAGAACCTTGCGTTTGCCGCGCTTGATGGCGCCGAACGACACCGCGCCGTCGATCTCCGTGATGACGGCGGGGTCCTTGGGCCGCCTGGCCTCGAAGAGCTCCGCGACCCGCGGGAGTCCGCCGGTGATGTCGCGCGTCTTGTAGACCTCGCGGCCGATCTTGGCGATTCTGTCGCCGGGGCGGACCGGGTCTCCGTGGCCGCACAGGAGCTGGGCCCCGACCGGTATGATGAACTCCTTGACGACCTCGCTCGCGGGGGACTCTCCGCTCCGGATCTGGATCGTCGGGTGCAGCTTCTTGTCCCGGTCCTCGATGACCATCATCTGGCGGCGCCCCGTGGACTCGTCCAGCTCCTCCCGCACGGTCTGCTCCTCGACTATGTCCACGAAGCGGAGATACCCGGCGGAATCGGCCACGATGGGCTCCGAATAGGGATCCCAGCCGAAGAGTAGGTCGCCCGCCTTGATCGACTGTCCCTCCCCGACATGGATCGTGGCGCCGTACGGGACCGAGAGCCGGCTGAGGACCTGGCCCTCGCGGGTCTGGATCACGATCTTGCCCTCGCGCGAAGTGATGATCCGGTTCTCCTCGCGGTCCTCGACCATCGACACGCGCTCCAGGGCGACGACACCCGCGATCTTCGACTTGCGCTGGTTCTGGGCGGCGATTCGCGCCGCGGTGCCGCCGATGTGGAAGGTGCGCAGAGTGAGCTGGGTGCCCGGTTCGCCGATCGACTGGGCGGCGAGGATCCCCACCGCCTCGCCGATGTCGACGGGTCCCATCGTGGCCAGATTGCGGCCGTAGCACATCTGGCAGATACCCCGCTCGGCCTCGCAGCTGAGCACGGAGCGGATCTTCACCGACTGGATCCCCGCGTCCTCGATCGCCTCCGCCGCCTCCTCGCTGATCAGCTCGCCCGCCCGGAGGACGAGCTTGCCGTCGATCGGGTCGTAGACCTCCTCGAGCGCCACGTTCCCCGCGATCCGGTCGGCCAGCGGCTCCATGATGTCCTCGCCCTCCTTCAGGGCGCTCATCTCCAGGCCCTGGAAGGTGCCGCAGTCCTCCCCGGTGACCGTCACGTCCTGGGCAACGTCGACGAGCCTGCGGGTCAGGTAGCCGGCGTCGGCGGTCTTGAGGGCCGTGTCGGCCAGGCCCTTGCGGGCGCCGTGCGTGGAGATGAAGTACTCCACCACGCTGAGTCCCTCGCGGAAGTTCGACCTGATCGGGCTTTCGATGATCTCGCCGATTCCGCCGGTGAGCTTCTTCTGGGGCTTGGCCATCAGGCCCCGCATGCCCGCGAGCTGGCGCATCTGGTCCCGGTTCCCGCGGGCGCCCGAGGTCATCATCATGTAGACCGGGTTGAAGCCTCCCTTGGAGCGCTCCAGGTGCTGGACCATCGCGTCGGCCACGTCGTTGTTGGCGTGGGTCCAGGTGTCGATGATCTTGTTGTAGCGCTCGCCGTTGGATATGTAGCCGGCCGTGTACGCGTTCTGGAAGCGGGCCACCTGTCCGGTCGCGTCTTCGAGCAGCTCGGTCTTCTCGGGCGGGACCTCGAGGTCGTCGACGCCGACCGACACCCCGCCCATGGTCGCGTAGCGGAAACCGAAGTCCTTGAGGTGATCGAGAAACTCGGTCGTGGCCGCGAGCCCGGCCTCGTCGAAGCAGCGGAATACGAGGTCGCCGAGCTGCTTCTTGCCGAAGGTCCGGTTCAGGAAGCCGACCGGATCCGGAATGATCGAGTTGAACAGAACGCGTCCCGCGGTGGTGCGCACCCAGCCCGTCGATGTCGTCGAATCGGCGTCGGTCGCTTCGTCCCGGGCCGGCACCCAGTACCAGCAGGGGGTGGAGAACTCGACGCGGCCGAGGGCCTGCGCCATCTCCACCTGCCCGTAGGTCGAGAATCGCGGAGCGTCCCGGTAGAGCTCCTCGAGCCGGCCGTCGGCCCAGGCACGCTCCCGCTCCGGCAGCGCCGCGTCGTTCGCCCGGGGCTCCAGGTCGGAGATTTCGAGGGGCGGCTTCGTCAGGAAGTACGATCCGATCACCATGTCCTGCGTGGGAGACGCCACCGGCCGCCCGTTCGAGGGCAGCAGCACGTTGTTGCTGGCCAGCATGAGCACCCTGGCCTCCAGCTGAGCCTCGAAGGACAGCGGCAGGTGAACGGCCATCTGGTCTCCGTCGAAGTCCGCGTTGAAGGCGGCGCACACCAGGGGGTGGATGCGGATCGCCTTGCCCTCGACCAGCACCGGTTCGAAGGCCTGAATCCCGATCCGGTGCAGCGTCGGCGCCCTGTTGAGGAGCACCGGGTGGTCGCGGATGATGTCCTCGAGTACCTCGTACACCTTGGGGTCGTCCTGCTCGACGATCTTCTTGGCCCGCTTGACCGTCTCGGCTTCGCCCCTCTTCTCCAGCTCGTGGATGATGAAGGGCTTGAACAGCTCGACGGCCATGGCCTTGGGCAGGCCGCACTGGTGCAGCTTCAGCTCGGGACCCACGACGATCACCGAGCGGCCCGAGTAGTCCACCCGCTTTCCGAGAAGGTTCTGGCGGAAACGTCCCTGCTTCCCCTTCAGCATGTCGGAGAGCGACTTCAGCGGCCGCTTGCCCCGGCCGCGGATCGCCTTGGCGCGCCTGCCGTTGTCGAAGAGGGCGTCGACCGACTCCTGCAGCATCCGCTTCTCGTTCCTGAGTATGACCTCGGGCGCCCGCATGTCGATCAGCTTCTTGAGACGGTTGTTGCGATTGATGACGCGGCGGTAGAGATCGTTGAGGTCGGAGGTGGCGAACCTCCCTCCGTCGAGGGGTACCAGGGGCCGCAGGTCGGGCGGGATGACCGGGATCGCGTCCAGCACCATCCACTCGGGCCGGTTCCGTCCGTCCGGCGTGTCACCGGAGTTGCGAAGGGCGTCGACGACCTTGAGACGGCGCAGCTTCTTCTTCTTCCTGTGCTGCGAGGTCTCCGTCCGGATCTCCTCGCGCAGCCAAGCGGCAAGGCGCTCCAGCCCGCGGCCGTCGCTGTTGTGTTCGGCGATCGGAACGTCCGGGGAGTCCAGCCGCCTCAGCAGCGTCCTGACCGCTTCCGCGCCGATCTCGGCCATGAACTCGTCGTCGCCCTCCTCGCGGGCCTTCACGCGAAGATCGTAGTACTCGTCCTCGTCCAGCAGCTCCAGGAACTCCACGTCCTGCTCGCCCGGCCGCGTGACCGCGTACGCCGCGTAGTAGATGATCTTCTCCAGGTCCTTGAGCGTCATCCCCAGGAGGTAGCCCAGCTGGCTCGGCAGGGTCTTGAAGAACCAGATGTGGCATACGGGAACGGCCAGATCGATGTGGCCCATCCGTTCGCGGCGGACCTTCGAGAGCGTGACCTCCACCCCGCAGCGATCGCAGACGATGCCGCGAAAGCGGATGCGCTTGTACTTGCCGCAGGAGCACTCCCAGTCCTTGACCGGACCGAAGGTGCGCTGGCAGAAGAGTCCGTTCGGCTCCGGCTTGAACGACCGGTAGTTGATCGTCTCGGGCTTGGTCACTTCGCCGTACGACCACTCGCGAATGTCTTCCGGCGACGCGATCCGCACCCGGATGAAGTCGAAGTCCATCAGGCGGGGTTCCTTCGCTCGGGAGGGAAAGTCGATCATGTTCAGCAATCCGTGGCTAAGGCCGTCCGAGAGCGGCGACGCGCCGGGCCGGCAAGGCGCGACGAAGGGAGAATAGCGGCGCTATTCGCCCGAGGAGTAACGCAGAGCTAAGCCCTGCGAGGGGCAACTGTATACTATACATTACATAATGGAAAGTATTCATTACATCGTGAAGAGCCGAGGCGAAGCCGCCCGGACCGGATGCGCCGGTCGAATGCCGGGGGGATCTTGTTCTGCGGGTTGCATGCCACCGTTTCGTTGGCGTCCCGCCCGGTAGCGGGACGCGGATTGCCGTGCCGCCTCCTCACTCCTCCCGGCCGAGATCCACCGCCAGACCCAGGGCCTGGAGCTCCTTCACGAGCACATTGAAGGACTCGGGGATCCCCGGCTTCGGAAGGTTGTCTCCCTTCACCACCGCCTCGTAGACCTTCGACCGCCCCATCACGTCATCGGACTTGACGGTCAGGATCTCCTGCAGCGTGTGCGCTGCCCCGTACGCCTCGAGCGCCCACACCTCCATCTCGCCGAATCGCTGGCCGCCAAACTGCGCCTTGCCCGCGAGGGGCTGCTGGGTCACCAGGGAGTAGGGTCCGATGCTGCGCGCATGGATCTTGTCGTCGACGAGGTGGGAGAGCTTGAGCATGTAGATGACGCCCACCGTGATCGGGAACCTGAAGCGCTCGCCGTTCCGCCCGTCCCTGAGCCACACCTTGCCGTTGGCGAGGATGTCGCCCCCGGCCAGCAGCTCCCGGACGGCCGCTTCGAGGCCCCCTTCCGCCAGCTCCCGCAGCGCCAGAGCCCAGATCGCGGGAAACGCGTCCCGAAGCCGCCGGCCCCGTTTCGCGGCCACCCGCGCACCGGCGCGGACCACGAAGTCTCGCACCAGTTTCAGCACCTCTACGGCCCCCGGCTCGACGGACCCGTCGACGTACTCGTCAAGGCTTCTGCCGATTCCCACCGCGGCGGCCCCGCCGTCTCCGTTGCCCGATCCGCCCGCGCCCACCCGCCGGCCGGGTTCGGCGTCCGACTGCACGGCGTCGAGCAGCCGCTGGTAGTGGCGGGTCTCCAGAGGCCACTCCAGATCCGCCTTCAAGGTGGATGCGGCCCATCGCACGCCCGCCAGCTTCAGCAGCACCGAGATCTCGTCTTCCGAGGCCCCCTGGAAGACCGGCGTCTTGGCTCCGAAGCCGAGGTTGTCCGCCGCCCATCCCAGGTGGGTCTCCAGGATCTGGCCCACGTTCATGCGCGACGGCACGCCGAGCGGATTGAGGACGATGTCCACCGGCTCGCCGTCCGGCATGTAGGGCATGTCCTCCTGGGGCGCGATCTTCGCGATGATCCCCTTGTTGCCGTGACGGCCGGCCATCTTGTCGCCGACCGATATCTTCCGCTTCTCGGCGATGTAGACCTTCACGAGCTGAACCACGCCGGGAGGAAGTTCGTCGGGCTGGAAGACCTTGTCGATCTGCTCCTCCGTGCGTTCCCGCTCCCGCTCGATTCGCCCCTTCGCCTCGTCGATCAGGCGCTTGATCTTCTCGTTAGCGGCCTGGTTGCGGACCCTCAGGGTCGAGAGGTCGATCTCCGAGAGGCGCACGTTGCGCAGCAGGGCCGCGTTCACCTTGGTTCCCGCCTCGAGGAACGGCTCCACGGTGCCCTTCTTCAGGCACAGTTCGATCGTCTGGTTGCGGGGGCGGGTGAGCAGGCCGCGGAGCTCCTCGTCGCGGGCTTCGATGATCCGCCGAATCTCGTCGCGCTCCTCCTGCCTGAGCTTCCCGATTTGCGCGCCGTGATCGCGTTCCAGCAGGGGGTCGTCGATCCGCCGGGAGAAGACCTTGACGTCGATGACCGTGCCGATCATGCCCGGAGACATGCGCAGCGAGGAGTCCTTCACGTCCTTCGCCTTCTCGCCGAAGATGGCCGTGAGCAGCTTCTCCTCGGGAGACAGTTCGGTTTCGCCCTTCGGAGTGATCTTGCCGCAGAGGATGTCTCCGCTCCGGACGCGCGCGCCGACGCGCACGATCCCCCGCTCGTCCAGGTCGAGCAGGCTCTCCTCGGCGACGTTGGGGATCTCGCGCGTGATCTCTTCCATGCCGCGCTTGGTGTCGCGAACGTGCAGCTCCAGCTCCTGGATGTGGATCGAGGTGAAGAGGTCGTCCCGAACCAGGCGCTCCGAGATCACGATCGCGTCCTCGAAGTTGTACCCGTACCACGGCATGAAGGCGACCCGGACGTTGCGCCCCAGCGCGAGCTCGCCGCGGTCGGTCGAGTGTCCGTCGGCGACGATGTCCCCCTCCGCGACCCTGGCGCCCGAGCGGACCAGCGGCCGCTGGTTGATGGCGGTGTCCTGGTTGGTGCGCCGGAACTTCTTCAGCGGGTAGCGGTCGAACTGGGCCAGCTTGGCGAGAGGCTCGCGGGACGCGCCGCGTCTGACGCCGGTGTCCACGACGATTTCGTCGGCTGTGACGCGTACGATCTCGCCGTCCCGGCGCGCGGTGATCACGGCCCCCGAGTCCTTGGCCACCTTGTCCTCGAGACCCGTCCCGACCAGGGGCGAGTCCGTGTACAGCAGCGGCACCGCCTGTCTCTGCATGTTCGAGCCCATGAGCGCCCGGTTGGCGTCGTCGTGCTCCAGGAACGGGATCATGGCGGCCGCCACCGAGACGAGCTGGTCCGGCGCCACGTCGATGTAGTCGATCCGCTCCGGCTTCTCCAGCGGGAAGTCCCCCCGGAACCGGCACAACACGTATTCGTTGACGAAGTGGCCGTCGGTGGTGAGGGGCGCATTGGCCTGGGCGATCGTGGCCTCCTGTTCCTCGCTTGCGGACAGCCACGCGATCTCCGCGGTGACCCTGCCGCCCGCGACGCGCCGGTAGGGCGTCTCGACGAAACCCAGGTCGTTGACCCGGGAGAATGTGGTCAGGGAGGTGATCAGGCCGATGTTGGGACCCTCCGGCGTCTCGATGGGACACATGCGGCCGTAGTGCGAATAGTGTACGTCCCTCACCTCGAAGCCGGCGCGCTCGCGGGTCAGTCCCCCCGGGCCCAGGGCGGAGAGCCGCCGTTTGTGGGTCAGCTCCGCCAGCGGATTGGTCTGGTCCATGAACTGGCTGAGCTGGGAGGAGCCGAAGAACGCCTGGATGACGGCGGAGACCGTGCGGGCGTTCACCAGGTCGTCGATGTTGATCTTCCTGGGATCGGTGTTGATCGACATCCGCTCCTTGACCAGGCGCGCCATCCGCGAAAGGCCTACGGAAAACTGGTTGGCCACGAGCTCCCCGACCGTCCGCACGCGCCGGTTCCCGAGATGGTCGATGTCGTCGATCCGTCCCCTGCCCTCGCTGAGCTCGATCAGGTACCGCAGGATCGAAACGAAATCCTCCTTTGTGAGCACCGACTCGGACGCCGGCACGTCGAGCCCGAGGCGCTGGTTGATCTTGTATCGGCCGACCCGCCCCAGGTCGTACCGCCGCGGATCGAAGAAGACCCGTTCCAGAGCGGCGCGGGCCGTGGCGACGTTGGGCGCTTCGCCGGGACGCAGCAGCGAGTAGATGGCGTGGAGCGCCTCCTCCTCTCCGCCCGTCGGGTCCTTTCTCAGCGTGTTCTTGACGATCGGGCTCTCGCCGGGCCGCCCGCCCCGGCCCTGGTGGACGGACCGGTAGACCATGACCTGCTCCAGTCCGCTCCGCCGGAGGAGGAGCACTTCGTCCTCGTCGAGCTCGGCGCCCTCCTCGACGAGGATCTCGCCCGTTTCCGGATCGACGACGTCTTCCGCGACGACCGCCCCCAGCAGCTCGCGCACATCGTCGTCGGGGCCGGGCACCGGGGCCGCCCGCGCCTCGAAGAAGAGCCGGTATATCTCGGCGTCGCCGTCGTACCCGAAGGCGCGCAGGAGCGCCGTGGCCGGGAATTTCTTCTTCTTGTCGATATGGACGTAGCAGATGTCGTTGATGTCGATCGTGAACTCGACCCAGGAACCCCTGAAGGGGATGATCCGTGCCTTGTTGAGCCGCCTGCCGTTGGGATGGATGTCCTCCTCGAACACGACGCCCGGAGAGCGGTGCAGCTGGCTCACGACCACCCGTTCCGCACCGTTGACGACGAAGGTGCCCAGGGGGGTGAGCAGCGGAAGGTCCCCGAGGTAGACCTCCTTCTCGACTATCGTGTCGGCGCGGCGCTTCTGCCGCCCCGACTTCTCGAAGATGACCAGGCGCAACGTCGCCTTCAGCGGCGCGGCGTAGGTCATGTCGCGTTCGACGCACTCCTTTTCGGAGTACTTGGGCTCGCCCAGGGAGCACGAGACGTACTCCAGCGACAGGTCCCCGTTCACGTCGGTGACCGGGAATATGTCGCGGAACACGCGGTCGAGGCAGAAGTCCCAGCTCTCCGCCTCCGGTTCCGCGGTGTCCACCAGCTTCCGGAAGGAGCGGGTCTGTACGTCGAGCAGGTTGGGCATGGGCATGGCCGCGTGGAGCTTCGCGAAGCTCACGACCGGCCGGGCCCCCTCGATGATACCGTTCTGACTAGCCAATGGACCGCTTCCCCATGGTGGTTATGGACATGAGCCGGGGCGCCGGGATGCACGCCGGCCCGGCACGCGAGCGCACGCCGGCGACGAATCCGGGCCAGGACCTTCCAGCGGCTCCGGTCCGGCCGCCGCCTGGCGCCGGAGCCGCGCCGCGACGAGGCGGCAACCTATTTGACGACGACGGTGGCGCCCACTTCTTCGAGCTTGCTCCGGATGTCTTCGGCCTCGTCCTTGCCGACCGCTTCCCTCACCGGACTCGGCGCATTGTCCACGAGGTCCTTGGCCTCCTTCAGGCCCAGGCTGGTGATCTGCCTGATGACCTTGATGACCTGGATCTTCTTGGACCCGAAGGATTCGAGCACCACGTCGAACTCGTGCTGTTCCTCGGCGCCGGCCTCTTCGCCGGCGGCGTCGCCCGCCGCCGCCATGACCGGAGCCGCGGCCGCGGTAACGTTGAAGCGGGTCTTGAAGGCCTCGACGAACTCGGAGAGCTCGATCACCGTCATGTTGCCGAAGGTCTCGAGGAGTTCCTCCTGATTCACAGCCATTCTCCGTTTCCCTCCCTTGGAATCGCCCGTGTCGCCGGGCGTTGTGGTGTCAACTGCCGCTCTCGTTCTACTCCCGATCCTCGCGCAGTGCGTCGACGAGGCCCGCCATCTCCTGGAGCTTGCCCCCGAGGGCGCCGGCGAGCGCCGCCGCGGGTCCCTCCAGGACGCCCGCCACCTGAGAGAGCAACTCCTCTCTGGGGGGCATCCCGGCGACTCGTTCGATCTGCGCCGGGTCGAGAACATCCGTTTCCAGTATTCCGACCTTGAAGACGGGCCGGTCCTCGTTGTCCTTCGCGAATTCCGTGACGGCCCTGGCGGCGGCCACGATGTCCCGGTGTCCGAAGACGACGCCGGTGGGACCCGCCAGGAACCGCGATATGTCCGGCGCCCGGGTATCGGCGAACGCGCGCCTGACAAGGCGGTTCTTCACCACCAGATACTCGCCGCCGGCCCTCTTCAACCGGCTGCGGAGGCTGGTCATGGCCTTCACGTCCAGCCCCGTGAAGTCCGTCAGGAAGATGGCCTCGGCCCTTCCCAGACGTTCCCTGAACTCGGCTACGAACGCCTCCTTCTGTTCCCTGGTCACGACTCAGCCGCTCCGCGTGAAGCTGTTGGGGTCGACGGACACGCCGGGCCCCATGGTGCTGGAGACCGAGACGCTCTTCACGTAGGCGCCCTTCGCGGCGGCGGGTTTGGCCCGCAGGACCGAGGACATGAACGCCCCTAGGTTTTCGGCGAGCAGGCCGACGTCGAAGGACACCCTGCCGATCGGCGCGTGCAGGTTGCCGGTCCTGTCCACGCGGTACTCGATCTTCCCCGCCTTGATCTCGCCGACGGCTCGGCCCACGTCGAAGGTCACCGTGCCCGCCTTCGGGGTGGGCATGAGCCCCCGGGGACCGAGAATCCGGCCCAGCGGCCCGACCATCCGCATCAGGTCGGGCGTCGCCACGCAGACGTCGAAGTCCAGCCATCCGCCCTTGATCCGGTCCACGTACCCGGTACCGACGTAGTCCGCGCCGGCCTCTTCGGCCTCGGCCTCCGCGTCGCCCTGGCAGATCGCCAGCACCCTGGGGGACTTGCCGGTTCCGTGCGGAAGCACGACGGTTCCGCGCACCACCTGGTCGGCCCTCCTCGGGTCCACCCCCAGGTGAGCGGCGACGTCGACGCTCTCGTCGAAGCGAGCGAAGGCCATCTCCTTGACCTTGCCGAGCGCCTCGGCCGGCGACCGCCGGACGAGCCGGTCGTACGACTCCCGGGCCCCGGCGTAATTTTTGCCGCGTCTTGGCACGCCTTCCCTCCGTCAGGCCGTGAGGTCTCCGTCCACTTCGATTCCCATCGCCCGCGCCGTGCCCTTGATCATCCTCATGGCCGACGCGATGTCCTCGGTGTTCAGGTCCTCCATCTTGGACTCCGCGATCTCCTTCACCTGGGCCACCGACAGCGTCGCGACCTTGTCGGCGCGAGGCTCCGACGACCCCTTTTCCAGACCCAGCGCCCTCTTGATGAGGAAGGAGGCCGGGGGGGTCTTCGTGGCGAACGCGAAGGAGCGGTCCGAGTAGACCGTGATCTCGACGGGGACCAGCGTGCCCGCCTGCGACTGGGTTCTCGAATTGAACTGTTTGCAGAAGTCCATGATGTTCACGCCGTGCTGGCCCAGCGCCGGCCCCACCGGCGGCGCCGGATTGGCCTGTCCGGCCACGATCTGCAGCTTGATGAACCCGAGGACTCTCTTCTTCGTGGCCTTGGCCATTCGATCTCGCCTCCCCTCCTAGAAGCCCCGCAGCTGGGTGAAGTCCAGCTCCACGGAAGTCGGGCGGCCGAAGAGGGAGACCTCGACCTTGACCTTTCCCTTTTCGGGGTAGATTTCCTGCACCGTTCCCGAGAAGTCGGTGAACGGCCCCTGAATGACCTCCACCGCCTGGCCGGGGCGGAAGGGGATCTCGTCCCGGCCCGAGGGTTCCTCCTCGGCCTCGATCCCCATGATCCGGTTCATGTCCTCGTCGCGGACCGGCTGGGGATCGCCCCCCTGGCCCACGAACCGCACCCCCTTCATCGCCGAGATGGCGTGCTCGGTGCGCTCGTTCAGAACCATCCGCACCAGGACGTACCCCGGGTAGAGCGGCTTCGTGACGGGCACCCGCTTGCCCCGCCGGATCTCCATCACTTCGTGGGTGGGCACCAGGACCTCGCGGATCTCCGGGGAATGGCCCGGATCCTTGTCGATCTCCTGCTGGATCAGGCGCCGCACCCGGTTCTCGTGCCGGGCCTGCGTCTGAACGGCGTACCAGCGCTCGTCCGAACCCGCCAGCTCTCCCGAACCCACTAGGAGAAGACCCCCACTATGAAGTCGACGATGACGAGCCTGGAGACGATGTCCATGATCCAGATGACGATGGAGACCAGGATCGTGAAGAGAATCACAACCCAGGTCGCGTTGCGAAGCTGCTCGCGGTCGGGCCAGGTGACCCGCTCCATCTCCGTGGCGCACTCCCGTACGAAGACTCTGGCGCCCGCTATGCGTGCCATGATCGGTCCGCTCTCCGCCTATTCGACGATGGAGGTGACTACGCCGGCGCCCACGGTCCGGCCGCCCTCCCGGATCGCGAAGCGCAGCTCCTCGT